>NZ_CP048114.1:2732904-3036560 GCF_010093025.1 Edaphobacter sp. 12200R-103 | reverse complement strand
CACCACATCGTTGATGCGGGGCAAGGGAACTTCAATCGCCTGAGCCAGCCGGTAGACCGAAAGCCCCAGTGGCTCCAGAAACTCGGTGCGAAGAATCTCTCCGGGATGAATTGCGAAATTCTTTGGCATAACAACTACTTCCTTCAGTGATAATCGACGATCTCGACCTCATAAGCATTTCCAGATTTCCATCGAAAACAGATATGGTACTGATCGTTAATCCGGATACTATGCTGCCCTTTTCTATCGCCCGTTAATGCTTCCAGCCGATTGCCCGGCGGGACGCGAAGATTGGCTAATTCCAGCGCAGCATGGAGAATTGCAAGCTTCTTCCATGCTGACCTGCGGAGATTCGCGGGAAGACGCCGATTCTTTCCTGTTTCCCACAGCTCTTCCGTATCTGCATCCGAGAAACCAGTAATCACGATTGAATAGTAACGCCTTCCATTACTATAGGCGAGCAGGATGTCTTACAAGACATCTTTCTCGCATTGTGTTCGTCATCCCTGCTTCTATTCAACCGTCACGATGATGCGTCAGGAACTCGCACAGTTCTAAGCACGATCCAAAAGATGACATCGCAATCAAAACGAAAGCATCGTTCCTCACCCACCCGTCTCAAAGATCTGCTCCGGCTTCGCCGCGATCACCCGATACAGCGCAAACTGCCGCGAATTCTTCGAACGCAGCTCAAACAGCAGGCTGGCCCGGTTGCTCGCCTCCACGTCGACGACGTCGACCAGCCGCATCCATGGCGTGCGATCCAGGTGGGCCGCATCGGTCACGCTGGCCAGCGCAACCTTCAACTGCCCCATGCCGTTGTCCTGTGCGACGACAGTGACGTAGCGCATCACCGAACCTGTCTCGACCGTATGGGCCATGTAGACGTATGTCGGCGCTCCGCCATAGCTGAGCGTATAGCCTTTCAGGACCTCATCGGCCAGGGTGACAGGCGTGGGCTTCGCTGCCTTGGCGTTGCGACTATGGGCTCGGGTGCGCGCGTGCGCGGACTGTTTTGCTGGAGCAGCCTTTTTGGTGGCCTCAGCCGCAGACGGAATCGGCGCCGAGGTCACGTCCGACTTTGGCGGAATCCCGCGCCGCAGCTTCGGCGGCCCGCCGTCGGGTGCACTCATCCCCGCGTCCGCAGACGGGTTTACGGAAGAGCCGGCCATCGCGGACGGCGGAGTTACTCCCGGCACGACACCATACTCAGCCAGCTTCGCCCGGGCAAAGCCCTGCATTTTTGCCAGGACGGCCGCGTGTTCATTCGTGTCCTCCCACGGGCGGGCGAAGGGATGAGGATCGCGATTCCTGGCATCCGAAACTGCCACCATCTGGTGCATGTCCTTCGGAATGCCCATCAGCTTCGGCACTTCTTTGTCTCCGCCCTCCTCGCCGCTGCCGTGATGCAGATGAGGACGGTCCGGATCGTCCGCGATGGAGCCATTCGAGGTAACGCTGGCCTGGTCCTCTTTCTTTCTCTCCTGTTTCTTCCGGTCCTGGTCCGCCTTCTCTTCTTCCGGCGAACGCCGTTTCAGCGTTGGGCGCTCGGCATCATGGGGATCGGAAGAGCCTCCAGCACTGCCTCCGGAGCTGCCGTCAGCGCTGTTGGCGCTCGACGCCGTCTCATCCCCGGTACGCCTGTGCAGCGTTGGCCGGTCGGTATCGGCTGGCGGGTTGTCCTTCTCAGCTGTGGTCGGCGCGGGCGGCGTCTGTGGCTGGGCAGTGGGTTTCGAACCGCCGTCCGTCTTGTCGCTCAGGTGCGGCTTGCTTCCATCGCCTCCTGAGATCTTAATGACCGGCATATTTTTCGAAGGCCGCAGTGCTGCCGTCTTTTTCGGAGCGTCCGCCGGCTTGTAGGTTCCATAGCCCGTCCAGCCTTCATCGAAGGCCGGTCCGGGAGCGCCCTCCGGAAGCTTTGCATCGATCGCCGACTCCAGCACCAGCGTTCCCTTGGGCAGACCAGAATCCTGAAGCTCGTAGACATTGCCTGAGAGCAGAGCGAAGGGAACCGGCTGCGGCCTGTAGATCCCGGCATCCTCCAGGTCGCCATCGATAAAGACCGTAACCGGCACAAAGCGGCTGCCGGTCGGCTTGGCCAGGTCGCCCGTCCACTCGTACACCCCCACCGCCCGCACCACCGTCTCGGGCGTCGGAGCCACTTTATGGGTCTGGCCCAGGCTGATGCCTGTGGCGACAGCCATCCCCGTCACTGCACTCAATATCCGGTATCTCATCGCTGGTAAGTTTAGACGCGATGCCGGTCGCAAAGTCGTACTACTCCGCCCGAAGGGCCTCCATGGGGTCGATGGCAGCCGCTCTCCGCGCCGGAAGATACGCTGATGCCAGCCCGCTCGCCAGAAGAAGCAACGAGATCACCCCCAGCGTCCACCCGTCATACGCGCCCACTCCATAGAGAAAACCATCGACGAGTTTCCCGGTAAAGTACACCAGCGCAAGACCCGCCAGACCTCCGGCCACCAGCATGCGTCCGGCCTGCCGCATCACCATTCGGATCACTCGTCCCCGATCTGCTCCCAGCGCCATCCGTACCCCGATCTCGCGCGTCCTCTGGGCCACAAGCTGCGTCAATAGGCCGTAGATTCCCGAGAGACACAGCAGCAGGGCGGCGCCGCCGAAGACGATCAGCAGCCTGGCCATAATCTGCTGGTTCCCATACGAATCTTCGACGATCTGGTCCATGCTGACGAACTCGGTATTGGCCAGCTCCGGACTCGCCCGTCGCATCAGCTCCTTGATCTCCGGAACGATGGACGCAGAGGGGCGCTCCGTACGAACTGCCAGGTCCATCGCGATGCCTTCGACATTCTTGTACAGATTGCTGTCCGGCTTGAGTTGCGGCAGGTAGAACTGCATCTCCGGCCGCGACTGCTCCGCCACCGAGACCTGCCGGGTGTCGTCCAGAACACCCACGACCACGGCTGGCCTGTCCTTCTCAAGATTCATCAGGCGCTCGCCCATCACCTTGTCCGGGTCGTTGCTCTGCGAAAACTCCTTGACGAAGGCCCGGTTCACCACCACCACTCCCGGCGAGCCTGCCGTATCTCCTTCGTTGAAATACCTTCCTTTGAAGAGCTTGAAGCCGAAGACCTTCTGCGCATCCGGACCAACAACCCGAAGCTGCGCGCGAAAATCCCGTTTTCTTACCGCGTCCGCGCTGTTGCCCTGCGCGCTGAAGGAGAAAGTTACATTGAAGGAGTGGCCCAGCGGGACCTCGGTCATCAGGGTTGCCGCTTCTACTCCCGGCAACGCCATTACACGCTCCAGCATGGGCCTATAGAGATCAGACGTCAGATCTCTGCCTGCGAACCGATAGGACGGGATCGCCATGCTTCCAACGAGGATATGGTCGGTCCTGAACCCCAGCGGCGCATGACGCAACGCATAGATGGTGCGCAGCAGCAGGCCGCAGGAGACCAGCAGCATCAGCGACAGGGCAATCTGCGTGACCACCAGCGCTGACCGCAGCCTGTGCTGCTCCCGGCTCTGGCCCGCCTGGCCGCCACTTCCCTGGCGCAGGGCAGGCTCAATTGCGGCCCGGGCACTGGAGACCGCGGGCCACATCGCAGACAAAACCGCGCTCCCGATTGTCAGGGCAAGCAGCACCGCGATCACGCGGCCGTCCGGCATCGCGCCTTTCACCTGAAGCTGCGTCGCCAGGTTGTGGGCGAACGCCTTCAGCAGCCCCACTGCGAGCGCCAGTCCCAGCAGGGAACCACCGGCGCTCAGAATCATTCCCTCCATCATGAGCTGTCGCACGATACGTCCGCGGCTCGCCCCCAGCGCCCCGCGGATGGCAATCTCGCGCTGACGAACGGCAGCGCGAGCAAGCAGCAGCCCGGTCACGTTTACGCAGGCGATCAGCCACAGAACACCGGAGGCCCCAAACAGCGCCAGCAAAGCCTTCCTGACCTCCGGCTTCACCAGCGACTCGCCGTAGGGCTTCACCGTCGCTGACGTCACCAGATTCCGTGCATACGGATCCGTGTACAGCTTTGCCACCTCGGCCTGCACGACCTTCAGCTCGGCATCGGCCTTCGTTACGCTGACGCCCCGTTTCAACCGCGCAATCGGGATGTAGAGTTTATAGAGTGCATTCAGTGCGTTCCGGCTATCGTCCGATGGATCAAAATGCGCTGCGGTCCATACCTGCGGACGGGAGGAGTTCCAGGGAAACGAAAAGCCCCGTGGCATCACTCCGACCACCGTGTACGGCTGGCCGCTGATCCGCACGATCCTGCCGAGAATATCCTTCCGTCCGCCAAAGGCGTCGCGCCACGCAGCATCGCTCAGGACAATCGTCTTCTCATCTCCGGCATGCGCGAACGGTTTCTGCCCGTCGTAAGCAAAACCGCGCCCCAAGGCGGGCCTCACGCCAAGGACTGAAAACAGGTTGGTACTCACCAGGGAATGGCCCACCTGCTCCGCAGCCGCATCTCCTTCCAGAAACGACCGTCCTACTGCGGAGTTTGAGAAAGCGATGTCTTCAAAAGACTGTGCCCGCTGCCGCCACTCTTCGATGTCGGGCAACGGCATCGATTGACGGTCGCCCCTCCTCCCGGATTCCGCCGGCAGGACCAGCCGCTGCGGCTCCGGGTAGGACAACGTCTGGAGAAGGACTCGCTCGACCACGGTAAACATCGCAGCCGTCGCTCCCAGCCCCAGGGCCAGCGTGGCGATGACCGTAAGGGAGAATCCAGGCGACCGCCGCGTCTGGCGCCAGGCATAGCGAAGGTCCTGCAGCAGGTGCTCAAGCCACTCCCCTCCCCACACGCCGCGCGTCACGTCGCGGACCAGTAGAGGATTGCCGAATTCGCGCTTTGCCGACCTCAGCGCCTGTTCGGGCGTCTCTCCCCGCCGCTCCCGCTCGGCGGCAGCCATCGCCAGGTGTGTGGCGATCTCTTCATCGATATCGTCGGACCTGCGCCGCCAGAACTTCATCGCTCACCCCCATCGGGAGTCAGAGCCGGAGCAGCCTGCATCACCGCGGCGATCGCCTCCACCATCCGCTGCCATCTGCTGTGGTCCGCCGCAAGCTGTTCCTTGCCGGTCGCCGTGATCTGGTAGAACCGTGCCCGCTGATTGCTCTCGGTCTGCTTCCACTCCGAAGACACCCACCCCTGCCGCTCCAGCCGATGAAGCGCCGGGTAGAGCGACCCGGTCTCCACTTGCAGGACCTCTCCAGACTGCGTCCTCAGAGCCTGCACGATGCTATAACCGTGCTGCGGCCCCCACTGCAGGGTCTTGAGGATCAGCATATCCAGCGTTCCCTGCAGCAGCTCGATCCTATTCTTGTACATGGTTTTCGGCGGCATCCGTCCGGCACCTCCTCTGGGAGTAGACACTCTACTTCCTTTGGAAGTAGAACGTCTACCTCTTTTTCGCCGATGGACTACATTCAAGGCATGGCACAGAATGCCCTTTTGCACGTCGACCATCTCTCGATCGACTTCGGAGACCGCCCCGCTGTAGACAGAATCTCGTTCGAGATCGCTCCGGGGGAGACGCTGGGGCTGGTGGGGGAGTCCGGATCGGGCAAATCGGCTACCTCGCTCGCGCTTCTGCGGCTGCTTCCGCCGTCGGCGGCCGTAACCGGCAAGATCGCTTTTGGTGGTTATGATCTTCTGGCCCTCTCCGAGCCGGAGATGAGGCGGCGACGCGGCCGGGAGATCGCCATGATCTTCCAGGAGCCAATGACCGCCCTGAACCCGGTGATGCCGGTGGGGGCGCAGATCGCCGAGGCGGTGCAGGCGCACCACCCGGAGCTCTCCCGGGCCGAGGTGCGCAACCGTGTGCTGGAGTCGATGCACGAGGTCGCGCTGCCGGAGCCGGAGCGCCGCCTGCGCGACTATCCGCACCAGTTCTCCGGAGGGCAGAGGCAGCGCATCCTGATTGCGATGGCCATTGTGAACCGGCCACGTCTGCTGATCGCTGACGAGCCGACGACGGCGCTCGATGTGACCGTGCAGGCCCAAATCCTTGCGCTGCTGAACCGTCTGCGCAGGACGCACAATCTGTCGATGCTGTTTATCTCGCACGATCTTGCCGTGGTGAGCCAGGTGGCCGACCGGGTTGCAGTGATGCAGCACGGTGAGATCGTCGAGCAGGGCGGTGCAGCGCAGATCTTCGGGGCACCGCAGCATCCCTATACCCGCAGGCTGCTGGCATCGGTTCCGACGATGCGAACCGATCGCACGAAGCCGCTGCTGACCCTCGCCTGAACCGGGGACGGCAGGTACACTAGTCCGTGGGCCGACAGGCCACTCACTGGACCTATGCGCGCCCTGATCCTCTCGGACATCCACGGCAACCTGGAAGCCCTGAACGCCGTTCTGGCGGCTGCGGGGTCGTGGGATGCGCTCTGGAACCTGGGCGATGTAGTGGGGTATGGAGCCAGCCCAAACGAGGTCGTCTGCAAGATCCGGTCGCTGGCACAGTTGAATGTCCGAGGCAATCATGACCGTGTGTGCTGCGGGCTGGCGTCAGCCGTGGGGTTCAACCCGGTTGCTCGGGCGGCAGCGATGTGGACTCACGACGAGATGACGGAGGAGAACCGGGATTGGCTGGGGCAGGTTCCGCAGGGGCCTGTCTCTCCGGAGGGACTGCCCGGCATCGTGCTGGCGCATGGCTCACCGTTGAATGAAGACCAGTACATCCTGACGATGCGCGATGCCTGGGGGCCACTGCAGCAGAGCGGAACCGAGATAACCTTTATCGGCCACACACACCTGCAGGGCGGGTTCTGCCAGCACAACGAGGAGTGGCGCGACTTTCGTCCGGGCTACAAAAGCTGTAATGAGTTTGAAAGCTGGACGCTGTCCCTGGCCGAAGAGACCCGTTATCTGATCAATCCGGGCTCTGTGGGCCAGCCGCGGGACCATGACTGGCGAGCTGCCTTCGCCATCTACGACAGCGAGGCGAAGACGGTCACTTTTAACCGCGTACCCTATGATCTGACTTCGGCGCAGGGGCGTATCCTGATGGCACAGCTTCCGGAGAAGCTGGCGCTGCGGCTGCGTGAGGGCCGATAGGCCGGATCCCGATCCGAATGCGAAATTTGTAAACCGGCGCGGCTTTCGTCACACTGTTCTGCTGGAACTTCCCATCTCTTCGCGTCGTATCTCTCTCGAAAGGGAGGTCATCGACCTTGGATTACATCGACCCTATCTATACCGCCGGAATGACCGACCATCAGCGCAGCTGGTTCTATGCTGAATACAACCAGGCGCGCCGTGAGGGGGTTGTTGGAGTCCTGCTCGCCGTCTTTCTCGGCAACTTCGGGATTCACCACTTCTATCTCGGCCGCACCGGGCTTGGAATCGTCTACCTTCTTTTCTCGTGGACGGGAGTTCCCGCGATTCTTGGCTTTATCGAAGCCTTCTTTATGCCGGGCAGGGTTCGCGCCTATAACGCCATGCAGGCCGGCTACATCGCCGCGCAGATTCGCGCCAGCGGGATGAACAGCTATGCCCCTCCTGTCACTTCCACCTGCGCGGCATGTGGAGCGGCTCTGACCACGGGAGCGGGCTTCTGTCCACGCTGCGGCGCTGCAGTCGCCGCTCCGCCGGCCGCCTGATTGTCACGCTTCCTGCAGATTCCACAGAAGGTGTCATCCTTCGACTGCGCCTCTCACGATAAAGCCGCGAGAAGCTCCGCTCAGGATTGACACATTCCGGGGGCCGTTGGAGAAAATCCGGCTTTCGGCCGTCTGCTGCCGTCCGCCATCTGGGAATCAACTCACGACCGCTGCAATCGCCCGCGCGATCTCTGCGTGAATTGCATTGCGTTCGTCATTCGAGATCTCCGTCTCGGTCAGATACGACGCCACCAGCACTGGCCTGCCCGACGGCGGATACAGCACGCCGATGTCGTTGTTTGAGCCATGTTCTCCGGAGCCGGTCTTGTCCGCCACCTTCCAGTCAGGCGGAAGCCCCGCCACGAACTTCGCTTTGCCCGTGGTATTGGCCAGCATCCACTCCGTTAGGCGTTTGCGCGAAGACGGTTTCAGAACAGCTCCCAACAAGATCTTTTCAAGATTCCGCAGCATCGCGTTCGGAGTCGTTGTGTCGCGCGGGTCACCGGGTGTCGCCTCGTTTAAGGACGTCTCGGTGCGGTCCAGCCGGGTCATCGTGTCTCCGATGGAACGCGCAAAGCCAGTCACCGCGGGCGGTCCGCCGAAGCTCGCCAGCAGCAGATTGGCCGCCGTGTTGTCGCTCAGGGTCAGGGCGGCTTTGCATAGCTCCGCCACGGACATGCTGCCTCCGGCGTGCTTCTCCGTCTCCGGGGAGTATGTCACCAGGTCGTTCTTTGAGAAGCTCACCTGCCGGTCCAGATGCTCGCGTCCTGCGTCGACGCGCTGCAATACCAGCGAAGCCGCCAGAAACTTGAATGTGCTGCACATCGGAAAGCGTTCTTCTCCGCGATGCTGCATGCGACTGCCCGATGGAAGAGCGACGGCAACCCCAAGCCTGCCCTTGCTTCCGGCTTCGATCTTCGCGAACTCTTGAGCGAGGTCCTCTTTCGAAGAGGCAAACAAGGTGCGAGCGTTCGCCGTAACGGCGGCGATGGAGACAAGGGCGGAGCGGCGGGTCATCGTCGGATTCTGCATGGAGGTAAGTGCGATTCTATGCAACCTCTCACTTCGATGCGGCAGGATCGCGCATGATATTCGTCTGTGTACCTTAGGGAACAACGCTGTAGAACAGTTGCACCAGACCAGTCGAATACGGCCTGCAGCCTGTCAGCTCGAGCTCGATCTCCGGGTATGGCGCCGGGAATAGCCGCACGCCGCTGCCCAGCAGACGCGGATGAATGGAGAGGATGATCTCATCGACCAGCTTCTGCTCCAGGAACGACCGCGCCATATCGCCGCCCCCGACGATCCAGATGTCCTTGCCAGGCTGCTGGCGAATGGTCCATAGCCACTCGCCGATATCGCCGGAGACAAAGTGCACCCCCTTTGAGGCGCCCTCCGGGATCGTTCGGGAGAAGACGAAGCATTCGATCTCCGGACCAAAGCGGCGGCCGGGCGCAAGCTCCTCCACGTTCTCCCATGTTCTGCGGCCCATCACGGCAACGTCGATGGAGCGGAAAAACTCCGCCATGCCATAGTCCTGACCGGTCGATAACCAGTTCACGTCCCCACTCGAACGCGAGATGAATCCATCGAGCGAGCAGGCGACGTAATATTTTGTACGGCGTTTAATTTCCACCATATCGCGGTCCTCTCTTCCACAAAGATGGAGCCCGCAATACCCCTGGCCGAAATTCTGAGATTAGAAGTGTGCCACAAGCGCGCAGGCCGTGCACACTTGTATTGCTCACGGATGCAGAGAAGGCCGCTGAGCGCGCAGCCACTCCAGCAGTGCGGCAGGATCATCCGTAATGATGGCATCCACATGTGCGTCCGCCAGCTTCTTCCATCCGGCTGGATCATTGGACGTGTATGGCACAACCTTGTAACCGGTTTTATGAGCCGCTTCAACGGATTCAGGCGTTGCCAGGCTCTCATCCGGCGAAAGAAAATCCCCTTTTCGCAGTCCGGCGGCCTCGGCAATGTGCGTGAAGCTCTTATCGGGATCGGTGATGCCCATCAGCGTGTCGTACTTCGCCTGACCGAACAGGGCCGACAACCGGATCTCCGGATCGATCGCCTTCATCGCGTGCAGCGTGCGGAAGTCGAAGCTCTGCAGAATCACACGCGACTGCAGGTGATGCTTCCGCACTGCCTCGTCGATCATCTTGACGAAGACCTCGGGGGAAGGCGTGTTCTCCGGATGGCTCGGCAGGATCTTTGTCTCGACGTTGAAATCGAAGGTTCCCAGCGGCGCAAGGGCGAGCACCTCGTCGAATGTGGGAATACCGCTGTGCGGGACGGCCACCTGTTTCGGGAAAGCGGTTAATGTGTGACTTCCGCAGTCATACTTGCGCAGCTCGGCCAGCGTCAGCTGATGGATTGTCGTTCCCGGCGGTAGCGCCGGTCCGTCGCAGCGGCGCTCGTTCGCCAGGAGGGCATTGATGCGCGGATCGTCGAAGTGGGGTTGCGTCAGGTACGGCGAATGCGATACGACCAGCACATTGTCCTTCGTAACCGCCAGGTCCAGCTCCAGCGCATCGACCTTCAGTCCGGCAGCATACTTGAACGCGGGGATCGTATTTTCCGGCCGGGCAGCGCGGCCTCCGCGATGGGCATGGACCAGAATTTCGGACGTCTGCGCGCCTAGAGGCAATGCCGCAACTAAAAGCAGGCCAACGAGATATTTCCGCATGACGCGATTGTGCGGGGCGGCGGTTACAACCGGATGAAGTTTGCTGATAGAACGGAGGAATGATCTTCCGCCGCGCAGTCGCTCTCGCTCTCAGTCTCTTTGCCTCTGCTACGTTGTGTCCCGCGCAGGCTCCCTCCAAAGAAGCAAGCCAACGGGCGCAGCTCGGCGTCGAAGCCCTGCAGCAGTGGTATGTGCCGAAGATGGGTCTCTATCGCACCACCGGCTGGTGGAACTCGGCCAACGCCATCACAGCCATCACCGACTACATGCGCCTTACCGGCTCGAAGAAGTACACCGGCGTCCTCGCAAACACTTACAAGCAAGCCCAGATCACCATCCCCAAAGAGCAGCGCACCGATGCAAAGAAGGAGCTGACCGGATTCCCCGGCTTCCTGAACAACTACTATGACGACGAAGGCTGGTGGGCGCTGGCCTGGATCGACGCCTACGACCTCACGCACGATGCACGCTACCTCACCATGGCCCGCTCCATCTTCGACGACATGGCAGCCTCATGGGACGACACCTGCAGCGGCGGCATCTGGTGGAGCAAAGACAAGAAGTACAAGAACGCCATCGCCAATGAGCTCTTCTTCTCCGTCGCCGCGCATCTTGCCAGCCGCGTCTACTCCGCCGACGGACAGAAGTATGCCGACTGGGCTGCGAAGGAGTGGAAGTGGTTCTACATGAGCGGCATGATCAATGGCGATCATCTGGTCAACGATGGGCTTACCATTGACGCCGGCACGGGCAAATGCAGTAACAACAAAAAGACTATCTGGACCTACAACCAGGGCGTGCTGATCGGGGCGCTGGCCGAGTGGTCCAGGACCGGCGGCGGAGCCGACATCCTGACCCATGCCCGTCAGATCGCCGATGCCGCGGTGGCTCATTTCAGCGACAAGGCCGGCGTCATTCACGAGCCCTGCGAGCCCAACTGCGGGGCCGACGGAATCCAGTTCAAGGGAATCTTCGTCCGCAACTTGCGCGACCTGAACAACATTGCCGCGGAACCGGTGACCGGCAAGGCTATCGCCGCCAACGCCGAGGCGATCTGGACGAAGAACCGCACATCGCAGAACACCTTCGGTACGGTATGGTCTGGTCCGATTACTACACCGGATGCGGGAACGCAGAGTTCGGCGCTGGACGCACTAAACGCGGCGATAACGCTGGAAAAGTGATCCTTACTCGGTCAACGCCAGAGCTTCGACCTGGTCGTGCGGCCCGATCGGCCCCGCTTTCATCAGGATGGGGAAGATCAGCTGCAGGATGGGCTGGACGATCTCTGCCGTGGGTGGATGTTCGGGGGTGTAGAACCACTGCTTGACCGCGCCGTAGATGGCCCAGGCGGCTGTGGTCGCGATGATCTCCGGGGTCAGGTGCTCGGGGACGGGCTTGTTTTCCACACCTTTAAGGAGGACCCGGCGGATGGCGGCGACGATTCCGGCCTCTGCCAGGGGCTCAAAGGCGCTGTTGCGATTACAGTCGCCGCTGGCGTGCGTGGTGGTGAGATAGTCGCAGGTGGCCAGAATGATGGCGCTGGCCGCCGAGGGGCAAGTGCCGTCGAAGATGACGTTGCGCTCCGCCAGAAGCTTGTGGAAGCCGCCGGCCACCATGGCGTCGAGCAGGGCGAACTTGTCGTTGTAGTGATCGTAGAAGGTAGCGCGATTGACGTCGGCCAGATCGGTGATGTCCTGAACCGAGATCTCCTCAAAGCTCTTCTGCTGCATGAGGCTGCGCAGGGCACCCTGGAGCGCCTGCCGGGTTCTCCGGATTCTTGGATCGCGAACTTCGCAGTCTGAGATAGGCATGACTACCTTATTAGAGGCTACCAGAGGAGAAAAAGAATCTTCTGAACAACATTTGTCGTCTATTCTTGTGTAAGGCGACTTATGTCGCTTAAACATCTTTTGTTGTTAAAGGTAGGTTCTGCTATGTCGACACTTCTGCATGTTGATTCGAGTCCACTGGAGAGCTCTGTCAGCCGTGAGCTAACGCGGGAATTTACGAAGGCCTGGAAGGAGAAGAACCCTGAGGGCAAGGTGACGGACCGCAACCTTTCGGTTGCGCCGGCGAAGCCGATCGACCAGACCTGGGTAACCGCCGCTTATACGCCCGAGGCCGCAAGAACCGAGGAGCAGAAGGCCGTGCTGGCAGGGTCCGATGCACTGATTGCGGAGCTGCAGCAGGCGGACGAGATTGTGATCGGGGTGGCGATGCACAACTTCAGCATCCCGTCGGTGCTGAAGCTCTGGATCGACCAGGTGGCACGGAGCGGCAAGACCTTCTCGTATGGTGCAAACGGTGCGGAGGGTCTGCTGAAGGGGAAGAAGGCGACGATTCTGATCGCCACCGGAGGCGTGTATGAGGCGGGAACGCCGGCGGCGTCGATGAACTTTGTCGAACCCTACCTGCGCGCGGTGCTGGGTTTTCTTGGCATCACGGATGTGACGTTTGTGACGGCGGCGGGAGTGGCGCAGATGATGATGGGCGCGGTCGATCGCGAGACATTCCTGAAGCCAACGCTGCAGCAGGTACGTGAGCTGGCGGCGTAAGGCCGTGGCATGGCACAAGAGAGGACGACGATGAAGACAGCCTTTACGATCGCACGCATTCTTCTGGGACTTCTGTTCACGGTCTTCGGACTGAACGGATTCCTTCACTTCATTCCCATGCAGCCTCCGGCGGGGCTTGCCGGCCAGTACATGGGGGCCCTGTTCGTGTCTCATTACCTGGTCGTGGTGTTCCTGCTGCAGTTGATTGGAGGGGTGTTGCTGCTGGCCAACCGTTATGTGCCGCTCGGATTGCTGCTGCTGGGGCCGGTGGTGGTGAATATCCTGCTGTTCCACTCGTTTCTGGCGCCCGAGGGGCTCCCGATGGCTTTCCTGGCGGCTCTTTTGTGGGCCATTGTCTTTACGGGAGTGCGGACGGCGTTTGCCGGAGTGTTTGTGCAGCGTGCCGAGGTATAAGTTGTTTGTGGATTTGCCCGCAGCTTCGGCTGCGGGCTTTTCCATTTAAGGCGCAATGGGAGCGTTTCGTTCGTGTGCGCTGTGGAATGTGGGGTTCTTCAACTTCGCTGTGCTCGGAATGACACACGTTTTGGAAATGCCGGAACGAGACCCTGGTGTAGACAGGAGAGCAGGCTGCTGCTGCGATGGTGGGATATCGCAGACGCATGTGCAGGTCTATCATGCTCTTGCGGGGTGGGGCCCATCCCTTTCTAAAACAAACCTAAAGAGGCCGTGATGGATTTGCATGCTGTGTGTCTTCCGGGAAGATCTTTGCGCGTTGGTTTGTGGCTTTTGCTTGGTGTTCTGATGGCGCCTGTCGGGCACGCGCAACAGGGGGCGGCCGAGGCGCCGGCTCCAATTACGATTGTGCGCAAGCCGGGCCACATCGATGGCGAGGCGCAGATTATGGAGAAGGGCAAGAAGGCGCGCAAGATCGCTCCGCATGCGCTGGCCGCCTGGAGAGTGCGGGATGGGGCGGGAGCGCTGGTGATTGTTTCGGGCCAGGAGAAGCAGATTGCCTTCAAAAAATATGTGCTGCGTTACTACGACCTGGATACGGGGCGCCGGCGGGAGCTGGGGGCCGTTCCATTTAACGCAGCGAAGATCATCGAGACAAACTCTCCGGATGAGAGCTGGGCCTTTTGCCTGAGCGGGGAGGATGAGTCGACCCACCAGCCGGTGCTGGTGGTGGGGGACGACAATGCAATCCCCGGGCTGATTCCGGCCGCAAGCTCGCCGGAGTTTCACGATGACACCACGTTGAGCTATACGTCGGCTGGCGAGTCGAAGACAGGAAGTCTGGGTGTGCTGCTGGGGACAGAGCTGAGTGCGATCTATACGCCTCCCGAGACATCGCAGACCGCTCCGAAGTTCCTGCAGGTGTTTCCCAATGGCGACGCGATGGTGCAGCTGAAAGACAAT
The DNA here is from genome assembly GCF_010093025.1 of Edaphobacter sp. 12200R-103. Classification (GTDB taxonomy): domain Bacteria; phylum Acidobacteriota; class Terriglobia; order Terriglobales; family Acidobacteriaceae; genus Edaphobacter. The sequence goes on along the minus strand of NZ_CP048114.1, from coordinate 3,022,336 downwards.
CGAGTCAACAAAGGGCGGTGGAGAACGGATGGAGAAGTTTTGTCGCTGTTCTCGCCGACCGGAACAGCTATCTATGCGGTTCCGCTGAGCGAGCTGGGAACAGTGAAGGGAGTTCCTGCGGGGAGCCGGTACTCGGTGCGGCTTACCCAGGAGCTCTCCTCGCGGACCACGCACGAGGGCGATTTGGTGAAGGCGCTCTCCATCACCCCGGTTGTGGTGAAGGGGGAGATTCTTGTGCCTGCGGCCTCAACGTTTGAGGGCAAGGTGGTGCAGGCGGATTCGGTCGGGTGGGGTTTCAAGCACGAGACGGCCTCCCTGACGATCGAGTGGAATAAGATGACTCTGACCGATGGCCGGGTGCTGGAGATAAGCGCGCGTGTTTACGAGGTGGAGAACGCGCAGGAGAAGGTCACCGATCAGGGGAAGATCCAGGGAATACGCTCGACCGGAACGATCGGCAATACAGCGGAAAATGGCGTGCTCTCATTTGCGGGCATCGATCCGGTGGCGTATATCTTTGCGTCCTCGGCGGGTTCGGGCGTGCTGGGTTTTGCGGAGCCGGAGATCCTGTATCCGGCAGGAACAGAGCTGATCCTGGTAGATTCCAGTCCGCTGCTGACGGACAAGGTGTATCCACCGACGGTCACGCCTTCGGCAACGGATGCTGCACAGCGAGAGAGTCTGCAGGCGTTTGTGAAGACACTTCCGTTCCGGACGCGCACGAAGGGATCCAATAAAGTTTCCGACATCACCAATCTTGTCTTCGTAGGGTCGCCTGCCGCGCTGGACCGGGCCTTCAAGGCCTCGGGATGGCTGACGACGGACGATCTGTATGCGGCCTCGACCTTCAAGACAGTGAAGACGCTGGCCGGCAACCAAACGTATACGCAGGCTCCGATGTCGGTGCTGCTGCTGGATGAACGTGCTCCAGTGGAGACGTTGAGCAAGACGACTAACACCTTTGCGTCGCGGCATCATCTTCGCATCTTTCCGACGGACAAGCAGTATGAAGGTCAGACGGTGCTGACCTCTTCCTCGACGCAGGACATCGGGATTGCGTTCTCGCGCAAGCAGAAGACGTTTATCCACGTGATCGACGAGCACATCGATAACGAGCGCTCGAAGGTGGTGAACGACCTGATGTTTACCGGGTGTGTGGACCATCTGGATATGGTGGACCGGCCGTGGGTTCCGCACGATGCGTACAACTCGACCGGCGACCGGCTGCTGACGGACGGCGAAGTCGCGGTGGTTACGCTGAACGGATGCGATCACCCGCGGGCGGTCACCCCGGAGGCCGCGCCCCCACCGCCACGGGCGCAGCGGGCATTCCGCGACACTTCTCTCACGATACGGAGCGACCTCTTTCGCGGCAACCTGATCTATCAAGGCATCTCGGGTAGCTTCAAGGTGCGGAATTATCTGCGCAGCTCGCGCGAGCTGCCGCAGGATACGGGATCGTGGAGGAAGACGGACGCCTCAGGCGCAGACTATAAGGGATTTGGAACGAGCGGCAGTGTCTCAGGCTCGGACCGCTCAAATGTGACGGGGCTGCATCATCGGCAGCCGGGCGAGTTCAATCCGGCTCCAAGTCCGGAGGACCTGGCGGCGATCGCGAAGGCGAAGGAGAGCCACAAGTGGGATCCTCCGCGATATGAGTTTGCGCTGCAGGGCGGCTACATGCACATGCGTGAGGATTATCTGTCCGCGGTAGGAGTCGTTGAGTACTCGTCCGATCCCAACAAAGACACATACTTCCTTTTTTTAGCGGACGATGTTGCAGATGGATGGGCCGCGGGCGGGTCGGTAACGGTCAACAGCTGGAAGCACTTCTCCAATGAGTTTTCCTACTTTCGACAGCAGGTGAAGTACAGGCTGGCTACGGCGGATGTAACGATTCCGCCGGGCACGGACGTCATCCTCGGCGATCAAGACCTGGACATTTATCCGGTAGGACTGGTGACGCGGCAGTTTGAATACAACCTGCTGATCCATGCGACAAAGCCTACCTCGCGGTGGCGGCCATATGCCGCGGTAGGGCCGGTGTTGCAGCTTGTGGCGCTGAACGGTGCTCCGCTGAAGAAGCCGGCGGGGCCGTTTACGCTGGGGTTAAAGAACATCGGCCTGATCAAGGCAGCGTTCGATTTTGGCAGCACGCCTCCGCTGGATGGAGGAGGAATCTTCCAGATCGGGATGCAGTATGGCGCAGGCGTGAAGTACAGGGTGACACCGCGGCTGATGCTGCGTGCGGATTTTCGCGAGACATGGAGCAAAAATCCTGACATTATCGCGAACAGCTATCAGGACTTCGACTCCCACGCGCTGGATGAGACCTATGACACGCTGGTGATTCGCGAGGGTCCGGAGAAGAAGTTTCTACAGGACCGGTATACGGTGGGCGTGGCGTTTACGTTCTGATCTGTCTTCTCTCGTTGTGAGGCGAGGTGGTTTGATTTCGGGATTGAAGCATTTGTGGCGCTTCGAGGGAAATACAGGGATTCTTCGCCTTCGGCTCAGAATGACGGGGGCGGAATTCGATTCAGCTCTATCCTGGAGCCGGGTTAAAAAAGAGAAAGCCTGCATTCCGCAGGCTTTCTCTTTTAGGAAGAATTTACGCGTCCGCGATTCCGGGGTCGGGAGTGTCGATGCCGAGTGCCGTGGCCAGCGCGTTGAGGTGGTCCTGCTCGTCGCGGAGAATCTCACGGAGATCCTCGCTGAGGGCGAACTCGTTCAGCTCATCGGCCTGCTTGACCCGCCGCCGGTAGTTGCGGATGGTCTCCTTCTCGCTGTCGAGATCGAAACGCAGCATGTCCTCGGCCTTGTCGGAGGTCTTTACGCCCTTCGGTACAACGGCAGGCATGCCGCCAAGCAGATCGACCCAATAGCTGATCTTAAGGGCATGATTTAACTCTTCGGTTGCGTGAACCTGGAGCTCGTTTGCGATATTCATATACTGAGCGCCTTTAAGCACCTGTGAATAGGTAACGTAGGCGATGATCGCCTGGTACTCCCGTTCCAGATCTTCGTTAAGCAGATCGACCAGCTTTTCGCGCGTGATCGAGTCGTTCGGTCCTTTCGTCTCTGGCATCTTTCCTCTCTCCGTCGATGGAATAACTCTCCATGTGATGCAGAAAATATAACGAGCGTTCTGCCGGTTTGTGAATGCTCGATTTATTCCGCGAGCGAGGGATAGTCGGTGTAGCCGTGCGGGCCGGGGGCGTAGAAGGTGTTTGGCTCGGGCCGGTTGAGTTCCGCGTTACGGGCGAAGCGGGCAGGAAGGTCGGGGTTGGCGATGAAGAGCTTGCCAAAGGCGACGGCATCCGCCTTGCCTTCGTCGAGGAGCTGCTGGCCGATCTTCTGGTCCATGGCTTCGTTGGCAACAAAGATGCCGCCGAAGAGCTGTTTGAGGTGTGGACCGAGGCTATCGGGACCCACATGCTCGCGGGCGGCGATAAAGGCGATCTTTCGCCTGCCAAGCTCCGCGGCCACGTAGCTGAAGGTGGCCGTGGGGTTGGAGTCGGAGATGCCGTGTGAGTCTCCGCGCGGCGCAAGGTGGACGCCGACGCGTCCGGAGCCGAAGACCGAGATGGCAGCGTCGGTTGATTCCAGAAGAAGGCGAGCGCGATTTTCGAGCGGACCGCCGTACTCGTCCGTGCGGTGGTTGGAGCCATCCTGCAGGAACTGATCGAGAAGGTAGCCATTGGCGGAGTGCAGGTGAACGCCATCGAATCCGGCGAGCTGAGCATTTTGTGCGCCGCGCCGGAAGGCCTCGACGACCTGTTTGACCTCGACCGTCTCAAGGGCGCGAGGAACAGGATAGGGACGCTTGGGTCGCAGAAGGCTAACGTGTCCTGTAGCTGCGATTGCGCTTGGGGCTACAGGCTGGCGCCCGTCGAGAAGCTCCGGGTCGGAGATGCGGCCTACATGCCAGATCTGCGCGAAGATGTGGCCGCCTCTCTCGTGCACGGCGCGCGTGATCGGCTTCCAGGCCTCGACCTGCTCGGGGGACCAGATGCCGGGGACGTTCTGATAGCCGACGCCCATGGGATCGACCGGAATTCCCTCGGAGATGATGAGCCCGGCGCCGGTGCGCTGCGTGTAGTACTCCACCATGATGGGCGTGGGAATGTGGTCAGCGGTGCCACGCAGACGCGTTAAAGGCGCCATGAAGATGCGGTTGGGAAGGTGAAGGTCGCCTACCTGGATTGGATCGAAGAGTGAGGGCATTTAGGCTCCGTAAGTGATTCTACGGACAGTTTGATGATCGACGAAGTGTGAACGATGCGGGGTCCGGGGTGGATCAGTTCGTTCTACTCGACATCGCGTAATGCCTGAACGACTCTGCCGTGTTCGTGGAGGATGGCCGGGCTCTCCTGCAGGAGAACAAGGTAACGCTTGCGAAACGCGTTGTCGGGTGCGCCTGATTCGAAGAGCGTGGCAATCGCCTGTGCTCCTGCAATCCGGTTGTCGGCGGTTATTTTCTCATCGTCAAGGAGCTCATCGATGTTCGCGATTGCGGTCGAGAGGGGCGCGATCCAGCGGAAGTCTGCTCCGCTGATCAGTTGCTGCAGAAACGCTGCGGGCGTGACTGGACCGTGTGCCTTCTCATAGGCTGCGCGTTCGTGATCGATAATCGATTTGTGCAGCGAGAGCAGGGGCCTGCGAACATCTTTGAGAAATTGAACGGCGCTTTGTTCGTTGAAAGCTTTCATCGCTGGTTCCTCTCGGTTGAGCAGGATTATATGGACGTGGAGAACGGTTCGGGCTTCGCTTGAACAAACCCATCTTCGCGACGATGAGACCGTCGCGAAGATGGGGCACCCGTTTATAGTGCTCACGCTGAACCGTGAGCGCTCTATGCGTGCGAAATCACAGCGGGAACTGCTTGAGCCATGTCTTGAAGTCGGCTCCGAGCTTGTCGTGCTTGAGTCCGAACTCGACCGTGGCCTTGAGGAAGCCGAGCTTGTCGCCGGCGTCGTGGCGCTTGCCCTCATAGGTGAAGCCGTAGACCTTCTCGTGCTGGAGCAGCGCCTTGATGCCGTCGGTGAGTTGCAGCTCGCCGCCTGCTCCGGGAGTGATGGTCTCGAGCATCTCGAAGATGCGCGGCGTGAGGATGTAGCGGCCGATGATGGCGTTTTGTGAGGGTGCTTCTTCAGGCTTGGGTTTCTCGATCATGTCGCTGACGGCGAGCAGGCGCGGATTCTTTGGATCGGGCGTGACGGCAAGGCAGCCGTATGCGGAGATGGCGGCGCCTTCGACGATCTCGGAGCCGAGGATGGTGGAGCCGGTCTCTTCGAATGCCTCGACCATCTGCTTCATGCAGGGAACTTTGGCATCGACGATATCGTCGGGGAGGATGACGGCGAAGGGCTCGTTGCCGACGATCTCTTTGGCCTGCAGGACGGCGTGTCCGAGACCGAGGGGCTCGGCCTGGCGGGTGTAGGTGATCTTGGCGAGCTTCGATACAGAGCGTGCGATCTCAAGCAGGGCCGTCTTGTTCTTGGCCGCGAGAGAGGCCTCAAGCTCGAAGGATTTGTCGAAGTGGTCTTCCATCGTGGTCTTGCCACGGCCCGTAACGATGATGATCTCGGTGCATCCGGCGGCGACTGCCTCTTCGACTCCATATTGGATGAGGGGCTTGTCGACGAGCACGAGCATCTCTTTCGGCGTCGCTTTGGTTGCGGGGAGGAATCTGGTTCCGAGACCTGCTGCGGGAAACACTGCTTTTCGTATCTTCTGAGTCATATTTCCTTTGGATGCAAGTTTGGTTATTGGAAATGCCGGCAAGGACTTAGAGTTCGGGAAGAGAAGAGCTGCTTCCCGAACAGGTCTTAAAGTACCGGCGAATCGTCGTGCAGCATGGCTTTTCGGATGACCTTAATGGGCGCAAAGCCCTGACGCATGAAATTGTCGTGAAAGGTTTCGAGGTTGAAGGCCGCTCCCTGCTTCTTTTTGAGGTCGTCTCTCAGTTTCATAATCTCAAGTTTGCCAAGGGTGTAATACAGGTAGGTTGCATCGACGGTTCCGCGTTTGGTTTCGACCAGGCCGACGGAGCGCGACTGATAGCCTTCCTTGACGAAGAAGTCCACGGCCTGATCGATCGTCCACTTGCCGTCGGGTTCGCCAAGGCCGGTGTGGAGCTTGATGGCGTTGACAAAACGGGCATCGCGCAGCAGAGCATCCTGAAGCTGACCGAGGTGGATGAGCCTTGATTCGCGCACCTGTTCGGGAGTGGCGTTGGGCGGTGGCGCGGCGTAGCCCTCTTCGAGCATCATCTCTTCGGTGTAGTGGGCCCAGCCCTCGATGTTGGAGTTTGCGCCGATGAGCTTGCGGATCTTCGAGGGAAACTGATTCTGCCAGAGGAACTGAACGTAGTGCCCGGGATAGGCTTCATGCACGCTGGTCGAGATGATGGTTCCGACGTTGAAGCTGGCCATGTGTTCGGCGACGTGAGCCGAGGTCCAGTCTTTCTCCGGTAGTGTGACATTGAAGTAGGCCTTGGTGGAGCGGGTCTCGAACGGCCCCGGCGGGTCCATGGAGGCGAACGTGGTGGCCCGCATGAAGGGCGGCGTCTCTTCGAGCGTAGGCTGCACATCGCTGGGGATGGTGATGATCTTGTGGGCGCGAATAAAGGAGATCAGTGAGTCGAAGGTTCCCTGGAAGGAGGACAGCAGCTTGTCGGGGGCGGGGTGGATCGTTGCCAGCTCTGCGAGTACCTGCTGCGGAGTCTTCGTGGGATCGACTTGTTTGGCGATGCGTGCGAACTCGGCTTGATTGCGGTGGAGATCGTTCATTGCGATCTGCAGCAGGCGATCGAGCGGGATATCGACCATCTCGTCGTAGGCAAGTTTCTTCGCGAAGGTATCAGCGCCGAGACGATAGTCGCCGTTGGAGCGGGGAAGCAGGTCAGACTTCATCCACGCTGCATATTCCTTCAGCGACTGAATGACAGCAGCGTTGGTCCGTGCGAAGTCGGCTTTGGCCTGTGCGTCGTCGGCATCGACGAAGGCGGCCGGGACATCCTTCTCGAAGAAGCTGATGAGGCCGTCGATCTGTTCGAGGGCAATCTCGGTAAAGATGTGCGGAGGATTTTTGAGATTCTTTCGCGCCTCCACGAAGACCTGCGGGATCTGCTTCTCACGCTCGACGACGGAGCGCAGGCGTGCATTGGGTGGAGCGAAGGGCCGCTCCATCAGGACGAAGATGGAGTTGGTCACGCCGCTCGAGTAGAGGTCCGGGTTCTTTTCCCAGTTGCGAATGACTTCGAGCGAGAGGAGCTGCGAACGGATGCTGTTCAGCAGGATCTGGCGGTCGGCGGCAATGGGAGCATCGAGGCCGTCGGCGGGGATCTCCTCGATCTTTTTTTCGTAGGCGTGAAGAGCGGCGATCTGCTTCTGCACTCCGGCAGCGGAGTAGTCCTCAAGCTGCGTGTCGTACTGGTGGAGGCCGGACTGGGTGCCGTAGGTCGGCGAAAAATGAAACAGCACATCGGAGAAGTACTGTTCGCTGACAAAGTGGAAGGTCTGCATGGCGCCATCGGCGGAGAGCCGTTGGGCAGGTGCGGCAGGAGTGAGCATGGCGAACCCCAGAAGACAGGTGAGAAGAGGACGAATGACCATAACGTAGCTTCTGCAAGCAGTGTAAGACACGAGGCGGCTTTGGGAGAGGCGGGCCTCTCCGTGAATGCCTGGGGCAATGTGGGAGAAATACGTGGGACCGCTGCGACGCAGGCATCTGGTTTCGTCGATGCGAAGTGTGGAACCGCAGATCCTTCGACTGCGCCCTTCGGGCTTCGCTCAGGATGAAACAGTTGGAGTTCGTGGGATTGGATAGGCGACAGGATGAGGACGGTTCGAGCTTCGCTCGAATACCCACCTTGGCGACGATGAGACTGTCGCGAAAATGGGGCACCCGGATTTGGGCTTTCCGGAAGAGGGGCCGCAGATCCTTCGACTGCGCTTCTCGCGATAAAGCCGCGGGAAGCTTCGCTCGGGATGACACATCCAGATGCGTGGATTGGATGTTTGCCTGGATGGAGTGGAGGAACATGCGGGGGCCCATTCGACTTCGCTCAGGGCAGGGCTCTCCGCTGCGGTCGTTTGGGCGTTCGGTCGAGAGGTCACTTCTTTAAGCGCGCAGTGTTATGGCGCTTCAACGATTGGTGTCGTAGTCCACTTGCAGGCGTCAATGCAAAATGGTTTTGTCCTGAAGCGGTATTTGTTCTGTTGCTTCATCCACAATTCTTTCTGTGGATTCCGGTCGCATCAGAGGATCGACGCCGTAGCGGCACATTACGTCGCGAATTCCGGCGGGGTCGACATGCTCGCATTGATAGTGCCTTGCGATCTCGCGGTAGTACTCCGGGCCCATGACTCCAGGGGTCTGCAGGCACACGACTCTGCCTACTTCTTCATGCACGTTGGCGAAGAAGTGCGGCGTTCCGCGGGGGATGAAGAGACTTTCGCCGGGATGCAGCAGTTGAATCTCGCCATTCAGGGTCCAGGTGGTAGTCCCGTTCAGACCCAGAACCCATTCATCGTAGTTGAGATGGGTGTGGGGGACGACGACGCTGTCGCCGGGAGGAATGGTCACCTCCAACAGGTCCAGAGCATCGGCGGTCTCGTGGCGGGTCATGAGAAAGGTGATATTCATTCCGCCCACGCGGATGGTTTCATGCATGCGCGACCCTCCATTGATTTGAGGGCGATGATACTGCCTTTGTCGCACAAAATTGCGCAGAAAAATCGCTTTTCTTCGTCATTGGTCACTGATTTTTCCACAGCCTTTCTCTGGCGAGGAGGGTCTGCGAGGCTTAGACCGTGGCAGCCGTCGTGTCGAGGGAATCCAGCAGGGCGATGGTCTCGAGCAGCACCTCTTCGGAGTTCGCGCTGGAAAGTGGCCAGCGCAGAATACCTTGCGGGGTGAACTGGGCTCCACGTTTTGTGTTGCGGCTGACGAGCTTCATCAATATGGCTGGATCGATGGTCTTACCAGATCCGTCTTCGCCCTCGGCAAATTTGACGTGCAGCATCTCGACGAAGGCTTTGACCTTGTTCTGCTCGATCTGGGTGCGCTTGCGATCGATCTGGGCGATGCCTAGCTGCTGGGCGTGCAGGCGAATCTCACCCGCGGTAAGAAGATTTTCGACCGTCTCAGGCAGAGCGCCGTAGCGGTCCTGCAACTCGGCCCGGACATCGGTAAGGGCCGCATAGTCTTCTGCTCCGGCGATACGCTTGTACATGCGAAGCCGCTGGTTCTCTTCCGGGATGTAGTCGGCGTCGATGCGGACGGAGATTCCGAGGTTCACCACGGTCGTGGCGTGCGCCGGTTCTTCTCCTTCGCCCTTGATCTTGCGCACAGCCTCTTCGAGCATGGAGGTGTACATCTCGAACCCGATGGCCTCGATGTGGCCGCTCTGTTCTCCGCCGAGCATGTTTCCGGCTCCGCGCAGCTCCAGGTCGAGTGCGGCGATCTTGAAGCCGGCGCCGAGGTCGGAGAACTCCTTGAGGGCGGCGAGGCGGCGGCGCGCGATCTCGGTCAGCTCCGTGTCCGGAGGGATCAGCAGGTAGGCGTAAGCGCGGCGATTGGAGCGTCCAACGCGGCCGCGAAGCTGATAGAGCTCGCTGAGCCCGTGGCGGTCGGCGCGGTTGATGATGATGGTGTTGGCCAGGGGAATATCGAGACCGTTCTCGATGATGGAGGTCGCCACCAGCACGTCGTACTCGTGGTTCATGAAGGAGAGCATCACGCGCTCCAGCTCCGCTTCTGGCAGCTGTCCGTGGCCGATGACGATGCGGGCGTGGGGGACAAGCTCTCGAATTTTGGAGGCGAGGTCGTAGATCGACTCCACGCGATTGTGGACGAAGTAGACCTGTCCGCCGCGTTCCAGCTCCATCTCGACCGCGGTGCGGACGAGTTTTTCGTCGAACTTGGCGACGATGGTCTGGATGGCCATGCGATCCTTCGGCGGCGTCTCGATCACGCTCATATCGCGCAGACCGATCAGCGACATGTGCAGCGTGCGCGGGATGGGGGTGGCAGACATGGAGAGCACGTCGATGGCGGCGCGCATCTGCTTCAGGCGTTCCTTGTGGCGCACGCCGAAGCGCTGCTCTTCATCGACGACGAGCAGGCCGAGGTCCTGAAACTTGAGGTCCTTCGAGAGCAGGCGATGCGTTCCGATGAGGATGTCGACCTTGCCGTCCGCGACCTTTTCGAGGATGTCCTTCTGCTCCTTCGCAGTTCTGAAGCGAGAGATCATCTCGATGTTGACCGGGAAGTTGGCGAAGCGGCGCTTGAAGGATTCGAAGTGCTGGAAGCTGAGGACGGTCGTCGGGGTAAGCACCGCGACCTGCTTGCCGTCCTGAACGGCCTTGAAGGCGGCGCGCATGGCTACTTCGGTCTTGCCATAGCCAACGTCTCCGCAGAGCAGACGATCCATCGGACGCGGCGATTCCATGTCGGCCTTGATGTCCGTGATAGCGTTCAGCTGGTCGTCGGTCTCGTTGAAGTCGAAGGCATCCTCGAACTCCCGCTGCATATTGGTGTCGGGAGAGAAGGGAGTGCCCTGCGCGGCCTCGCGCTGCGCGTACAGCTTCAGCAACTCGCCCGTCATGTCGGCCATGGCCTTCTTGACGCGTGCCTTGGTCTTCTGCCAGGCGGGCGAGCCCAGCTTGTTGAGCTGCGGTGCGGGGCCGGTCTCCGTCGAGCGGTACTTCTGGATGAGGTCCAGTCGCGTGAGCGGGACGTAGAGCTTGGCCTCGTCGGCAAACTCGAGGATCATCAGCTCCAGCGGAGGCTGACCGTTCTCCTCGATAACGCGCAGGCCCATGTAGCGGGCGATGCCGTGCTCGACGTGGACGACATAGTCGCCGACCTTCAGGTCGCGGAAGTCCGAGATGAAGGCTGATGATTTGGATTTGCCACGGCGCACGGGGCGCGGCGCAACGTCGGCCTCGTCGGAGAGATCCTGTGCCCCGAAGACGATGATCTGGCGAGCGGTCGCCTTGTCGACGTCGAGGATCTGAACACCATTGGCGATGTGCGTCTTGACGATGACGGGAGTGCGCAGGTCTCCGGCCAGGTAGGCCGACTCCGAGTAGACGTTAGAGGAGCCGGGCTGATCGCTGCGCGATCCCAGCCGGTAGGGAACGTGGTACTCCTGCAGCATGCTGGCCAGGCGCTCGACGTCGCCCTGGTTCGAAGCTGCCAAAATAACCCGGGCCTCCTGCTGCATCAGCGAGTTCAGCGCATCGATAAGCGCAGGAATAGAACCGTGGAATCGCTGCGTGGGACGCGTGGCGAACTCGATCTCCGAGAGTTCTGAGCCGGTGGCGTCGAGGACATCAACGGCTCCCAGCTGATCGAGATCGCACCCTGTGGTTCGTCGGAGGCGATCGTCGAGATCCCACGGAGAGATATAGATATCCTCCGGGCGAACGAGAGAGCCGATGCCGGAGCGGTCGTGGCGCTGCTCGACCTTGTTCCACCAGCGCTCGCCCTGGTTCTTGACCATGGCGGGCTCTTCGATGAAGACGCGTGTCGTAGGACCGAGAAGATCGAGCAAGGTCTGCGTGGCGCCCGCGACCGGAGCGAAGAACTCCCATCCGGGGAAGACCGTTGCCTCGCCAGTGCGCGTTGCGACGTGCGTCTGAAGCTCCACCGGTTCCTCGCCGCCTTCGAGCGCGGCTCCTGGAGCACCGGCGCGGGTGAGGCGAGCATTGATGGCGGACAGCAGCTTTTCCGTGACCGGCGTCTCGGTCAGGGGAAGCAGGATGATCCCGTTCAATGAGCCGCTGGAGCGCTGCGTCTCGGGGTCGAAGCGCCGAAGCGATTCGATCTCGTCGCCGAAGAAGTCGATGCGTACCGGGCGATCCTGCTCCGGCGGATAGACATCGACGATGCCGCCGCGAATGGTGACCTGGCCGGGCATCTCGACCACATCGACGCGCGTATAGCCTACCGAGAGCAGGTGTTCGACCAACAGGTCGGGGATGTGCTCTTCACCGACCTTGAGGTGGAGCGCCAGCGCGGCGTAGTAGTCGCGATGGAAGAGGCGCATGCAGGCCGACTCGATGGGGGCGATGACCAGCCGGGGGGTGCGGTCGCCGGCGCAGATCTTCCAGAGCGCTGCGGCGCGGGTCTCCTGGATTTCGGAGTGGGGCGAAAGATTTTCAAACGGCAGAACGTCGTGGGAGGGGAGCCGCAGAATCTGGTTGCAGTCGAGCGCTCCGGTCAGCTCGCACGCTGCGAGCAGGGCAGTCTGGAGCGCTTCCGCCGCCTTGTTGTCGGAGACGACAACAAGTGCCGGCGCCTGTGCAGCGCGAACAAAATAGGGGAGATACAGAGCGCGGGCCGTAGCGGTCAGTCCGGAGACACGACGGCGCCCCAATCCGGCGCCCAGATGGCGCCGCACACGTTCAAAGGCGTCGGAGTGTTCCAGGTCCGCGAGGAGCTCGCGGACAAAGGGCAAGATCATCCTGAATTCGATTTTAGAAGAATTCCTATCTTCGAGGAGGCTGGTGCACGGTAGGTATTGCGGCAGGCGTATGATCTTGTCCGCCGCGACTTGCAGCCACGGTGCTGCCCGACGGGCCCGGTCGATCCAACAGTGGGCAGCATGTCTCATTAGGAGGTTTCCAGATGAGCATGTGGGTCAGAGGAACTTCTCTTATGTTGGCAGGCGCATTTCTCCTTCTCAGCGGATGCGCCCGGCACTCGAAAAAGGAACAGTACTATCTGGTCACTGTAAATACGCAGCTTCCTTACTGGACTACAGCTGCGGAAGGTTTTCGGAAAGCAGCCGCGGAGTACGGTGTGACCGCGGTCATTCGTGGCCCGAAGAATTTCGACCCGCAGGCGGAGGCGCAGGAGCTACGCTCTGTCGTGGCGCTGAAGCCGGCAGGAATCCTGGTGTCGGTGACGAATCCAGCGCTGGTGGGCCCGGAGATTGACGCGGCGATCGGCGCGGGAATCCCCGTCATCACGATGGACTCGGACGCGCCGGCGAGCAAGCGACTCTACTTTATTGGAACGAACAATCTGCAGGCAGGAAGGTTGGGAGGCCAGCGCGTGGCGGCACAGCTAAACGGTAAGGGGAATGTCGTGTTCTTCACGATGCCGGGCCAGCCGAACCTGGATGAGCGCCTGAAGGGGTACAAGGATGTCTTCTCCGGCTTTCCTGGGATCAATATCGTCGAGGTCTTCGACATGAAGGGTGACTCCGGCCTGGCGATGGATAAGGCAGCGGAGTATATCGGCCGCAAGGGCAAGGACCGGATCGACGGATTCATCTGCCTGCAGTCTTCCTCAGGCAGAGACGTCGGTGAGACATTGCGTCGTGCCAAGGCCGAGGGCGATCCAGGTCGTCTGCTGGTTGCCATGGATACTGATATCTCCACGCTGCAGCTGATCAAGGACGGAGTGATCGATTCCACCATCTCCCAGAAGCCCTACACGATGGCGCTCATCGGGCTCAAGGCGCTCGATGAGCGCCATCACTATCCCACCGACAATCCAATGAAGGGGGACTATGAGCTTGACCCGTTTGCTCCCTTTCCGGCGTTTGTGGATACGGGCGTCTCGCTGGTGGATAAGAGCAATGTCGAAGGAATCCTCACCCGCAGCCAGGCGGGGCCGCAGTAGACGTTGCGCGTAGATCAGGCGGTGCCTTCGCGTGCGCCCTTCCAGAGATCGAGGTCGCCTTCTTTGGCGTGACTGTCGATCTCGGCCAACTCCTCCGGGCTGAAGGTGAGGTTCTTCACAGCGTCCAGAGAGTCGTTGAGCTGATCAACGTTGCGTGCTCCGATCAGGGCTGAGGTCACGCGCGAATCTCGCAGCACCCAGGCGATGGCCATCTGGGCGAGGGTCTGATTGCGCCTCTTTGCGATCTCGTTGAGGGCGCGGACGTGGGCGAGGTTTTCCTCTTTGAGAAACTCCTTTTTGAGTGAGCCTTCCTGGCTGGCGCGGGAGTTCTCCGGCACGCCCTTGAGATATTTGCCGGTCAGTAGCCCCTGGGCAAGCGGAGAGAAGGCGATGCAGCCTGTGCCCAGCGTATCGAGTACGCCGAGAAGCTCCTGCTCGATCCAGCGATTCAGCATGGAGTAGGAGGGCTGATGGATGAAGAGAGGCACGCCTTCGCTGCGCAGGATATCGGCGGCTTCGAGAGTGCGCTGGGGACTATAGGAGGAGATCCCCACATAGAGCGCCTTGCCCTGGCGAACGGCGTGAATCAGCGCACCCATCGTCTCTTCGAGGGGCGTATCCATGTCGGGCCGGTGGGAGTAGAAGATATCCACGTAGTCCAGGCCCATGCGCCGAAGGCTGTCGTCGAGCGAGGTGAGCAGATATTTGCGCGAGCCTCCGATGCCGTAGGGTCCGGGCCACATGTCCCAGCCAGCCTTGGTGGAGATGATCAGCTCATTGCGGTGGGGAGCGAGGTTTTTGCGCAGAATATGGCCGAAGTTTTCCTCGGCAGAGCCGTAGGGAGGGCCATAGTTATTGGCGAGATCGAAGTGCGTCACTCCGCGATCGAAGGCCCGCAGAACCATCGCGCGTCCTGTCTCGAAGACGTCGGCCCCGCCGAAGTTCTGCCAGAGGCCGAGGGAGATGGGCGGAAGCACGATTCCAGAGCGTCCGCAGCGCCGGAAGGCCGCCTGTTCGTATCGATTCGGGTTTGCGACGTAGGTCATCGAAAGATTTACTCCTTACGGATTCAAAGAACCAGAGTAGTACGGAACAGGAAGGAACGACAGCACAGCATCTCATGGATGCGAGGATGCGGCAGCCTCGGAGGAGTGGAAGTCGCTGAGGGTCCCGGTCGGAAGAATCATGCGCAGGGAATTCAGAATGGCGAGGAGATCGATGACCTCCTGCGCGATGGCCCCTTCGAGGGGAGAGAGATATCCGAGTGCGGCTGCGATCATGCCCAGAAGGCTGAGCGCCATGCCCCCGACTGCGCTTTGGAGCGCGATGCGGCGCATGCGTCTGCCGATGTGGATCAGCTCATCGACGGATGTGAGCGACGACTGGAGGATGACGGCGCCGGCGGCCTCGGCGGTAATGTCGCTGTTGAGTCCGAGCGCAACGCCGGCAGTTGCGGCAATCATCGCGGGAGCGTCGTTGATTCCGTCACCGAGGTAGAGCGTGGGGGCCACCGCTGTCAGCTTTCGGACCTCCTCCACCTTCTGCTCCGGACTCATGCCTCCCTGGACCTCGATGATTCCCATGGAACCGGCAAAAGCTTCGACCTCCTGCGGTCGATCCCCGGAAAGCATGACGATGCGCTCGATGCTATGACGCCTGCCCATGTGCCGCAGAAAGGAACGCGAGTCCGAGCGTGGGCGGTCTTCAAAGTGGAAGACCCCGGCTAACGCATCATCGCAAAGCACGATGCACTCAAGCCCGCGCGTAACCGGAGGAAGGAGCTGGCGCATTTCGGACGAGAGTTTGCCACGGCCTGTCACGCGGAGCAGATGACCTTCGACGTGGCCGGTCAGGCCCTTGCCTGGAAGTTCGGAGACATTGCTGACAACCGCGAGCGGTAGCGCCTTCTCCTTGGCAGCGTCAAGGATTGCTTCAGCGAGCGGGTGCTTCGAATACCGTTCCAGGCTGGCGGTCAGGCTCAGCAGCTTTGCCTGGCTCCACGGAGCGTAGTTCACGATGTCTCGCAGGTAGGGTTTGCCGTAGGTCAGGGTTCCTGTCTTGTCGACAACGAGAATGCGGCAGCTCTCGAATTTTTCGAGAATGGAGGGATCTTTAATGAGAATGCCGCGTGAGGCCGCGACGGAGATGGCCCCGATGACGGTTACCGGGATGGCCAGGAGAAGAGGGCACGGGGTGGCGATTACCAGGACGGCGAGGAATCGCTCCATGGAATGGCTGGCGACGCCGCTGATGAGGGCGATACCGAGCGCCAGGGGGGTGTACCAGACGCCGATCCTGTCGCCGAGCCGCCGTATCCTCGGGCGCTGTTGTTCGGAGGCGTGCAGCACCTCGACGATGCGGGCGTATCGGGAGTCTGCAGCGATGCGCGTTGCCTGGATGGTCAGTGCTGCGGAGCCGTTGATTGCGCCGGAGAGGACGGTGCTGCCACTGGTCTTTTCGATCTGGAAGGGCTCGCCCGTCAGGTAGGACTCGTCCATGCTTCCTGTCCCGGCGATTACGGTGCCGTCGACGGGGCAGATCTCGTTCGGGAAGAGGCGTAGCTGCTGGCCGACGGCGATCTGGTCGATGTGGATGTCAGTCATGGAGCCATCGGGGTGTACCAGATGGGCGGTCTGCGGCATGCGTTTGGCGAGGGCCGAGAGGACGGACGAAGCACGGCGGGTTGCATAGGATTCGAGAGCCTCTCCACCAGAGAGCATCAGAATAACGATGGCCGCGACCCAGTACTGCCCCAGGATCGTGGCTACGCTGATCGACAGGACTGCGAGGACGTCGACACTGAAGTTTCCCTGAAGCAGGAGGCGTATGGGGCGGGGGAGGATGACCGCTCCCGTGAGGAGGATTCCTGCGAGCAGCACACGATGCCCCGTCTGGGGGAGATGCAGTCCCCAGATAAGAATGGCGGCAGCAATCATGGTGATGCCGATGGCTGCGGCTACGATCGTTGAGCTTCCATCAGAGGTCAGGCGGCGAAGCCAGTTCATGCGGAGTGATGATACTAGCTTCCTGAAAACCTGTTGACGGGTTTATCAATTCTCCGATTTCGCTACACTGAGATGGAAATGGCAATTCTTAAAGCAGTACGCGGAACCAGGGACCTTCTGCCCCCGGATACGAACCTTTGGAATCACGTGGAAGCTACAGCGCGGTCGGTCTTCGCTCGCTATGGCTTCGGAGAGATTCGCACGCCTGTCTTTGAAGTGACAGAGCTGTTTGCGCGCGGCGTGGGTGAAGAGACCGACATTGTCTCGAAGGAGATGTACACCTGGGAGGATCGCGGGCGCGCCGAATCGGACAAGGGCCAGTCGCTTACGCTTCGCCCGGAGAACACTGCCGGGGTCGTCCGGGCATACATTGAGCATGGCATGACCGACACCGGCATGCTGCAGAAGCTCTTCTATATCGGGCCGCAGTTCCGGCGCGAGCGTCCGCAGCGGGGACGCTATCGCCAGTTCTGGCAGATTGGCGCCGAGGTGCTGGGGCCGCCATGGTCGGGATCGGACTCTCCGCTGCGCGATGCCGAGGTGCTGGAGATGCTGGCGACGCTGCTGAACGAGCTTGGGATAAGGGGCTGGCGGCTGGCGCTGAACTCGGTTGGCTCGGCCGAGGACCGCAAGCGGTATGGCGCTGCGCTGCGCGAGGCTCTGGAGCCGGTGAAGCATCAGCTTTGCGAGGACAACCAGCGCCGTGCCGAGACGAATCCTTTGCGCGTGCTTGACTCGAAGGACCCCGGCGATCAGGAGATCATCAATGGTCTGCCGAAGATCTCGGAGTTCTGGAGCGAAGAGTCGCGTGCGCACTTCGAGCAGGTGAAGGCAGCGCTCGATGCCTGTGGCGTACCGTATGTGGAAGATCCGCGGCTGGTGCGCGGTCTGGACTATTACACCCGCACGACTTTTGAATTCACCGTGCCGGACGGCAGCGGGCTGGGAACGCAGAACGCCCTGCTCGGCGGCGGACGTTACGACGGCCTGAGCGAGATGCTGGGAGGGCCGAAGGCTCCGGGAATTGGCTTTGCCATTGGCGAAGACCGGCTGATCCTGACCCTGCAGGCCCAGGCGAAAGAGAGCGAGCCGGCGAAGCTCGATGCCTTTGTGGCTCCCATGGGGGTGGCGCAAAACCCTGCAGCACTGAAGCTGGCGCAGGAGTTGCGCCGTGCCGGTCTTGGAGTAGAGGTGGGCGACGGCGCCTGGAGGCTGAAGAAATCCTTTGAGGCAGCCGACAAGCTGGCGCGAAAGATGATCATCGTAGGCGAGGATGAGGTCAACAACGGATTCTTCACCGTTAAGGACTTCTCCAAAGGGGAACAGGTTAAGCTGTCGAGGACGGAGCTGGTGAGTGCGTTGAAGTCGTAGATCTGCTGTTGGCAGGAGTGGCGATGGAGCGTAGGGAGTTCTTCAGGATGACGGCAGCGGCTGGTCTGGGGACAGCCGCACAGACCCCGGGCATGGCACAGACCACGGTCGCCGGACCGGCACCCTTTATCGAGCGAGCCAGTGCCGGCCAGCCCCATAAGGGCAAGGTCTTTGCGCTCATCACGCCTCATCTGGACGATGGCCCTATCTTCGCGGGCGGCACGGTGGCCAAGCTGCTGAACGAGGGCTACACCGGCTACTTCATCCGGGTCAGCAACGACGAGAAGGACTCCTACAACCTGACGCTGGGCGAGACGGTTCTTGCCAACGAGCAGGACGCGGCGCGGTTTGTCGAGGTGGCAGGGCTGAAGAAGCGCTACGACCTGCAGTATCGCAACCACGGTCTGGACGATGTCTCGCGGATGGAGATTCGCGTGCGCCTGATCTTCCTGTTCCGGTTGCTGAAGGTCGACACCGTGCTGAGCTATGACCCGTGGGGGCATTACGAGGAGAACCCCGACCATTATGTGGCGGCGCAGGCCGTCGAAGCCGCATGCTGGATGGCGGCAGACCACCTGGATTTTCCGGAGCAGTTCGAGGTGGGCCTGAAAGTGCACGGCGTGCGTGAGAAGTACTACTTCGCGCGTGGGCCGCAACTCGTCAACCGCGTCGTCGATATTGGGCCAACCGTGAAGCAGAAGGCCGCCTACATCGCCTCATGCAGGACGATGATTACCAACATGGTGAAGTCGACGAATGACTCGCTGGCTGCAAGCGGTCTGCGGCTGCCTGCATTTGCAGGCAACCAGGAAGCGGCCAATGAGGCCTATATCCAGGCTGCATTTCTGGATCGCGACAAGCGCGTCGGCGCGAAGTACGGCCTGGAGTACGGCGAGGAGTTTCACTACATTGGCCCGAGCGACGAGCTGGACAACTACATCCAGGCTCATGCCGAGCGGGTCTAAGAGCCAGGATATAGTTGGTTTTGAAATGGCGGGAAACCGTCATCGGGCTGCTTCTCTGCCGTTCCGGCACGGGCCTTCCGGCAGAGAAGCAGATTCCTCCCCTTCGCTGCGCTACGGTCGGAATGACACAGATCGTTTCGGACAAGCAACCCGGAGAGGCATAGTATGTGCCTCGTTGTGGGGTGGCTATGCCACCCCACCCATTGCGGGATCGGTCGTGCTTGCGGCTCCGGTCTCCACGCGGCCAGCGTAGCGAGCTTCGGAATCCCCTGCTTTCACGGAGACGTCGTACCAGCCGTGGCTCTTGCCGGACCACATTAGGATTGTTTCCGTCGCACCAGCCGCCACGTTCTTCGTCACTGAGGCCAGGCCATACGAGTTGTCCTTCACGGACACCTGCACCGCGGTCTTCCCGGCATTCTTTACATGTAAGGTGATGTTCCCGGTTGGCCATCCGCTCTGCCGCTCATAGGTCGTCCGCACCGCAACAGGGGATTTGGCTGAACCCTCAAAGCTGCGGAAGAAACCGTTTGGAGCATGAACATCGATGGAGTACTTTCCGTCCTTGACGGGGAAGTTCTGTGTCAGAGTGTCGCCGGCTTTCACCGCATAGGTGCCGGCAGTCATACCTCCGCTGTCGCGAAGATAGACGTTGAAGGGAGCACCCATGGAGCTATTTCCATGCGCAGCCGTTCCCGCCTTCATGGTCAGCACAAAGCTCTTTCCGTCCGGGCTCAGCGCACCATCCGCATACAGCTCATACGGCAGTGGGTTCGCCGGGCGAGTTCCCGGCTCCTGTTTGGACATCCACGGCGATAACGCCAGCCTCCGGTTTACATCAGCGATCTGTTCGGCGGATAAAGCCTTGAAGTTTGCCGGGATCTCCTTATCCTTCGCCTCGCGGATCTGAATGACGAACTTGTCGCGGTCGAGATAGTTCAGCTTCGCTTCTTCAGCGGAGTACTTTCGGAAGCAACTGGTCAGGTCGCCCGAGATGGACCTTCGCCAGGGGCTGATGTTGGATTCGTAGATGGTCTTGCCGGACTTCTTCTTTCCGAAGTCTTCCAGGAACTGGAGCATCGAGGTGTGATCGAACAGCTGCGAGTTGACCCAGCCGCCGCGGCTCCAGGGGGAGGCAACGATCATGGGGACGCGGAAGCCCATGCCGATGGGGCCGCTGCATGCTTCTTCGTGGCTGACGCCCTGCGCCAACTCATCTTCCTTGTACGTGTACTCAAGCGCGGTATCGAGGCCTGCGGACGCTCTGCCTGTCTCGGGCCGCTTTGGGTCAGCCGCGACGTAGGACGGTGCATGATCGAAGTAGCCGTCGTTCTCGTCGTAGGTCAGGATGAAGATGGTCTTCTTCCATACCTCAGGATTCCGGGTGAGGATGTCCATCACCTCCGACACGTACCAGGCGCCGTACCAGGGAGAGGTAGGGTGGTCGGAGAAGTGCTCCGGCGAGCTGAGCCAGGAGACCATCGGAAGCTTGTTGTTCTTCACGTCCTCGCGGAACTGGTGCAGGATGTCCCCCTTGGGAACATTCATCTGCTGGCCTTCGAACTCCAATGCTTCGAGCGAGCGGTAGTCGGGGTCATTCACATTCACCACAAAGGCTGCGTCATGCAGGGCCTTCTCCTGGGGCGACAGCTTCGCATAGAGGTCTTTGCCCGTGCCTGACGCAAGCTGACGAGTCAGGGCCTCATGATCGAGTTCGCTGCGTCTGAGCTTCTGTTCGAGCTTCGCCCTGGTCTGGGGATCGGTTGTTTTAGCGAGGAGATCTTTTGTCTCTGCGAGATGTTTCTCGCAGTCTGCCAGCTCTTTCTGCAGGTCCGGTCCGGCATAGGGGTACGCCGCTATGTTGTAGGCAGAAAACGCCTCCAGAACATTGGTGCCAAAATTTCCAAGCCATGCTTTTTGTTCGCCATTCAGGCCGGAGGTTCGCGTCAGATCGTTCTGGTAGTACTTCCAGCTGATTCCCGCCTCCTGCAGACGTTCCGGGAAGGTCTTCCACTTCTGGCCGCCGATCATGATCTCGTCGTTGCGCATGAACACGCGCGACGATGCCTTCTGCTCATCCCGTACAGTGCCGGTCCAGAAGAAGAGCCGGTTGGGCGTGGTGCTCGTCATGGCGGCACAGTAGTTCTGATCGCAGACGGTAAAGGCGTCCGCCAGAGCGTAATAGAAGGGCAGGTCTTCACGGGTGTAATGGCCCATCGTGATGGGCACATGTCCATAGTCGTGATTGTGAGAGCGTTTGGAGTCGATCCAGCGATCGTGATGACCTTCGTTCCACGCGCCTACCTGGCTCTCGCGGCTGTGCGGGATGGAGCCCATCCAGGTGATCTTCGTGTCTTTAATATCGAGCCGCCACGGCGCAAACGTATCCCCCGTGCTGCTGGTCTGGAGAAAGACCGAATTTCCATTTGCCTGCCGCATCGCCCGCGGATCGTTGAATCCGCGTACACCCTGCAGAGTGCCGAACACGTGATCAAAGGACCGGTTCTCCTGCATCAGAATGACGATGTGCTCGGCATCCTGATAAGTGGAGCCCGGAGCTGGTTCAATTGCAAACGCTCGCTTGACTGACTCAGGAACAAAACCCGCCATACCCGCGCCGCCCGCGAGAAGCGAAGCAGCCTTCAAAAAATCACGTCTCGTTGCCATCCTTCAATTCTCCAATGCAACACGTTATCAAATCGTGAACGAGATTCGGGTGCTGAGTTGAGAACCGCAGATCCTTCGACTCCGCTTTGCTCCGCTCAGGATGACACTCTTCCTCCTTTGTCAGTCTCTCTCAACTTCCCAATGCCAAGAGATTGCATGTTAGCGGCTACTGAAAAGTAAAACGTCACTGTTGCACGAAGTCCACATAACCGTGTTTCTGGAGGAACTTGAAATAACCCACCCAGTCGAAGTTCGATTGGCCCATCTCGAGCTCCGTCATTTTGACCACCTCTGCTAGGCTGCGCTTTCCGTCGCACCAGTAAAGTGCGGCCGTGGTTGGTCCCCAGAAGGAACTGGCCGGATAGCCCTCGCGCTGGTTGACGGGGATATTGTCCATCGTAAGGGTGCCCATTCTTTTGCGGCGCACGACGATCTTTTCCGCCTCGGGATTGATGGACGGTACAGCCGGCTGGATGACCCCCAGGTGCAGCCCGGTGGCGCGCTGCTGCACGGCGTCGTCGATGCGCGTCTTTTGCAGGGAGGCGAAGGATGCGAGATTCTTCAGCCCCTGGGGAAGATCAGCGGCCTGTTCCACTGCTTTGCTCTCGCGTGCGAGGTTGTAGTCGACGCGAGCGGTCTCCCAGTAGAGAAGGCGGCCAAGATCAGCTGCGTTCCTGGCCTCCGCGATCTGAGCCAGGCTGCGATCTGTGGCTGCGTTGATCTGATCGTAGCCGCGTGACAGGGCGAGCTGCGCCATCCAGCGCATCTGGTCCGGACCCGCCGACGCGATGAAGTAGGCATAGGCCGCATTCATCACGCTGAGATCGCGGAGAGAGTTTTGATCGACTTGGGAGGGCGTATCGAAGCTGGTGTGGTGCGCCTGGATTCCATGTCCGCCACGCGGCGCGACGGTGGGGATGTTGATCATGGGATCGCCGAGATCGTTGTCGGTTCCGCTGTTGTACTCGCTCCAGCGGGTGGGGCGGTCTACGGCGGGGAAGTACTCGGCGGCGATGCGCAAGACGAATGCATCGACAAACGAGGTAGCGGATTGCGGGTTGAGAACCCAGTTGTACTCCGTGCCAGCGAGGTTCTGGAGGCCGGCTGGAGAATCGATGCACATGCCGGCGATAGTGCGCTTCACGCGGTCCTGATGGGCGTAGAGGTAGCTGAGCGTGCCGTACCGCTCGCCCATGGCGAGGATGCGGATGGTCCGCTTCGGCCTTGGCAGCTTGCCTTCCTTGATCAGGCGATTCAGCGTGGCGGTGGCTTCGAGGATGGAGGAGAAGCCGGTGGCGTTGTCGCCTGCACCCGTCTCGAAGATGTGGCCGAGCGAGAAGACCTCCTCGGCGGCCGATCCATCTGTGCCGAGGATGGCTCCGCTGATGTACGGATACTTACCGCTGTAGTAGCGGGTGTCCACGTTGGCGCGGACCTTCACCGGGCCGTGCTCCAGCAATTGATGGAGGTATTGCTGCGAGCGTGGGGTAATAGAGAAACACACCAGCGGTGCATTGCCTTTGTTGAATGCCCAGCCGTTGTCGCCGAAGGAGTTGACCCAGTCCCGCTCGTCCAGCAGAGCAGGGTTGGTCGCGCTCTCGTGAATCATGCCGAGCGCGCCGGCCTTGGCGAGGGCGATCTTGGACATGCGGCCGCCGAGGACCAGCTTGCCTTTGAGGTCCGCGTGCTGGACATCTTTCGGAGGCAGAACGATCTCGGTTTCGACTCCTCCGGGGGCAGTGGGGCCGCTCCACATGCAAAGCGAAGCGGGAACGCGCTGGTAGTCGGCCAGAACGCGCATGTCTTCGGGGACCTTTGGCGAGACGATCTCGAGAGTACCGGCGTGCGCGTCCCATGCCATCGGCTCTGTCCAGAAGCCTGCCTGCGTTGTTCCGTCTGCCGGAGCGTAGCCGATCTGAACGTCATCGAGGCCCGCCTGCCGCATCATGTCAGCTACGTTCTCCGCGGTCTTCTGGAAGTGCGCAAAGTCGAACCAGCGGTCGTTCTCCCAGATCTTCCGCACGTTGGCCGCAGCTTCGGCGGAGTTGACGTTCTCAAAGAGCAGCTTCAGCAGGTCTGTCACGGGGCTGGGGCCGGGAGGTCCCTGGATGCGGCCGGGGAAGCCGTGCCCCCCTCCAAGGATGAGAGGCGTGGAAGGCTCGGAAGCACGGGACTGCCCTGCATGGGTGCCGGTCTGTGCCGGGACCGAAACAACGCTCATTACCAGGAACAGCACAAGTTTTTTCATAGATCGCATTATTGTCCTAAGGCCACAAGATACTAATTTGTCGATGTCAACAGAGGCGGCTGCGATTTGCCACAGCCGCAGTCGGGATCAGAAGGTATAGCGCAGCGATAGCTGAAGTCGTCTCGGACCGGATCGAACTGCGGTGATCCGGCCAAAGTTGGCGCTTTGCGCCGTGTTGTTTGGATTGCTGAGTGAGGTCATGTTGAAGACGTTGGAGGCATCCGCCCGAAACGAAAACTTCTGCTCATGCCAGACAGTAAAGTCCTTCGAGGCGGTCGCGTCATATTGCTGGTATCCGGGCGCTCTCGCAGAGCCCACACGGCCGGTTCCATAGGCGCCATCGGCAGGTGCACCGTAAGCGCATATGCCGTTATCGATACCTCTGGTTGCGCAAGAAGTCGCTGAGGGATCTGTCCCGAACCATGCGTTCAGGCTTTGTTTGTTGATCTTAAGCGGGCGATAATAATTGGCCCGTTGGATCTTATTGTTTGTGTATGCGTTATTGACGCTGTTATTGATCGTGACCGGAAACCCGCTATAGGCCACAGCAGTGAAGCCGATCTTCCAGCCCCCCACGATCTCATCCAGAGCTCGATTCATGTTGCTGCCAAAAATTCTTCCCCGGCAGAGCGGAAGCTCGTAACTCATCACTCCGTTCAGATTATGGCGTACATCCTGGCTGGTAGGACCGTACTCCGCATGATTGTTGTAATAATCCTGGTTGTAATTATTGGCGTTTGCTATTCCCGTGGAGCCGTAGAAGCCAACGGCATTGGTCATGGCGCGAGCGTAGGTGTAATTGATGGTCCCCGCCAATCCGTGCCAGCTGCGTTGCCGTACCGTAGCTTGTAAGGCGTTGTAGTTCATCATCGCGTCGGACGTGGTAATGACAATCGAACCCGATTGCCCCACCAGAGCCTTATAAGGAGCGGGGTTAGCGACAGAGCAGGCCGCACTGTTGGGATTGGACTGCACGATGCCGTTGATGACGCATGGCTGACGCAGTTGATTCGCGGAGCCATGGTTCACCAGATGCTGACCTGCTTCGCCAACGTAACCAATCGTGACAGAGGTTGCATTACTCACCTGGTATTCGGTTGTCAGACTGTATTCCGAGATGAACGCTGGCCGGATATTCATGGCCCAGGCGTTGAGCGAAAGTGACTGAGAGGGCGTAGCAGGATTCGAGAACCCGTCTTCGACACGGAAGTACTGGCCTGAGCTGCTGGTGCTGGGTGCAGAGCCCACGGCGAAGTATGGGGTTTGAAATGGGGGATTGATCGTAAGGCGCCGATTGGCCCCTGTACCTTCCATGTAGTTCTGGATTCCGTAACCGGCTCGGACCACCATGCGGGGAGTCACAGAATAGGCGAAACCGATGCGCGGCATGAAGCTGCCGTAGTAGGGATTGACGGTAGCCCGGCTGACACCATTGACACCTGCGTAAACCAAAGTCCCGGTTGCCATATTGATGTTGGCCTGTTTGTTGTTTACCTCGTACATGGGTTGATCGAACTCATAACGGATTCCGATATTGGCAGTGAAGGTTGGAGTTATCTTCCAATCGTCCTGCGCAAAGTAGGCGTCTCGCCATTGCCGCTGTCCCGTCGGCCCTAATGGACCACTCGCATTTCCAGTTCCCACATAAGCTACGCGATCGAGATTGAAGTCAGCGACCGAATAACCCTGTGTATTGTTCGTCAGGCCACTTGTAGGGTTCGATGTGAAGTTTCCCGTATAGACGAACTGACCGAGCAATCCATCGTTTCCTGGGTACAGGCTGTTTTGTTGATAGCGGATAAACTGCGCGCCGAATTTGAAACTGTGGTGACCATGCAAATAAGTTAGGTTATCGGCGTAGGTAAAGGTGTTATCCGCATAGTTGGTGGCTGTTCCAGGGTTGCCAAACGTGGTGTATTCCGATCCATTGGGAGTAGTCAGGCCGGTTGTTCCTGGAGGCAGAAACACCTGCCCCGAAAATCCATTGAGAACCTGGGCGGCGCCGATGCCCACGATCGAGTTTCCATTCATGCCAAACGCGCCCGTGGAATCGGTAGTAAGACCTCCGAGCATATGCACGCGCGAATAACCGATCCGCAGCTCATTGACCAGCGAGGAATTGAACGTATGGACCTCGTTAATAGCGACACTTTTCACAGGTGTTTTCGGTGAAACGGGGAAACTGATCGCGAGCACGGGAGTATTGACGATGACATTCTCGCTTTGAGAGTACCGAACGGAAAGATTGTCTCTTTGTGTCATCTTCCAGTCGACTTTGATGTCGCCCTGGTTGTTTTGCCTGGCATTCTTCGTGGGAGCACGATAGTTGTTCGTCGCAGGCGTTCCTACCTGGGGTGCTTGGTTCGGTAGCGGGTAGAGCTCAGGATGAGCGTAAAGATATCTGGCCACCGGGTTCAGGATTGGAACATTCAGGTTACCCGCGTAAGGCTTGTAGGGAAGAGAGGTCGAATCGTAGAGCTGGACAAGATTCTTCGACGTGCAGGAGGCTCCAGGCGCACACATGATGTTTGGATCAAGCAGCTCAGAGAAATCTCCCCGCCTCATCTTTTCGGTTGCGACAGTAGCTGTGCCAATGCCGCCCTGGTGATATCGCCCACCTTCGTAATCCACAAAGAAGAACAGCCTGTCTTTAAGAATAGGACCGCCGAGTGTGCCTCCGAAGATTGGCTGAGTGTATGGCTGCCTGGGGGTTATGACGCTGTTGTGTTTATTGGCCCAGGTATTCGCGTCTAAAAGGCCGCTGGAGAGGAAATAAAATGCACTGCCATGCCAGCTGTTTGTGCCGCTTTTAGTGAGAGCAATAACAGCCCCACCGTTCACATTTCCATATTCAGCCTGCGCGTTTGCCGAAATAACCTGGACCTGATCGAGCGCGTCCGGACTGGGATTGTAGCCAACCCCGTTATTCAGGGTCTCGTTGATCTCTATTCCATCCAGCAGATAATTGTTGGACTGTTCGCGATTTCCATTTACCGAAACCTGCTGACCGCCCACGCCGATCGCGGAGTTGCCTGCGAAATTAGCAGGTGTGGTGCTGACTGCACCAGGGACAAACATGGTGAGCTGAACGAAGTTGCGGCCGATGAGTGGCACTGCATCGATTGCTGTCTTATCCAGAGTGGTGGCCAGTTGAGCATTCTCTGTGTTAATCAGGGGGACCAACTCGGAATTCACGTTAACTGTGGACACTGCGCCTTGCATGGCAAGCTGGCCGTCGAGCTTCGCATTCTGCCCCGCCTCGAGCGTGAAGGGCTTGGACATCTGTTTTGCGAAACCTTGAGCTTCCATCGTCAGAGTGTATCGACCGACCTGAAGAAAGCGGATGTTATAAACACCCGCACTGTTGGTTTCCGTTGACGTTGAGACGTTGGTCGCAACATTCGTAATTGTGATCTTCGCTCCGGGTACTACGGCCCCTCCCGGATCGGTGACGGTACCGTTGACACTGCCTGTAATGGTCTGTGCAGGGAGGAAGGTTGTGAACAGGAAGATGACGAGAAAAAAGACAATACCACCTTTAAGGCGAAGCATAATGTTTCTCCTTGGGCGAGGCATGTAGATTGTGGGCTTCCCTAAAGGGGAGGCAATTTTCAAAGATCTAGGGCATCTTTTTCTCTCAAGAAATCCGGGAACGATGGTTCGCATCGAAGTCCACCTCGAGCAGGTCTGATGGTCCGACAAATATGCAAACGGAATTACTGAATCAGTTCGTCAGTAAGGATGGCTCGGCTCTTCGGGCAATCTACACGTATAAAGCACGGGAAAGCTGAACCAGCTCTAACGCCATACTTCGAAGCTATAGAAGCAGCATTGCAACCTGGATGAGCCTAAACAAGGAAACAGTGATTGGTTCATCGGAGCGAACGGCTTTTAATCCTGAATCGATTTCACAGATTCAATAACAACTTCTTTGTAGCTGTATACGCTTAATGTCCTAAATACGTTTTTTCTTTTCTCGGGAAAGCAATCGAGGCAGCTGGCAGTCCCAAGAACTGCGTCGACTTCCGCCCGAGCAGTCTACAGACCTGGATCAAGCAAGGTCATTCCCTGAATTGAACCGAGGTTGTTTGAGTAAGCACGATCAGCAGGTTGTTGCCGAATCTCCTTGATTCGCCGCCATTCCCCGCCAAAGGTCATGCCGCAGGAGTGCCGCCCCCGGATGGTCTTATAAGGCCGCGCTCCCTGCGAAACGTCGCCACAGAGCCCTCAACTCGGCCATATTTAACGATTCACGCCGGTTATCCGTACAATAGAAAGCATCGTGACACTCGACTTTTTAGGTAATTTGCAGCGTACTCACCGGTGCGGCGAGCTCCGTGTGGACCAGGACGGACAGGACGTGGTTTTGATGGGCTGGGTCAACCGGCGCCGCGATCACGGCAATCTCATCTTCCTCGATCTGCGGGATCGGACCGGCATCACCCAGGTTGTGATGGACAAAGAGGTCTCAGGCGAGGCACACGCCAAGGCCGAGACGGCCCGGTCCGAGTACGTCGTGGCCGTGAAGGGTAAGGTCCGCCGCCGCGATGCCGGGCTTGAGAACCCGAATATGGCGACGGGAGCGATTGAGGTTGTCGCCAAAGAGCTGCTGCTGCTGAATGAGGCGAAGACGCCTCCATTCTCGCCCGCCGAGGACGCCATTGCGAACGAAGAGGTACGCCTGAAGTACCGCTACCTCGATCTGCGCCGCGAGGAGATGCAGAAGAACTTTCTGACCCGCCACAGGGTAACCCGTGCCATCCGCGAGTATCTGTCGGAGAACGGCTTCCTTGAGATCGAGACGCCGTTCATGACGCGTTCGACCCCCGAAGGCGCGCGTGACTACCTGGTTCCCAGCCGTGTGCATCCGGGCGACTTTTACGCTCTGCCGCAGTCCCCGCAGATCTTCAAGCAGATCCTGATGATCTCGGGCTTCGATCGCTACTTCCAGGTGGCGCGCTGCTTCCGCGATGAGGACCTTCGCGCCGACCGCCAGCCGGAGTTTACCCAGATCGACCTGGAGATGACCTTCCCCCAGCAGGAGATGGTCTTTCGCATAGTGGAGGGCTTCCTTACCGCTGCGTTCAAGACTGCGGGCATTGAGCTGAAGGCTCCCTTCATCCAGATGACCTACGACGATGCCATCCGCAAGTACGGCATCGACAAGCCCGACATGCGCCTGCCCGCGATGGCGGAGTTGACCGAGGAGGTGACACCAGGGCTGCGCGAGAGCCTGAAGATTGAGCAGAAGCTGCCGGTGCTGGGTTTCATCATCCCCAAGGCAGGTGGGCTGAGCGGTACCGAGCGCAAAAAACTGTTGAGTGAGGTTCGTGCCGGATTTGGAGAGACAGGGCTTGACCTGCTGGATACCGAACGTCTAAAGACCAGCGAGGCCTTTGCGCCGCTGGCTGCGACGATCACCCAGAGGCTCGAAGCTACCCCTGAGGACCTGACGGTCGTGGTTACGCCAAAGCTCGGCACGCCCGAGAAGTGGAACTACGATCCGCAGTGGATCTACAAGCGTGTGGGTGCGTTGCGGCTTCAGCTCGCACAGAAGTTCGCCGACAAGCACAAGCTCTTCGAGCAGACGGGCACCGCCGATGATTTCAAATTCCTCTGGGTCACCGACTTCCCGATGTACGAGTGGAACGAGGAGACCAAGACCTGGGACGCGGCACACCATCCCTTCACCTCGCCCCATGAGGACGACATCAAGTCCGGCGCGTTGTTCAACGATAAAGGCGCTGTCCGCGCACTTGCCTATGACATCGTGCTCAACGGAACTGAGCTGGGGTCGGGTTCGATCCGTATCCACCGGCAGGACGTGCAGGCCGAGATCTTCCGCTCGCTCGGCATGAGCGACGAAGAGGCCAAGGAGCGCTTCGGCTTCTTCCTCGATGCGCTGGAGTACGGCACGCCTCCGCATGGCGGCATCGCGCTGGGACTCGACCGCATCGTGATGATTCTGGCAGGCGCGACAAGTCTCCGTGAAGTGATTGCGTTCCCGAAGACTGCGAAGGCAATCGACCTGATGGTGGATGCGCCGAGCGCGCCAACCGAGCAGCAGATGAAGGAACTGCATCTGAGGGTCACTGCCCGGAGCTAGAACATCTCTCTCCGGATGTAGCCCTCCATCGGTTGTCATCCTGAACGTAGTGAAGGATCCCTGTATTTTGCCCGAAGCAGCGTAGAAAGTTCGGGCAAAATACAGGGATTCTTCGCCTTCGGCTCAGAATGACGGCATTGCTCACAGCTGTCCGTTGGCTGGAACCCCTGTAAAACTGCCGTTGTGTTTTACTTCGCGGCGCACACAAAGTTTTCTGCATCATCCATGCTTCCGCTGCCCTTGTACTTAGCTACTTGCGGATAGGCGCAGAGCGGCCGCGTGCGAACTACTTTACCCTCGTCATGGTGCGTTGCAACGATGCGCGAGGGAGTCTTGCCTCGCTCGACCCAGTCTTCCAGAGTGCCGATCTTGTCGAAGCTGTCTGGGCCCTCGCCGCCGGAGCAGTGCGCCATGCCGGGAGCCATGAACAGCCGCGCCCAGTCGGAGCCGGTATCGCGATTCACATTCTGTAGCGACTTGTAGAAGTCCACCGTCGCTCCCGGAGCGACCTGCTGATCGGCCCAGCCGTGATAGAGCAGCAGCTTGCCTCCGTGCTTTGCGAATGCGGCAAGATGAGGGTCTAACTCATCGACATCCTTATCGATCGCGTGCGCCTTTGCTGAGTCGCGATCCAGATGGAAGCTCTTCCAGTCCCACGCCGGGTCCTGATAGACGACATAGCGAAACTCATCCAGAAATAGATCGGCGGGAGCAGGCCCGCCGGCGAGACGGCCCCAGCGAAGCTCCGTTCCGGGTTCAAGCCGCGGGAACAGCTGCTTTCCCGAGGAGTCTTTCTCCGGGCTGATGATGGTCTGTGCTGTGTGGACCTGGCGAACAGTCAGGCACGATGGGCCATCGTTATCCTTGCAGGTCAGCGCGCTGAAATCAGGATGGCAGTCTGTCGGGTCTTCGATCAGTCCATCTTTCAACCCATCGTTCGCATCGCAGGCCGCGAGAACGAACTGGTGAATCATCGGGTACTTTGCCGGCGGGATATAGTCTGCGGGATCCTTGAAGCTCTCGTTTGCCAGCCACAGCGCCCAGGAGTTACGGCGGATGTTCGCAGGATCCCCCGCGATGATTCCATCGAACGCATCCGGATAGCGGTACGCCTGCAACAGCCCCTCGCGTCCGCCTCCCGAGCAGCCGTCCCAGTAGGAGTAGCGCGGCGCACGTCCGTAGTATGCGTGGATCAGCGCCTTTGCTGTGACGGTCATCTCGTGCTCCGCGCGATAGGCGAAGTCGATCAGTTTCTCCCGGTGTCCAACTACGAAGCTGGCGCTTGGTCCTGTATGGCCATCATCCGTGGCTGCCGTTGCGTAGCCTCGCCGCAGAGCTTCCGCCATTGCGCTGTAAGCAATGGAACCACCCCAACCACCGCTTCCCACCGCCAGAAACTTTCCATTCCAGTGTGAGGAAGGAAGCCACACCTCAACGTGGATCTCGGAGTCGACCGTGGGTGTCAGAACCGCCGCCACACGGCAGAATGCAGGTAGCTCACGCAGTTCTTTCGCACCGGTGGCAGGAGCGAAGTCTCCAGCAGGTACAGATGCGGCCAGCGTGACGGAACGCGCAGGCGAGGCAAGTTTTGCGAGATCCTTGCAGGGTTCGGCGTGCAGGGGGCACAAAGCTGGAGTGACAAACAGAAGGACTGCGAGGAACCATCGTGCGGCCATGCATCGAACTATAATCGCTCTGCGGAAATTTCAAAAAGAAGTGCCGCGCGCCAATATGACGCACGGCACTTTGTGGAACGGGGTTGGAGATCGCAGTTACTGCACGTTGATGGTGATGGTCCGGCTGCTGCGATCGAATTGGTTGGTTGCGTAGAGGGTGTAGGTCGTGGTCACGAGAGGATGTACGGTGACGCTGTTTCCGCGTACCGGTCCAGCCTCGGGCGAGACGATGTAGTAGCTGGCGTTATCGGCTGCCCAGCTCAGCGTCACGGCTGTTCCCGGCGTAACCGTCGTCTGGTTCGCGGTAAAGCTGGTGATGTTGGGTGCGCTGCCGGTGGGGATGTTTGCTGCCGTGTACACCGTGCCGGACTGAACAACCTCAAACGCGGACGCAGGAACCTGCTTCAGCGTGGTGAGGTCGTCGTTGTTCCAGCGATCGTCCGGGGCTCCGGTAACGAACATGCTGCTTCCGTTATCGGCTACGATCAGGCCGTAGTTCTTCATCGCAGTCAGGATGACCTTTGCCTGCGGTGGGAACGACGAGATATCGTAGTTTGCCTTCAGCCGCATACGCATCCCCATGGGAGCTGCATTCGGATCGGACGAATTGGGCGCCCAGTGCGTTGCCGGAGCAACGAAGGCCGCCTTGGTATGCTGCACTGTCACGCGAAGCGCATGGTCGATGTGGCCTGATGCCACCTCGTCGTAGCGCACGAGACCCGGAAAGACCGGAAGCCCTGCCGCATCGGTGGAGGTCCAGCGGAACGGACGCGCGTTGGAGTTCAACATGTCCCACACCGTGCCCACTGCTGCCTGCCAGGTTCCATCTCCTTGTGGATACGCTCCTCCCAGCTCATAGAGCCAGCAGTTGTCGCGATCCAGCACGAGCACGTGACGGTCCCCGTCGCCAGGGTTGGGAGAACCTTCAAGGAGCGACGAGATCGAAATCGGCATGGGCGCCGGATCGCTCTCATCTCCATAAAGGTTGTAGTTGATGGTGGTAAAGGGCGAACCGCTTACCACGGAGTACGGGATGCCGATGATGTTTCCGTCATAGGTTCCCGCACCGAAGTTGGCGTAAACGTTACGTCCTCCGATTGCGTTGATGTAGTTTGGCGAGTTGCCGTCGACCGGTGCATTGGCGATGTTCTGCCGCCACGGATTATTTGCAGGGAAGGGAACGAAGCCGTTGAGGCTTGCCCCCGATCCCAGGTCCATCTGACTGCATGCCGAGGACGTAGGAGTCGTCGGGTCTGTCGGGGTTGTGGTTGGCGGGGTTGTCGGATCCGTTGGCGTCGTTGTCGGATCGGAAGGAGTTGTCGTTGGCGGTGGGTCCGTCGGTGTCGTTGTCGGATCGGAAGGTGTCGTCGACGGAGGAGTTACAGGCTTTGGCGCTTTAAGCTTCACAATCGTGTAGTGCTTTTGTGAAGACGTACCCTGTCCAAAGGAAAAGGGGCTTACGGACAGAGCTAAAACGGCCAGCATGGGGAGTGTGCGTGGCATAGTTGGCGATTCTCCTTCATGGTCAGTGCTTGCACGGACCATTGGTTTTCTGGTTTATGCGCCAAGGACAGTATTTTGCGGAAGGTTGCTGACTGCAGACCCGGGAACTCTACTCGGAAAGACGGTTATCTTACGAGGTCAGAAACTGAATTGGGTTGATTATAGGCAGGGATGCCGGGCGACACAATACACCCTGGAGATACAGGGGATTCCCTGAAAGTGTTAATTCATCCAGCGTTTATCGTTGGGGTTGCGATGTGCTTCTTCCGGCGGGATATAGCGGCCGTCCTCGTCGAAGTGCACCTCGCGATTTTGCTTGCGCATATACACTTCGAATTTTTTGGCGGCGCGGCGTCGCTTGTAACGGTAATACGCATTGCGCACACCGTACAGTCGCTCGGTGAAGCCGAACGCGAGACCTTTTCGCGGAGCGAATCGAACGAAGAGAAATCCTGAAAGCGCGCCTGAAAGCTGTACGAGCGCACCGAAGTTGTCCGATTCCTTCAGGAGAACCGCGACCTCGATGAGGATGTAGATCGCGACCATGTACTTCGCCTTGATGCGAAGCACAAACCAGAGCAGAAACTCCTGATCGCCGAAGAGCATTGCAATGGCGATCAACAGTCCGAAGATTCCGGCCCACGCACCCACCGAGACGACGTCGGGACGCAGGCCGAAGAGATGCGTAAACGAGAGGACGGAAGCGATGACCGCGCCGCCAACGACTGAGGTCCAGTACAGCTCCAGAAGCCAGCGGCTGCCGTAGCTGCCTTCCAGCAGCGCGCCCGTAAACCAGAGCGTCAACATGCCGAAGACGATCGAGAGAATCCCCGGATTGAGGAGCGAGTAGGTGAAGAGCTGCCACACCTCGCCACGGATGACCGCCGAGGGCTCCAACAGCAGGTGGAAGTTGAGCAGATGGCCCAGTGCAGGAGAGGCCCACGAAAGGATGGCCAGCGCGAAGAACACGCCCACGTTCAGCAGAATGAGATTGCGCACAGCTCCGCCAAAGGATGGCAGACCAAACGGAATGGAACCGGTGCGGCGCATCAGTGCTCTCCTCGTTCTATTTCATCACAGCCATGCTGTTCGCGTTCAGGCCGTCTGCTCCGGCCGGCGAAGAACGTAATTTACATATAATCCACACCGTATTGCACGGGAATCTGTGTAAACGCAATTCGGGTCGGGGCAGACTCCCGTGCCGGAAGCATGCTGCCGAAGTGCAGCGTCGTATGCCCATACTTCAGGTTCAGCCGATCCATCGTCTGCGAAAGCTGCGCCCGATTTCCCTCGTCTCCGAACAGCTCCTCCTGGTATTCGTTCTCGGGAATGAGATTTCGCAGCGTCACGCCTACGAAAAAGGGTCTCCGACACTCCTCTCCCTGGGGGCGCTGCTGCCAGATTCCACGCATGGCCTCCAGCAGTGTCAGGGTGTCCTGACAGTGGCGGAACTTCGCTTCCATTCCCCAGCCCGACTGCCGGATGCCGCTGGTGTGCCGCTTCGATCGCATCCGTTCCGCCTGCTCCCGTGTCAACTGATACCGGATGGTGAGCGACAGGGAGCCGGCATAGAACTTCTCCATCCGCAGGCGCATCGCCGCCTTATGCAGCAGCTTGTTTGCGATTGCCCATGCACCTTCATCGTTGCGGAACTCCGGCGCCATGACGTGCGAATGACCCAGCGACTTCTGTAACTCGCTGCCGACAGGAGCACCATCGTCGCCCGTATCGCCACCACGCAGCCAGTGATATATGCGATCTCCCCATACGCTGTTCCACAGGTGGTGCATCTGCTTGTGATCGAGGGCTAACAATTGCGGCATGGTTTGGATACCCTGCGCCTTCAGACGCGCCTCGGTGCGTGCACCTACGCCGGGAAGGTCGCGCAGATCAAGATGCTCGAGAGCGCGGGGAAGCTGCGAAGGCAGCAGGCCGATAAGTCCATCGGGCTTCTGCATATCGCTCGCGATCTTCGCCAGGTAACGGTTGGGAGCCATGCCGATGGAGCAGCGCAGCGCCTCACCAACGTTCTTGTAGATCGACTGCTTGATGTCAAGTGCGATTCTGCGGGCACGCGGCGGCTCCTGCTCGCGGCCCATCAGCTCGCAGACCATCTCGTCGATGGAGGGATGGTGCGAAACGGGGCAGACAAGTTCCACCGCCTCGCTGATCGCAGCAGAATACTTCGCATACTCGGTGTGGCTGCCCTCGATCAGGATGATGCCGGGACACATCTTCTTCGCCTCGCCGACCTGTGTGCCTGTCCTGACTCCGACGGCCTTTGCCTCGTAGCTGGCGGCGATGCAGCAGGTCGTGTCGGCGGTCGTAGGAACGACGGCGACGGGTTTGCCTCGGTACTCCGGATGAAGCTGCTGCTCGACCGAAGCGAAGAAGCTGTTCAGGTCGATGTGCAGGAACTGAAACCGGTCGGGATGAGGCGCGAAGGACATAAGCGGTACAAACGAGATTGTATTCGCTTTTTATTTGCCGTTGGCTGCTTCTTTGCCCTGCAGTGCGGGAGGATTGCGCAAGGAACGCGTTTGGTAGGATCAACTTTTGCGAAAGATCTGTATGAAATCTTCTAAAACGATGACTCGCCTCGACTTTCTGAGAAACTCCGGTTTGCTGGCTGCGGGTTTTACCTTTCTTCCCCACACGGCATGGGCTGCGACCAGTGATGTGCGACTGGGCCATTCGATAAGCCTTGCAAAGCTGGCGGAGTATCAGATTGTTGTGCCCGACCAGGCCAGCCCCATGGAGCAACAGGCAGCCGAGAGGCTGCAGCACTATCTGGCTGAGATAACGGGAAAGAGTCCGGTGGTGAAGAAGGAGGCGGACTATCGAAGCGGTCCGTCATTTTTCATCGGTCAGACCGGGCGTGCGAGGGCGCGGAAGACCGACCCCAGGCAGCTCGGGGCAGACGGTTTTGCGTGGTATCCAGAGGGTAAGGACCTGATCATGGCCGGGGGGCCGGGGAAAGGTGTGCTCTACGGGGTTTATGGGTTGCTGGAGCTATGGGGCCTGAGGATGTATACCTCGAAGGTCATCGATATTCCGAAGACGCATTCGGTCAGCCTTCCGAAAGATCCGGTTGTAGTGACTCCTGTGGTGGAGTACCGCACCACGTCGTACCGGGATACGCGCGATGCGGAGTACACGAACTGGCACAGACTCTCTTCCCGCGATGACTGGGGACTGTTTGTCCACACCTTCAATGAACTGGTACCACCCGACGAGTTCGGTAAGACGCATCCGGAGTATTTTTCGCTCATCAACGGAACCCGGCTGCCAGGCACGCAGCTATGCCTCTCGAATGCCGAGGTGCTCACCATACTGACGGCGAAGCTGAAACAGAAGATGGCCGAAAAGCCGAATGCACACTACTGGTCTGTCAGCCAGAACGATAACGATCAGTACTGCCGCTGCGGGCCCTGCACGCAGCTCAACGCAAAGTACGGAGGCGTGCCAAGCGGATCGATCCTGTACTTCGTGAACGATGTAGCCAGGGCTTTCCCGGAGAAGATCATCTCCACGCTGGCCTACTGGTACTCCAGGACTCCGCCTGCGAGTATCCAGGCCGAACGGAACGTCAACATCATGCTCTGCAATATCGAGAGCAAGCGCCAGGGGCCGGTCTACGAGACAGATCCTGCATTCTCCAGCGAACTGATCACATGGAGCAGGATCTCGAGCAACATCCTTATCTGGGACTACAACATCCAGTTCGCCAACCTTGTCAGTCCCTTCCCCAATCTTCACACGCTGAAGCCGAACATCAAGTTCTATACGGATCACCATGTGAACTCGCTCTTCATGCAGGCGAATGGGCAGGCTGGAGGCGAGATGGCCGGCCTGAGAGCTTACATGCTTTGCAAGCTGATGTGGAATCCGAATGCGGATGACAGCGCCATCATGGACGAATATCTGAACGGCTACTATGGTCCCGCGGGACGTCCTATTCGTCAGTACATCGATCGTATGCGCGAATCGCTGATCGGCAGCGGCCTCAAGCTCGACATCTTTGGAAGCCCTGAGGACGCAAAGGGCGCTTATCTCTCAGCGGAGATGATGAAGGTATACCAGGCCTTGTTCGATCAGGCGGAGAGGGCGGTGGCGAACGATCCCGAACTTTTGACGCGGGTGAAGACGGCCCGGCTGCCGATCCTGTATGCCCAGATTCAGATCGGACGGAACGAAGTGGACAGTCCGCGCAGCATGTTCGCGCATACGCCGGACGGCAAGGTTTTTGTAAAGCCCGAGATGAAGGCGCTGGTCGCTGAGTTTGTAAGCGGGTGCAAGCAGGACGGGGTAACGAAGGTGCGAGAGAGAAGCACGCCTCCCGACGATTACCAGGCATCCTACGACCGCATCTTTATGAAGGTTGCAGCGACGCAGCACGCAAAATCATTCGGGAAGAAGATTGCACCCACGACACTTCCCGATGGCGGGGCAGCGAAGGCCCAGCAACTGACCGACGGGATCTTCGGTTCGTGGGAGTCCTGGAGTGCGCCCGATGTGCACTGGGTGGCTTACAAGGGCGAACATATGGATTTCGTCCTGGACCTGGAAGAGCTGGTGGAGATCAGATCCATCAATATGGATTTTCTCAATGCACAGGCTCAGCCGGATTGGAACCTCCTTGTTCTGCCGAAATATGTTGCCTATTCCACTTCGGGCGATGGAAAGACATTCAGTGATGAAGTGAAGGTAAGCAATCCACATAATCCGAATCCGAAGGAGAACCCGAAGATTGCGGAGGTTCCATTGCAGTCGTTCCGTGCCGACCTGGGAGCGCCGGTAAAAGCCCGTTACATCAAGGTTCATGGAGAAAGCCTGCTTCACATGCCCTCCTGGCATATCCGGGCAGGACAGCCCGCCACCCTTTGTACCGATCAGATTGTGGTTGAGTAAGGGAGTGCCGAGCGGATGCGCAGGCCGGAGACAGTGGCTGCATCCGCCCGTGTAAAAGCCTTGCTAAAATCGCTGAGCATGGCTGCCATAGAACAACCAGCGCCTTCGAAGTCTGCGTTTACACCGCATGAGCGCAAACTCGCCGAGCTAGCCGCTCGCAATGCCATCGCCGAAGAGGGCGGCGGGCCTGAACGTCGTGCCCGCGAGGCAAAGGCAGGCAAGCTTTCGGCTCGCGAGCGTGTCGACCTGCTGCTCGATGAGGGGACGTTTGAGGAGACGGATAAGCTCGTCACCCATCGGGCCAGCGACTTCGGCATGGACCAGCAGCGCATTCCCGGCGACGGATTTATTACGGGCCACGGGCGCATCCATGGCCGCGTCGTCTTTGTTTTCGCGCAGGACTTCACCGTCTTTGGAGGATCGCTTTCGGAGGCAAACGCCGCAAAGATCGTAAAGATCATGGACATGGCAATGAAGGTGGGTGCTCCTATCATCGGCCTCAACGACTCCGGAGGAGCGCGTATTCAGGAAGGCGTCCTCTCGCTGGCGGGATACACCGATATCTTTCTGCGCAACACTCTTGCCAGCGGTGTCGTCCCGCAAATCTCCGCGATCCTGGGCCCTTGTGCAGGTGGGGCCGTGTACTCGCCGGCCATCACGGACTTTACCTTGATGACGGAGAAGACCAGCTACATGTTCGTTACGGGACCGGACGTGATCAAGACGGTCCTGCACGAAGATGTGACCAAAGATGCGCTTGGCGGCGCTACCACGCACAACGAGATCTCAGGCGTGGCTCACTTCATGGCGCATGACGATCGCGATTGCCTGGCGATGGTCCGCGAGCTGGTTGGCTTTATTCCCTCGAACAATCTCGACGACCCTCCGCGCCGTGCCTGTGACGATGCTGCCGATCGCGCCGATGCTGCGCTCGACACCATTATCCCGGACGAGAGCAATCAGCCGTACGACATGGTCGACGTCATCACCCGCATCGTGGACGATGGCTACCTATTCCAGGTGCAGGAACACTTCGCGCGCAATCTCGTCGTCGGCTTCGCCCGGATGAACGGCCGTCCCGTCGGAATTGTTGCGAATCAGCCGGCGGTGCTTGCAGGCGTACTTGACATCGATGCCTCGGTAAAAGGGGCACGTTTTGTGCGTTTCTGCGATGCGTTCAACATTCCGCTGATCACGTTTGAAGACGTTCCCGGCTTCATGCCCGGAACGCGCCAGGAGCACGGCGGCATCATTCGCCACGGCGCCAAGCTGCTCTACGCTTTTGCGGAAGCGACAGTGCCAAAGCTGACTGTGATCACTCGCAAGGCCTATGGCGGAGCGTACTGCGTCATGAGTTCCAAGCATCTGCGCACCGATGTCAATCTGGCGTGGCCGACGGCCGAGATCGCGGTCATGGGACCGGAAGGCGCGGTAAACATCGTCTACAAGCGCGAGTTCGATGCCGTTCTGCGTCGCGCGGAGGCCGTCATGCCGCAGGGTGTCTCGCTTACGGAAGACCAGAAGCTGGAGATTCTGGCCGAAGCGCGCACTGCCAAAGTTGGAGAGTTCCGCGAGCGTTTTGCGAATCCTTACGTCGCTGCCGAACGTGGCTATGTGGACGCGGTCATACGGCCCAGCGAGACTCGCCGCCGGTTGAATACCGCACTCGATATGCTTGCTAGCAAGCGCGAGAAGAATCCTTCGAAGAAGCACGGCAATATACCCCTGTGAATTTCTGCACCGGGGAACCGGGCCCTTACATCGAAGTGAGATGCCACCTCAAGTTATCTCTCAAAAGAACGCGCAGCATTACACCTGGGGAAGTAGCTGTGATGGCTGGTTTCTCGTCCGCACTCCGGAACTGAACATCATTGAAGAACGAATGCCACCTGGCGCCAGCGAGATCAGGCATCATCACCTGCGCGCCCGCCAGTTCTTTTTCGTGCTGGAAGGCGAGCTGACCATGGAGATCGAACGCCAGGTGTTCACTGTAGGACGAGGAGAAGGAATCGAGATTGCACCCGGTCAGGCGCACCAGGCGATGAATCGGGGAAGGGATGACCTGCATTTTCTGGTGACCAGCCAGCCGCCGAGTCATGGAGACAGGCTCGATGCAGAGACGACTTCTTCACAGATCGCTTAACGGTAAAGGACGAGAACCGCAGACGCAGTTCTCGCCCTGATGTCTGATGACTCTAATCGTCAGACAGGTACTTACTTGTCGTTGATCTTCAGATCGATATAGAAATGGTTCTTGCTGTCGAAGGAGCTGATGGTCTTTACATCGCTCTTCTTCCCATCCTGTTCGGCCCAGATCTCGTAGTCGGTATTCTGAGCCAGTTGCCCAAAGCGATACGTTCCCTGGTCGTTGCTGATGAAGCTCTTTACCGAGCGGCCTTCCTTCAGGTACACAACCGCTCCCTTGACGGGAGTGTTGGCGCTACTGAGGACCTTACCTTCCACAATGCGCTGAACGGGACCGCGTTGCTGTGCTGCGGCTGAGCCACTGAAGAGCGAAGGCGCGGCAGCAGAGGCGAAAGCGAGCGAGAAGGCAAGGGCGGCTTTGCCAAGTGAATAAGGAAGCAGCTTAAAACCTTTCATCCTTCCAGTATACGGATCGCCTTCCGAGAGGCGAAACTACTCGTCTTCGTCTCCCGATATCTGCGAGAGATCTTCGTCGTCGTAACCCTCGTCTTCGATTGCCACCAGTTCCAGAGGATCGGTGGAGACGACCTCAAGCTCTGCACCGCACTCCTCACACTCCAGGGTCTCGCCCTGATCCAGCTCTTCATCCACCGCTATCGGACTATCGCATTCCGGACATAGCACAGCCATCCTGGGCCTCCCTGCACTTACGGAGCGGACGACCTCGGTCGTGCCCTCCACTACCAATTTATCGGCGTCCACAGGCGAGGCGTCAAGCGGAAGAATGGGGTAGATTTCCACCTGCCTTTGGCGTGATCACAATCCGGAAATCGCACATGAGACGGCTTTCCGGCCACGTCCCCTGGTTTAGGAGGAAGCGCGCGGCATTTGCGGTAGGCTCTTGATGTGACCTCCGGATATATCGGCCGCCTTGCCCCCTCTCCAACCGGCCTGCTCCACCTTGGCCATGCAGCGACGTTCTGGACCGCGTATCAGCGCGCGCAGGAACATCGGGGCACTCTGCTGCTGCGCAACGAAGACCTCGATCCGCAGCGTTCGAAGCAGGAGTTCGTCGAGGCGATGCTGGAAGACCTGGCATGGCTCGGAATCGAGTGGGCTCCTCCGATCGTCGTGCAATCGCGGCGCGTGCAGCTGTACCGGGAGGCATTCGCGCGCCTGCTTGCCGGAGGATTTGCATATCCCTGCACCTGCAGCCGCCGCGATCTTGCCCTGATGGTGCAGGCGCCGCATGAAGAGAGCGACGATGAACCCGTCTATAACGGCCACTGCCGGCCTGTGGCGAGCGCGTCCTCAACGGCAATCGAACCCGGAATGAACTACCGCCTCCGCGTTCCTGACGGCGAGACGATCCGGTTCAGCGATCGCAATCTGGGCGCGCAGAGCTTTATTGCGGGCATCGACTTTGGCGATTTCCTCATCTGGCGCAAAGATGGCCTGCCCAGCTATCAGCTGGCGTGTGTGATTGACGATGCTGCGATGGGTATTACCGAGGTCGTGCGCGGTGCCGATCTTCTTAAGTCGACGGCGCGTCAGATCCTGCTTCAGCGAGCCTTGAATCTGCAATCGCCTGCATACTTCCACGCGCAGCTTCTGCGCGATGAGCACGGCGTGCGGCTGGCGAAACGGCATGATGCTCTGGCAATCCGCACTCTGCGCCAGCAGGGTGTCGCGCCGGAGATGGTCCCGATGATCGCTCAATCCCTCAAAACCAGATAAGACATTGGTTTAGAGGTGGCGGTGTTCCCTTGCATCGAGAGTTCGCGAGCCTGGATACGACGATGGCAACGACACCTGCGGCGTCTTTTGCATCCCACTCCTAGCTACAGTGAGGAGTATGCAAGCATGAAGACTTCAAAAACCACCCGGCCTTTGTGGGCCGCAGCTGCAGTGGCGACGACACTTCTGTTCAGCGCAGGATGCAACAAGCACGTCGACAACACCATGCACTTCCGGGACGCCATCAATACCTACTACAGCGCTCATCCTGCGTGCCTGTGGGATGAGCCGATCAAGTTTCCTGTGCAGGCGGATACATCCGACGCCAGCAAGACGGCAGGATATGATGCGCTGGTCGATCAGGGGCTGCTGGCCCGGACCACGGCGGAGAAGAAGGTAATGATCGTCGCCAGCAAACAGGTCAACAACTACGACATCTCCGACAAGGGACGCGCCGCGTGGGTGGCCGATGTCGAGCAACCCGGCTATGGAAACTTCTGCTATGGCCACCGGAAGGTGACCAGTATCGACAGCTCATCCCCGACGACCGATGAGCGCGGTGCGACGACGCAGGTCGCCTTCCACTACACCGTAAGCGATGCTCCGGCATGGGCGACGGCGGAAGAGAC
This sequence comes from Edaphobacter sp. 12200R-103, assembly GCF_010093025.1. Taxonomy (GTDB): domain Bacteria; phylum Acidobacteriota; class Terriglobia; order Terriglobales; family Acidobacteriaceae; genus Edaphobacter. The sequence goes on along the minus strand of NZ_CP048114.1, from coordinate 2,979,729 downwards.
ACAGAACGCCTATCCGCAGATTCGCCAGAATATCGGGGGACCGTATTCGGCCACGGCGACTCTGATCGAGACAAACGAAGGCTGGAAGGTGGGTCGCGTGGGTGCACCGCCTGCCGCTGCTCCAGCTCAATAGCGGACAGGGCAGTCCGATTGGGCCTGAAACGTGAGAGTCGGCAGATGCGACTGCCGGCTCGCCCTTCTTACTCGTATTTAAGGGTCTGGACAGGGTCGAGACGCGCCGCGCGATTGGCCGGAAGTGTGCCGAAGAGGACTCCGACCGCGACCGAGGTTCCGAGCGCTATCACGGCGGACCATGGCGAAACCGGGATCTTGAACGGCGTGAGCAGGCTTACGGAGAGAGGAAGCGCAAGGCCAAGGATGGTGCCAATGAGACCCCCGCTGAGCGAGAGGAAGACTGCTTCGGTGAGAAACTGAAGTCGAATCTCGTGGCTGGTAGCCCCGAGGGCTTTGCGGATGCCGATCTCACGGAAACGGGACTGCACATTGGCCAGCATGCTGTTCATGATGCCGACTCCGGAGACGATGAGGGTGATGGCAGCAGCTAAAGTCAGCACGATGGTAAGCATCGTGGCAATCTGTGCCATCACGCTCAGGACCTGGGTGAGGTTAAAAGCGGTGTAGACCGAGGTAGCTCGATGCCGATTCTTGATGATCTGGAGGATCTCTGCCGATGCCGGGATTACCATGCTGGAATCCTTCATCGTGAAGAAGATCTGCTTCACGTTGTCAGTGCCGGTGAAGTAACGTGCAACGGGATACGGGATCAGGGTCGTCTGATCGCTGATCTCCGACTGACCGAAGGTCTCGACGCTCTCTTTGAAGACCCCTATAACAGTGAATGGGACTCCCTTGATACTGATGGAGCGGCCGACCGCAGCCTGTGCGCCGCCGAATAGCATCTGGGCAAAAGGAAGGACGATGACTGCTACCTTAGCGTGAGTTATCGCATCCTGATCGTCAAAAAAACGCCCCGCCAGGACGGCCAGGTTGCGCACCCGCTTGTACTGGGGCGAAACCCCAAGGATCATCGTGTCCTTTACAATCCCGCCCGGAAGACTGATCCGATCATGATCTTCGAGCATGGGGGACGATGCCACAATACCGGGAACCTGTTCCATGACAGCATTCATGTCATCGCGTGTCAGGAAGTCAGGTGTGCTGGTATTGTCAGGCCCCACAAAGCTTCCGCCGTTGTACATCATCTCGATCATGTTCGGCCCAATGGACGAGATGAGGTTTATGGCATAGTCCTTGCCAGTAAGACCGAGGGTATAGACCAGGATGATGGATGCCGAACCGATGATCATGCCCAGCATGGTCAGAAGGAACCGAACCTTGCTGGCCTTGAAGCTGTCGATCGCGAGCTTGACCACCTCGCTGAACATCATCGTCGAGCGGGCGCTCTGCAGCGTTCGCTCGAAGGTGCTCACCCTCGATTTGGGTGTCTCAGCGGGTTTGGGGAGATCTGCGGTGGCCATCGCTGCTTCCAAAAGAATTAGACGCTCTTTTAGTATCGCAGCGGTGCGGTCATTTCTGCTACTTGCGAGAGGCTTTCGCGAAGTGACTGTCTCCAACTCGATCCTGAACGAGATGCGGTTTTCCTCGCCATTCCGTGAGCAACGACACTCCCGTATGTTGTAAAGCAAGGTGAGAGGATCGTCTTTTGCACGGGGCTTTGGGAGACTATATGGGGACTCCTTGCTACGGATATTTGGTTTCCTCAGGCAAAAAGATATTGCTGGAAGGGAAATGCAGTCTAAGTCTTTATTTTAAAAGTGTTTACGCCAATCTGTAAGAGGGGCACCCGCTGCAAAATTCTAAGATCATTGAGTATTATGCAATGACGTTTGACGATGCAGCAATTCTGAGACTATTTTGGAAGGCGCAGAGAGTCAGTCACGCATCATTTCAAAAATCGAGGTTTAGACCATGTCATCGACCGCAATCGCATCAGAGACCAGCAGCGCCAACGCCGCGCTGCGCGAGATAACCCATTGGATTGGCGGCCAGAAGGTCGCGGGCACGTCGGGGCGCTTTGGCGATGTGTACAACCCGGCGACGGGAAAAGTGCAGGCGAAGGTTCCGCTGGCGAACAGCGCTGAGCTGAATCAGGCGATTGCGGCGGCAAAGGCGGCTTTCCCCGCATGGTCGGCGATGCCGCCGTTGCGGCGTGCGCGTGTCATGTTCCGGTTCCGCGAGCTGTTTGAGAAGAATATGGACAAGATCGGTGAGATCATCACCTCCGAGCACGGCAAGGTCTTCTCCGACGCGAAGGGCGAGTCGATGCGTGGACTTGAGGTGGTCGAGTTCGCTGCCGGAATTCCGCATCTGCTGAAGGGCGAGTTCTCGGAGAAGGTTGGCTCCGATGTGGATAGCTGGTCGATGCGGCAGCCGCTGGGCGTTGTGGCCGGCATCACGCCGTTCAACTTCCCGGCGATGGTTCCGATGTGGATGTTCCCGATTGCTCTGGCTTGCGGCAATACTTTTGTGCTGAAGCCGAGCGAGCGCGACCCGAGCGCCGCCGTTCTGATCGCCGAGTTGCTGAAGCAGGCTGGACTTCCCGATGGAGTCTTCAATGTCGTGCATGGCGACAAGGAATCCGTGGATGGGATTCTGGAGCATCCGGATGTAAAGGCAGTCAGCTTTGTAGGATCGACTCCGATTGCGGAATATGTCTATACCAAGGGCACTTCGCACGGCAAGCGCGTGCAGGCTCTGGGCGGGGCGAAGAACCACATGATCGTAATGCCCGATGCGGACATGGACCAGGCAGCGGACGCTCTGGTGGGCGCCGCTTACGGTGCTGCAGGCGAGCGCTGCATGGCGATCTCTGTTGCGATCGCGGTCGGACATGAGACGGCAGATGCGTTGCGGGTGAAGGTCGCAGAGCGTATTGAGAAGCTGAAGGTGCTGCCGGGAATGGAGAACGGCTCTGACATGGGGCCGCTGGTGACGAAGGTTCACCTGGACCGCGTGCGCGGTTACCTCGACAAGGGCAAGGCCGAAGGCGCAGAACTGGTGGTGGACGGCCGCGAGGGCGCGCTGCCGAAGGGAGACGGTTTCTTCCTGGGAGCAACGCTCTTCGATCATGTGAAGCCGGAGATGGTGATCTACAAGGAAGAGATCTTCGGGCCTGTGCTTGGTCTCCTTCGCGTCAACAACTTCAAGACGGCGCTGGAGCTGATCAACGAGCACGAGTTCGGCAACGGCACCTCAATCTTCACGCGCGACGGCGATACAGCACGCGAGTTTGCGAACAATGTTCAGATTGGGATGGTCGGGATCAATATTCCGATTCCGGTGCCGATGGCGTTCCATAGCTTCGGTGGATGGAAGCGGTCGCTCTTCGGCGATTACTCGATCTATGGCCCTGAGGGCGTACGGTTCTACACCCGCATCAAGACGGTGACAGCGCGCTGGCCAACCGGCCTTCGTGAGGGTGTGGATACGAGCATGCCTACCTTGGGGTAATTCGTGCAACGTATTATAAATAAATAGTTTAGCGGCGGACACCTGCCTGCAGACTATTGAAAATATAAAGAGTAAGGCAAAAAGCCCGGGCGAGAAGGTCCGGGCTTTTTGCCTTTACAGGATGAAGCAGATCCTCCGCTCTCACCCTGTCTATTGAGAAAGTATTTGGCAGTACAATTCGCCAAATGCTTATGCCCCAATGGGATAAGGAACCTTTCGCTTGACCGTCAGAGAAAGGGTCATGAAAGCGCTGCGGTCGAAGTTTTCAAACAGCTCGGAGATGTCTTTATAGACCTCGATGCATCCCGCATCGTATAGCTCTTGGGACGTCCAGCCGCCAGTGGTTACACCGATGGTGCGCACGCCGATCTTTCCCGCCGATTCCGCATCCCAGGGGGTGTCGCCGAGGGCGAGGGCATGAGCTGGGCTGGACCGGAGTTGATGGAGTGCAGCCTCGAAGACATCGGGGCGAGGCTTGGAGTGGTTGACGTCATCTGCGGTGATGGACACATCGACGAGATCAGAGATGCGAGTGAGGGCCTTATAGGTCTCAAGCTCCTCCTTGCTGGCGGAGGATGCGAGCGCAGTCCGGATGCCCGCCTTCTTAAAGCGATGGAAGAGCTCGCGGGTGTTGGCGAAGGGATGGACGTGGTCCAGATATTGCGTCCTGAAGAGCAACTTGCGGTACGTTTCGAGCGGCTCCTCGAGGATGCGCCGTCGCCAGAAGGGAACGAAGACCGGGATGAGCTGGTCGCCTCCCTTGCCTATCTGACGGCGGATTGTCTCGATATCGAGATTGATTCCAGCTACCTCGAAGGCATCCTTCCATGCTGCGGCGTGAAGCCAGTTGCTCTCAACGAGGGTGCCATCGATATCGCACAGTACGGCTTCGACCATGAAGAGCCTCCCCGATGTCAGATATTGAGATGCGGATTAGAGGTGGGAGTGCGTTCGTGTGGATCCGTGGCTATGGAACGAACTTCATTCGTGCGGTATAAGACTTCGAAAGATGACAGTTATACGTCAATGTCAAAGCTGAGAGCCAGGCCTTGTGGCGACAGATCAGTACCTGTCCCCGCCAGCATGGCTCATCCGGTTTAGCCTCTACTCAGTTTGACCGCAGGATCGTATGTCCCCACGGACTTGGGATTTTTGAGCACCTTGCGGAGCTGTTCGCCTACGATCTTGTCCTGGCCGGGGAAGAGCAACATTGCGGTGACGACGAGCGCATTCGGCATGGGGTCCACGCCCTGCGAAGCCCTCGTGGAGCCTGTGTGCGGATTGATCTCGATTGCCGGACTTCCGGTGGCGAGTCGCGCCCTGATCTCTCGCGGCGTTGCTCCGATCACCTTGGGGTCGAACTCCACTACCAGTTGGGGGTAGTGGTTGGCGACCGCAGGGACGATCACGCGGGTCTTCACGCTTGGAATATCTTTCACCATCGAGGACATCACGGCGAGACGGTCGTTGGATTCCTTGAACAGGCCTTCGTCGGTCTGCGAGAGGATCCAGTCCACCGCTGCCACCATGCCGACGAGCTGCTCCTTGGCCACCTTCATGCCGCGCGCTACTCCTTCCACCGGAGGCAGCATGGCGTTGGCGAGGTCGGTGTACTTCTTCTTGCCCAGCAACAGACCCGCGCTCTGCGGGCCACGAATGCCCTTGCCGCCGGAGAAGCAGACCAGGTCCCACTTTTCAGCAAGTGTCCACAGGTTCGAGATCGGCGGCATGTCTGCTGCGGCATCGAGATGGCAGGGAACGCCGTGTTCTTTCGCCACGGCCAACCAGTCTTCCACGGGGATCTTCACCACCTCGGCTGCGTTTTCGTGGTTGGTCATCACGGTGTTCTCGTTGAAGGCGCGCTTGTACTCCTCAAGCGTGTTTACGACCACGATCTTCGCGCCGCAGAGGACCATCCCCTCGTCGTATCCATACGGGGTCTGCGTGATGATCTCATTCTTCGGGTATTGGGGCGTGCCGATGAGGCGCGGAATGTCGATCGGCCGGCAGTTGTTGGCCGCCTGAATGCAGGCCGCTGCGGCCATCGTAATCGCCGAGGCTGCTCCGGCGGTGATGCAGCAACCCTCGGCCTTGAGACGGTTGGCGATGTAGGCACCTCCCTTTTGCTGCAGCTCCTGGATACGCACCCACTTCTTGGCGGCGAGCGCAACGGCTTCCTGCACAGACTCCGGCATACAGGCCGAGCTGAGGTTGGTGTAGGTGCCTGCTGCATTGATGAACGTTTGCACGCCGAGTTTGTCGTAATAGTCCACGCCTGCTGCGGATTTTGTATGGGGCGCTGCCGCGAGCGCAGGCATGGGAACCGCTGCTGCTGCCGCCAACGCGGCCTGGGTGCGGAGAAAGCCTCTCCGGGTAATCTTTGTCTCGCTTTGAGAATTCGACATTGGAATCACCTTTCTTTAAGCAGCGAACACTCCTGCCTCTGGCAACACAGGTTATTGATTTGGGACTGCACCGCTGATATTACCGAACGGAGGAGAACATACTAGAACACTGAGAACAATCCGTCATAGGCAATTAGCCATATAGGGCGCACCGCAATCTGTTCGCGAAGCTGCGCGGGACAGGAATCGTGACCATCGTGAGCAGGCGGATAACGACGCCGATCGACGTAATGACCGCAAGGCTCAGAAGTGTGGTGATGAGCGCATGCAGAGAACTGAAATCGAGATTCCGCAAATGGACCTCCGCAGGGATTAAACCGACGAGCGACTGTCCCTGCTCCGAGGGCTACGGGTCGCGGTATTCGCGGCGCTTGAGTTCGCGTATTGCCTGTTCGTGACCCTGCTGAGCGGCCTGGCGGATCCAGTAGCGTGACTGCGTGTAGTCGTGCTCGACGCCCTGGCCGGTGGCGTAGAGATGGCTGAGTTGGAACTGGGCTTCTGCGTTGCCCTGTTCAGCGGCGCGGCGATACCACTGTGCCGCCTGTGCGTAGTTGATGGGAACTCCGGCGCCGAGGTAGTAGAGGTCTGCCAGCTTCTGCTGGGCTTCGGGGTAGTTCTGGGTAGCGGCCAGGCGATACCAGTAGGCGGCCTCAGTGTTGCTGGGCGCGACGCCTTCGCCTTTGCGATACATCAGGCCGAGGTTGTACTGCGCCCAGGCGAGGTTGCTGTAGGCGGCGCGCTGGCACCAGGCGAAGGCCTCTTCGAAGTTGCCGGCAGTATAGTAGCGGAAGCTGAGGTTCGCCTGTGCGTAGGCGTGGCCCTGCTCGGCGGCCTTACGCTCCCAGTGTGCGGCCTGGCCGGGGTCTTGAGGGACGCCGTTGCCTTCGTCGTACATCGTGCTCAGAAGGTATTGCGATTCGGCGTGTCCCTGCTGGGCGGCGAGCTGGAAACCCGCAGCGGCGTCGCTGAAGTTGCCGGCGTTGTAGGCGGCGAGTGCCTGGATGTAATGCGGATTGGTGGCGGCGTTTGCTGCGTCGCGACGTCCGCGCGCGATGATGCCGGAGCGCGCAGAGTGCAGCGACAGGCCGGAGCCGGTGGGGGTGTGCTGCAGGCCGCCTTTTGCGCCTTCGTTTCTGGTGGGCTGATCGCTCATGGTCGCTGTGTCATCGCTGCGCGTTGACCTGCCGGTTGACGAACTCCAGCCGGTAGCGGGCATCGGCGATCTGCTCGCGCAGGCTGGTGGCGAGCTCGGCGAGCATGTCGCGGTGCTCGCGCGTGGCGGCTTCGGCCTCGAGGTGCAGCTGCGCGATCTCGCTGGAGAGCAGGGTTTGGCGCTCGGCTTCGAGGTTGGCGATGTCGCGCTCGGCGTGGCGGATCTGGCGTGTGATGCGCAGCAACTCGGCTGCAGGGCCTTCGCCCGCGATGGAGGCGTGGATTTCGCGATGGTCGTCGAGCATGCGCTCGAGGAGGTCGGCGTCGCCGCGACGATAGGCCTGGTTGGCGCGCGCCATCAGCAGGGTGAAGTGCTTCTGCTCGGCTTCGTCGCGAGCGAAGTCGGGATGGATGCGCCGGGCGACCTCGCGAAAGAGTGTCTTGAGGCTGGGCGGAGGATCGGCCTCTTCGGCCTCATGCGCGGCGGCAAAGGCGGCGTCGTGAGTCTCCTGTGCCTGGCGGCGAGCCTCGGCTGCGCGCTGACGGGCCGAGTCGGAGTCGTAGAGATCGACCTCGCGCTCGGCGATGCGCGCCTCCAGGTCGTCGAGCTCTGCGTAGAGCACACCGACGTGACGCAGGTAACGGGTCTCGAAGGTCCTGAGCCGGCCGCGGAGCTGCGCGAGTTCGGCCTCACTCTCCGCGAGGCGGCTGCGCACGGTGGCGAGTTGCTCGCGCCTTTCGATCAGTGCGGCCTGGTCGGGGGTCTGCTGGAGGATGAGTTCGGCTGGCATGCGGCTTCCGTGGGACTCTTCCAGTTTAGCGAAGAGCCGGGTGGAATGCGGGTTTGCAGAAGCTGCGCTGGAGAGAATGATCCGCTGGACTTACAATGCAATTCGGGAGGATACGCTTGTGCGGTATTCCTCCCGAAGGCGACTATCGTTGATGCTCATGTGCGGCGGTTGGCCGGGTCTGGATCTCTGTACTTGGAAGCAAACTTAGAAGACCAGCACAAGGACCGAGACAGCGTCGATGAACCCGAAGATCACCGCGACTAACTGGAAGATTCTTCCGGAGTAAACGAAGATCTTACGCTGCGTCAGAGAGGGCTCACTGTGGCGGCCTCTGAGCGCGAGGGTGGAGGCCCACTCCTTGCTGTGCTCGATCATGGATTTTCCGAGTAAAAACACACCGCAGAAGATCAGGACACCGACGAAATATTTCAAAACGAGCATGGGAACCTCCTTCGCATTGCTCTACGCCGGTACAGGGTGCAATTCGCTTACCATTCCTGGCGCCGTGAAACTCTACTCCTCGGGGAAGCATGTCGGCCAGCGTTGCAAAGTTTATCTTGTCGGGTGATTGCAATAGGACGGGCTTGACAATCCATAACCGTATGGTTATGGTTTTGGTGTGAAGCCAACTGCTGCCAATGACGTCTTTCGCGCCCTTGCCGATCCCACACGAAGGGCCATCTTCGAGGAGCTAATCCGGCAGGGTGAGCAGACTGTGCACGCACTGACCCGGTATGCGGACGTCTCTCAGCCAGCGGTCTCCAAGCACCTTACGGTGCTGAAGCGAGCGAAGCTGGTGCAGCATCGGCGCGACGGGCGGGAGACGCATTATCGTGCGCAACCGGCGGCGCTTGCGCACGTGGCGGATTGGCTTAAGCTGTATGGCGCGTTCTGGCATGAGAGGTTTGATCGACTTGAGGCACTTCTGGAAAGGATGGAACCATGAGCAATTCCACTGAGACAACGACGCGTACGCTGATGATCGAGAGGGTCTTCTCTCATCCTCCGGAGAAGCTGTGGCGTGCGCTGACAGAGAGCCCGCTGATGGCGCAGTGGCTGCTGAAGAATGACTTTGAGCCGGTTGCCGGAAAGAAGTTTCAGTTCCGATCAGAGCCGATGGCGCAGTGGGATGGCTTGATCGATTGCGAGGTGATGGTGGTCGATCCGTTGAAGCGGCTCTCGTATAGCTGGAACGCCTTGGGGCTTGAGAGTGTGGTGCTGTTTACGCTGACTCCGGCAGAGGGCGGCACGCATCTTCGCATGGAGCACTCCGGCTTCCGTGCGGATCAGCAGCAGGCCTACGGTGGCGCAAAGTATGGCTGGCAGCGCTTCTTCGATGGGTTGGAGCGTCTGCTGGATGGAGGTGCCGCGTGAGCCAACCCGAGAAACTTTCGAGGAGCGTCGTTCTGGGATTCTGGATCTCGACGGCGCTGTTCGCGCTGCAGATGGGCTTTACGGCATATGCGCAGTTGCGGCTTCCGCAGGTGGCTGAAGCATTTGCGCACCTCGGCTTTCCAGCCTACTTTCGTGTCGAGCTGTCCTGGGCGAAGTTTGCAGGACTGGCTGCGCTGCTGATTCCGTTTGTTCCTGCACGGCTGAAGGAGTGGGCCTATGCGGGTTTCGGGATCACACTTGTCTCGGCGTTGATTGCGCATCTGGCAGCAGGGGATGGCATAGCAGCGTGGGGATGGGCGGCTGGAACCGGGGTTCTCTGGTGCATTTCGTACTTCTTCTGGCGCCGTTTGCAGATTGCAGATGCCAGTTATGCCGCGCGCATCGGAAAGAATGCGCCATTGGCGGAGCTTCTATGAAAAAGCCTGCTACGGTCGAAACCACCTCTTTTCTGATCGACCAGAAGATCAGGGAGCTTGGCGACTGGCGCGGAGAGACACTGGCGAACGTCCGCGAGATGATTCACGAGGCGGATCCTGAGATCGTGGAAGAGTGGAAGTGGATGGGAACGCCGATCTTTTCCCGCGAAGGTATTGTTTGCACGGGAGAGACGTACAAGAACGTTGTAAAGCTGACATTTGCAAAGGGAGCATCGCTGCGCGATCCTGCCGGGCTGTTCAATTCCAGCCTCGAGGGCAATGTGAGGCGCGCGATCGACATTCGCCAGGGCGAGAGGATCGACGAGGCTGCGTTGAAGGACCTTATTCGATCTGCCGTTGCATTAAATATAGAGAGCAAGAAGAAGGCTAGACCGCAGCGGGCGAGCAATAAGCAGACAGGCTAGGTAGTGTGATCCACATAGATGGCTCCAATTCCCATCGCGTTTGTCTCAGAGATACATCATCGCGACGAGTTGCTACGCGCTGACGCACTCCGCTCAGGATAGCCCTGAGGAGGGATTCGCTTCTTGGCGGCTCAGCCTTCACGACGAGAAAAACACCGAGGCCGCCTGAATGGAACCTCGGTGAAATTGGAAGCGACCTTGTTTTTTGTACTGTGTAGATAGATCGGCCCGGTTGTGCTGCATGTTGAGTCGGGCGCTATGGGATGAAGGCGCTGGGTATCATGCTGCCGTGACGGTAGGGTGTGTACCAGTTATGACGTCGCGGCCACTTGGTCTGGTACTTGCCGTTCTGCGGGCCGGTGGGCAGCGTGTCTTCAAGGCGAATGTCCCACATGGCGAGCTCGGCCATGAGCGATGCCTGGATGTCCTTATGCTTCGCATCTCCGAAGAGATTGTGCAGCTCGCAAGAGTCATCCTTCAGGTTGTAGAGGGCGCCGTAGCCCAGCGAATCGTAGACCAGCTTCCAGTCGCCCATGCGGACCATCTTCTGATTACCGCTTTGCGTCACCTTGTTGAGCTCGTCCCACCCGCCGGCGTGGTTTTTGTCGGAGGCGATGGTGGTGGGGATGTGATCTTCATCTTCGTAGTAGAGACCGCCCACGCCAGCGCTCGAGGTGATGCTGCGGAACTCCTGGGCGGGATACTCTTCTCCCTGCAGCAGAGGCAACAGGCTTCGGCCCTGCACGCCGGCGGGGATCTCGGCACCCATGGCCTCGCAGAAGGTCGGCATAAGGTCAGCCATCGAGGTGAAGACGGAGCTGCCGACCGAGGTGTGCTTCACCTTGTATCCCCACCAGACCTGGGGGGTGTGGGTTAGATCTTCGTAGAGGCCGACTCCCTTGCGGCCAAGCCCGTAGTCCATCAGGTAGTCGCCGTGATCGGCGGTGAAGACGACGAGCGTCTTGCGCGTGAGCTGCTTCTGGTCGAGGAAGTCCGTGAGGCGCTTGAGCTGGTCGTCGATCATACGCAGTGCGCCGAGATAGTTGGATACGTAGCGCCGCCACTGCTTTTCCGTGTCAGGGAAGTTGTCCTGCTGGAGTTTGTACTCCCACTGGCCGCGCGGACCCATCGCGGCGAGTGCCTCTGGCCCGGCGCAGCGGGCGGGGACGCTCTCGGGCGGAAACATGTTCCAGTAGGGAGCGGGAACCTGCTCGGGGTCGTGCGGCTCGGGAACGCTGACCTGCAGGAGGAAGGGCTGGTCGCCGTTCTCTTCGATAAAGCGGATGGCGTCGCTGGTGATGCGATAGGTGAGCTGTGTCTCCAGCGGATACGGCGAGGGCTCTTCGGCGACGTTGTAGTGCAGACCTTTGAGCCACTTTTCGAACTCGGCTGACTGCGGGTGCGAACTTGCGTCGATGGGGCCGGAGTCGTGGCTGTACGGGCGCCAGTAGTCCAGATCGCCTTCCTTCAGGTAGGTGTGGTTCTTGCCGGCGAGCCCGGTGCGATAGCCGTGCTCCTTCGCAACCTGGTACATGTCCTTGCTGAAGAAGGCGTCTTTGGCCTGGAGGTTCATGCGGACGTGGTGCGCCACCGGCCATCGCCCGGTCAGCATGGAGATGCGGCTGGGGACGCAGAGCGGGGCCGTGCAGTAGTTCTTCTCGAACGAGACGCCGGTCTGCTCCAGCGCATCCAGCGTCGGGCTGGTATCAGCAGCGTAGCCGTGCGCTTTGCTAAGTCCGTAGCGGTGCTGGTCGGAGATGAAGACGATGATGTTCGGCTTTTCTGAAGACGTGGCCTGTGCGAGAGAGGGACGTGAGGCGAGTGCCGACATGGTGGTCATGCCTGCGATCTTGAGGAAGTTTCTTCGTTGCATTGACTCTCCGGAGTGTGGCGGGGTCCCGCGCACGGACCTGTCGTAATCGACTTTTCGAATCTCAATAGCAGATCATCCGGATGGTGACTTTGTCCAAGGTGTTCAAAGGAATGAAGATCACCCCCGGGTGGGATTTCTTGTTCATGAATACTTGACGGCGCACACTGTTTGTCATACAGTATGTTCCATACAGTATGAGCTACCCTACTCAAACCGTTTCCTCATCCGCGATATCGGGCGAAGAATCCGCAGGCGGCGAGCTCTTTGAGTCGCTGCGGCTGGAACTGAGACGGGGGTGCCTGGTGCTGGCAGTGCTCGCCCAGCTCGAGCAGGAGCATTACGGATATACGCTGCGTAAATCGCTGGCTGAAGCCGGGCTGGAGATTGAAGAGAGCACCCTCTACCCGCTGCTTCGCAGACTGGAGACACAGGGACTGCTGACAAGCGAGTGGCGCGAGGAGGATCGGCGCAAGAAGCGCTTCTATCGGCTGTCGCCAGAGGGAGCGCGGATCTTCCGGCTGCTGCTGGCAGAGTGGAACCGGATCAATGACTCAATAACCCGCATCGTCCAGAAGGAGAGATAAGACATGGAACTGCTGGAGCGTTATCTGCAAGCGGTTGAGGAGCACCTTCCGCGGAGAGGCCGGAAGGATATGCTGGCCGAGCTGAGGTCGAATCTCGAATCGGAGATCGAATCACAGGAAGAGGAGATAGGGCGTGACCTGACCGAGACCGAGGTAGCCGCAATCCTCGAAGCGCATGGGATGCCGGTGATGGTGGCATCTCGCTATGGCTCGCAGCATTTCCTGATCGGGCCTACGCTGTTTCCCGTGTACTGGTACACGCTGAAGCGCAGCTTCCCGCTGGTGGTGCTGGCTTACGCAGTCGTGCAGGTGGTTGGTATGCTCCTCGCCTCGCAGAATGCAGGCGATATGGGGCATCGGCTCGGCGCTGCGCTGGGGCACTTTCCCGGAGTGGCGCTGACCTTCTGGGGCGTTATGACGCTGGGGTTTGCTGCGTTCGAGTATGGGCAGGGAAGCCTGTTCCCCAAGATGACGCTGCCGAAGTGGAGCGTGCGAAATCTTCCCTCGTTGGAAGCGGCAGAAGGCAAGAGGTATTCGTGCGCCAACAGCGTGGCCGACCTGATTGTGAGCGTGCTGCTGGTGGTTTGGTTGCTGGCGATACCAGATCATCCCTATCTATTGCTGGGGCCCGGAGTGAAGCTTCTGCATGGAATGCCGTTCGCGCTTACGCCCGAGTGGCACGTCTTCTACTGGCAGATCGTCGGTCTGATGATCGCGATGGTTCCTTTGAAGGCATTGACTCTGCTGCCATCGTTGCGCCATGCGCGCGGGTGGATCCGGCTGGCTGTCAGCGCGCTGGGCGTCATGATCCTGGTGGTCATGGTCCAGGTGCGGAGTCTGTTTGTTGCGGTTCCGGGAACGTCCCTGACGAACTTGTCTTCGCTCGAGGGGGTGAACGCGGGAATCGCGTTTGGCTTCAAGATCGCGCTTGCCTTTGCAGTGGTGAAGTTCGGATGGGATCTCTGGAAGGAGATCTCAGCCCGGCAGCACCGGCAACGCGCTCACTTTGCTGCTGTGCTGTGACAAGCTCCGCGTGCGATGATGTGTGGCCGGAGAGGTTTGCATGCGGAAGAGAGGTCTTATTGCGCTATTGCTACTATTGGTTTGCGGTCTTCCTTCGCAAGATGGAAACGCGCAGGCGGGGAAGCCTGACTGGCAGACGACGCTGCGGCAGGAGCTTCCGCTGCTGGGCCATCGCAACTGGATCCTGATCGTCGATTCGGCGTATCCGCTACAAATATCGCCCGGAGTCGAAACAGTCGAGACCGGGGAAGATCAGCTGGCGGTCACGCGAGCCGTGCTTTGGGCGATTTCGCACTCGATCCACGTACGACCCCTGGTCTTTCTGGATGCCGAACTGCCCTATGTCCCCTCCAGTGATTACGCAAACGTGAGCGCGTATCGTGAGGGGCTGCAGAAGGTGCTGAAGCCGTACACGGTACAGTCGCTTCCGCATGCAGAGATCCTGGACAAGGTCAGCGAGACCGCAAAGACCTACAAGGTGCTGGTGCTCAAGACTACGATGACGGTGCCGTATACGTCTGTTTTTCTGCAGCTGGATTGCAAGTACCTAAGCGCGGACGGCGAGCGGAAGTTGCGGGAGGCGATGAAGGCTGGTGAAAAGCAAGCCCACTGAAGTGATCCGGGCTTGCTTTAATCCTCAACAAAGTGCAGGGTTGCGGAGTAGTTGTCTTGAGCATGTAAAATGGCCCGCTGGAGTCGGAGACAAGTATGCAACGGCGCGATGTTTTGAAATTGTTAGGTTCAACAGCAGCGATCTCGGCGTTTCCGCGTGAGGCGCTGGCAATATTGGAAGAGGCGAATGCGAAGGCAGCGGGCACCATACGCTTTAGAACCCTGGATGCTCATCAGCATGAGACCGTAGCTACGCTCGCAGAGAGGATCATCCCCACAACCGATACTCCTGGAGCAAAGGAAGTGGGCGTGCCTGAGTTCATCGATCTTCTACTGACGGAGTGGTACGAGCCCGCTGAGACGAAGGAGTTTCTGAGCGGTTTGGCTGATGTGGATGCAGGTAGCAAAAAGAAGTTCGGAAAGGCCTTCGTCGCCTGCTCGCCGGAACAGCAGACGGAGTTGATGAAGGGGCTGGACGCTGAGGCGATGGACTATGCCGCGCAGCTGCGGAAGAGGGTGACCAGAAGCCATGTCTCGATCCCGCAACAGACGAAGCCGATTCCGGTGAACTTCTTCTACACGATGAAGAAGCTGACGCTGACTGGCTATTACACCTCGCAGATTGGATTTCAAAAGGAACTGGGTAGGTCGATTATTCCTCCCGAACACGCGGGCTGCGCTCCGCTGAAGGTGGTGCAGCAATGAACGTCATTGGACAGGCGAACAACTTCGACGCAATCGTGATCGGCTCCGGCATTTCGGGCGGCTGGGCGGCCAAAGAGTTGACCGAGAAGGGTATGCAGACGCTGGTGCTCGAGGCCGGGCAGACGATTGTGCCCGAGCGGGACTACGTGGAGCACGTGCCGACGTGGGACGTGAAGTTTCGCGGCATGCGCGACAGGCAGTACGAGAAGGTGTACCAGCCGATGCAGAGGCACATCGCGGACGAGTGGAACGCCAAGTTCTTCGTCAACGATCTTGAGAACCCATACACCACACCGAAGGATCAGCCTTATCTGTTCCTTCGTGGACGGCATGTCGGAGGCCGCTCGGTCATGTGGGGAAGGCAGAGCTATCGCTGGAGCGACCTTGATTTTGAGGCCAACCTGAAGGACGGCCACGGCGTTGACTGGCCGATTCGCTACAAGGATATCGAGCCCTGGTACGACTACGTAGAAGACTTTATCGGCGTCAGTGGACAGGCGGAGGGCCTGCCGCAGTTGCCCGATGGCAAGTTTCTTCCGCCGTTTGAGATGAACTGCGCCGAGCTCGATATGCGCAAAGTGGTGGCGCAAAAGTTTCCCGATCGCTGCCTGACCATCGGCCGCACAGCGATCCTGACCGTGCCTCATCGCGGACGCGCAGCCTGCCACTACTGCGGGCCGTGCGGACGCGGCTGCATCACGCGCTCGTACTTCAGCAGCATCCATTCCACCCTGCCTGCGGCCGAGGCGACGGGCAAGATGACGCTGCGTCCGTTCAGCGTGGTTCACAGCCTGATCTTCGATCCACAGACGCGGCGCATTTCGGGCGTACGCGTGATCGACGCAAACACCAGAGAGAGTCTGGAGTTCCACGCGAAGGTCGTCTTCCTTTGCGCATCGACGCTCGAGTCGGCGCGCATCCTGATGAATTCTGCGACACCGGAGTTCTCCAACGGCCTTGCCAACTCCAGCGATCAGGTGGGGCGTAACCTGATGGACCACATCTTCCACGCTGGGGCCAGCGGCGTCATGCCGGGAAATCTGGATCGCCAGCAGCTTGGCAACCGCCCCAACGGCATCTATATGCCGCGGTTCCGTAACGTCAAGGAGAAGCATCCGGACTTCGTGCGCGGCTACGGCTACCAGGGAGGAGCCGGGCGCGAGGACTGGGGACGGGGCAGTGAGATGGCAGGTTTCGGCGCGGACTTCAAGCATCAGCTGCGTACTCCCGGACCCTGGCGGTTCACTTTTGGCGCATGGGGTGAGTGCCTTCCGAATCCGGAGAACCGCATGCAGCTGAACCGCGAGAAGGTTGACGCCTGGGGTATTCCCACGATGAACATCAGCCATAAGTGGCGCGAGAATGAGCTCGCCATCTTCAAAGACGCGATGAACAGCGCGGCGGAGATGCTGGATGCGGCCGGCGCCAAAGACATTACCCTGATGACAACGCCATCGCTGCCGGGCGAGTGCATTCACGAGATGGGAAGCGCCCGCATGGGACGCGATCCGAAGACCTCGGTGCTGAACCAGTGGAACCAGGCGCATGACGTGAAGAACCTGTTCATCACGGACGGTTCGTTCATGGCGTCATCTGCCTGCCAGAATCCTTCGCTGACGTACATGGCAATGACGGCGAGAGCCTGTGACTATGCCGTGGGGCAGATGAAGAAGGGTGAGTTGTAGACCTTGATTCAGTTAGCAAGAACGCCTCCCTTTAGGGGAGGCGTTCTTGTCTGTCATGAAATGCGTTCAGATGGACTGATTCAGCACGCGGTTGAGGCGCTGCACGAAGGTTGCCGGGTCCTTTAGCGGCACGCCTTCAAGCAGCAGGGCCTGATCGAAGAGCAGCCAGGCCGCGTCTTCTACCCTGCCGTTGCTGGGGTCGGCGAGCAGCTTCTGGATGATCTCGTGATCGGGGTTGATCTCGAGTGTAGGCGAGGGCTCGGGCATCTCCTTCTGGCCCATGGCGCGCATCATCTGGCGCATGCGTGCGGAGGGTTCGTCCTCGTCGGAGACGATGACCGAAGGGCTGTCGGCGAGACGTGCGGAGGGGCGAACCTCTTTGACGGCGTCGCCGAGCGTGGCCTTGATCTTTTCGAGCAGAGGCTTGAGAGCTTCGGCCTTTTCGGCAGCCTTCTCGGGCGCGGTTTCGTCTTTCAGGTCCTCGCTGGCGGCTCCCTTGTTGACGGCCTTCAGGTCGGTGTCGCCGTACTTGTCGATCGTGGAGAAGACAATCTCGTCGATGTCGTCGTCGAGGATCAGGACTTCGATGTCCTTCTTCTTGTAGATCTCGAGCAAGGGCGAGTTGCGCAGCATGTTCTCGGTGCCGCCGGTGATGTAGTAGAGCGCCTTCTGCTCAGGCTGCATGCGCGACTTCGCCTCGGCCAGACTGGTGAGGCCTTCTGCCCTGGTCGACTTGAAGCGGATCAGTTCGAGCAGCGTCTCGCGGTTAGCGAAGTCGCCGTAGAGACCTTCCTTCAGAGGACGGTTGTACTCGGCGATGAACTTTGCATACTTCTCCTTGTCGTTCTCGGAGATGGACTTCAGCTCGGAGAGGATCTTCTTGACGCTCGCGGTCTTGATGGTGGTGAGGATGCGGTTCTGCTGCAGGATCTCTCGCGAGACGTTGAGCGGGAGATCCTCGGAGTCGATGATGCCGCGCACGAAACGGAGGTATGGCGGCAGAAGCTCCTTGGAGTCGTCCATGATGAAGACGCGCTTCACGTAGAGTTTGACGCCCGTCTTGTAATCGACCTGGTAGAGGTCCATGGGGGCCTTCGCCGGGATGTAGAACAGAGTGGTGTACTCGAGATTGCCCTCGGCGCGGGTGTGGAACCAGAAGAGCGGATCTTCCCAGTCGCCGGTGATGGACTTATAGAACTCCTTGTAGTCCTCGTCGGTCAGCTCGGACTTGGACCGCTGCCACATGGCGCTGGCGGCGTTGACCTGCTCGGTGACGCGCTTCTTCTCAGACTCCTTCTTCTCGGCGTTCCACTCGCTCTTGTCATAGGTAAGGAAGATCGGGAACGCGATGTGGTTGGAGTACTTCTTGACGATCTCCTGCAACCGGTAGCTGTTGGCGTACTGCGAGCCCTCTTCGTTGAAGTGGATGAGGACGGTCGTGCCCGCGGAAGAGCGTGCGGCTGCGCCTGTGACCTCTTCGATGTCGAAGCCGGTCTTGCCGTCGGAGGTCCAGCGGAAGGTCTTGTCTTCGCCCGCCTTGCGCGAGGTGACCTCGACCTTGTCGGCCACCATGAAGACGGAATAGAAACCCACGCCGAACTGGCCGATCAGGTTGGAGTCCTTGCGGTCGTCGCCGGAGAGCTGCGAGAGGAAGTTCTTTGTTCCGGAACGGGCGATGGTGCCGAGGTGCGAGACAAGGTCTTCCTCGCTCATGCCGATTCCGGTATCGGAGATGGTGAGGGTTTTGGCCTCCTCGTTCAGCTCGAGGTCGATCCGCGGCGAATCGATACCATCGCCGACGAGAGCCTTGTACTTTTCGTCGACCAGGGTCAGGTGCCGCAGCTTGTCGAGCGCGTCGGAGGAGTTGGAGATCAGTTCGCGGAGAAAGATCTCCGGGTGAGAGTAGAGCGAGTGGACGATGAGGTGAAGGAGTTGGCTGACTTCAGTCTGAAATTGTTGCTTGGACATAGCAGATTCATTATCGCTAAATGCCGGGGCGAAGGGTAGAAGCAGCGGTGAGGAAGCGGCTTACGGGCGACGAACCCCTGCAGCCGCATGGGGAATCGTGCCTTCGAGCGATTGGTTGGCGCCAAAGACAGCCTCGCCGAAGCGAATGGCGTTCATCAACATGCTGGCGCTGCGTTCCATCGCCTGGCGGATGTGCTCGCCTGCGTAATGCCGTGCGTCAGTGACATTCCGGCTGGCGATAGCATCGACAAGGCGGATGTGTTCTGCGACCAGCGCGGGGCCGTAAGAGTCAAACGGCAGACCGAGGTAGAAGAAGCGCATCAGGCGAACGTGGGCGTTGCTGACAACGTCGAGCAGGCGCATGTTGCGGGTGGACTGCGCGATCAGGGTATGGAGCTGATAGTTGGTCTGGATAAACTCGCGATAGCTGGAGCGGTCGCCGACGCGATACTCATACGTGGCGAGCTTCTTCATCTCGGCGATCTCTTCCTCGCTGGCCCGCTCTGCCGCCAGTGCAGCGGCTTCGGGTTCGAAGATGAGCTGCAACTCTTCGAGATCGTGAAACTCGGCTACGGAGAGAGGTGCGATGCGGTAGCCGCGGAAGGGGATGATGCGGATGAGGCCGTCATGTTCCAGCCGGCGACAGACCTCGCGGATGGGAGTGCGGCTTGCATTGTAAAGACGGCCGAACTCGGTCTCGGAGAAGGCGCGCCCGGGCGTCAGCTCGCACTCGACGATGTCCTGGCGGAGTCTGCGGTAGAGGGTTTCTACGATGCTTTCCATTGCGAGTCCCCGGGGGAGCTGAGGTGTCAGCCTTCTCTAGGATAAATCCCTGGAAGCAGCCCTGCGGTATTCGGGCAAATGCAATCGGTATACCGATTCTGCATCGCTGGTGTACCGCCTTGCCATGTAGGCGATACAGCTCTTTGCACCTCTCTCTTTGCATCTAGAGTGGTGCTATGCGTGAAGCATTTAAGACCCGCTTCCGGCGATATTTGCCTGCAGGTTCTGCTCGTCTGTTTCTTCCACTCGTTTTGATGGTGGTGTCTCTGTGTGGCGGGCGTCTGTTGCTCGCGCAGGCTGCGGGCCAGGTCTCTGGAGTCGTCTACGATCCGGCAGGGCAGGTGGTGTCCGGCGTGGAGGTAAAGCTGACCAGCGCGGCTACTGCGGCCGAGCGGACGGCGATGAGCGGCGGTGATGGCGCGTATGCCTTTCCCCTGGTGAGTCCCGGGATCTACCGGTTGAAGGCCATGGCCATGGGTTTTAAGACGACGAGCGTGGAGAAGGTCGAGGTGCAGGTCAACGGAACCTCGCGTGTTGATGTGCATCTGCAGCTAGGCGTCGTCGTTGAAGAGGTGACCGTGACAGGAGGTGCTCCGCTGGTGGAGACCGGTAATGCAACGCTGGGCACCGTGGTGAACCATCGGGCCGTGGTCGATCTTCCTCTGAATGGACGCAGCTTCGCACAGCTTGGGACGCTCATCCCCGGCGTCATTGCTGCTCCTGCAGCGCTGGGCGGCGCGAATGGAAACGCTACCCCGGGTGGCTTTGGCAACACGACTGGAAGCTTCAACGTAAATGGAATGCGCAATCAGTCGAACAGCTTTCTGCTGGACGGCGCTCCAAACAACGACTCGTTCAACAGCGGCTTTGTCATGCGGCCTCCGCCGGATGCGATCGAGCAGTTCAAGATCATGACGCACTCTTACGACGCGCAGTACGGCAGGAGCGCGGGCGCCATTGTGAATGTCGTCACTCGTTCCGGAACGAACAACTGGCACGGCAGCGTGTGGGAGTTCAACCGTGAGGCTGCACTGGCCGCGAAGAACTACTTCGCAAAGACGAAGCCGAACTACCAGCAGAATCAGTTTGGCGGAACGGCGGGAGGAAAGATCCTTCGTGATCGCTTGTTTGTCTTCGGCTTCTACGAGGGCTTCCGGCTGAAGGATGCGACCAGCAATGTGTTGAATCAGCCGGTGCCGAGCGCGGCGATGCGGCGGGGCGATTTCTCAGAGCTCTCCACGAAGATCATCGATCCTACAACGGGCCAGCAGTTTTCGTATCAGGGGCGTGCGAATGTCATCGATCCGGCGCGCATCAGCCCTGTCAGCGCGTACCTGCTCAGCAACTCCGTTCCACTCCCCAACGCCCCCGGCAACTACTACACCGCGGCGCCGCCGAATATCGATAACCGCGACATGGGTGGTGTGCGCGTCGACCTGAAGGTGGGGGCCCACGCGCTGCTTGGCCGCTACATGCGGTCGCACCAGAATCTCTTCGGTCCGATCACGCCATCGAACTTTGCACCGGCAGGCAATCGTCAGTTGATGACCCTGCAGGACGCCATGGGGTCTGACACATGGGTGATCAACGCGCGCATGATCAACGTCGCCCGATATGCGCGGCAGTGGATCAACGGCAAGCCCAATCAGACCAGCGGAGTTGATCTCAGCTCAGCGGGATACAGTTTCCACTCCACCAACGCGCAGGCAGCAGGTCTGCCGAATGTTCTGGTCACCGGGTACTTCACCCAGGGAGATGCCCAGCAGCCGTTTGCGTTGCGCAAGAACAGTGTGGACACGATCTCGGACGACCTTACATGGACGAAGGGACGTCACACCCTCCAGTTCGGTGGCGAAGTTCGCCGCGACGGAATCGGCCTGCTCTATATCAACCGGCCCAACGGCGCATTTACCTTCAACGCCAACTTCACGGGATATGCTCTGGCCGATTTCCTGCTCGGGTATCCGTATATGTTTCAGCAGGGATCGGGCGATCCGGCAATGAATGGAACTTCGTGGACCTACTCCGGGTATGCGCAGGACCAGTTTCGCCTCAGCCCCAAGCTGACGATCGTTGCTGGCGCACGCTACGAGGTCAACCAGCCCTACACCGAAGCGAAAGGACATCTGGCCGCGCTGCATCCGGGCCAGCAGTCGACGGTGCAGCCAAATGCTCCGCTCGGACTGGTCTATCCCGGTGATCGCGAGACGCCGGCAGCGACGTATTACGCAGACACGAACAATGTCTCGCCGCGACTTGCCGCCATCTACGACCCCACAGGCGACGGCCGGACAGTATTTCGCGCGGCCTATGGGATCTACTTCGACACGGTGCCCGGGCAGGGTGACTTCTTCCAGAACGGCACGCTGGCGCCGCCGTTTCAGCCGCTGCAGGAGATCGACTTCTATCAGCGGCCGGGAAGCACGGCAAGCTCAGAGTGGTTTTCTAATCCGTACCGGGGAGTCTCGACTGGAGCAGTCGGCTTTCCTCCCGGACTGACCTTCATCGGCTGGAGCCTTCCGCACTCCTACAAGGCTCCTCGGGTTCAGCACTACAACCTGGGCATCGAGCACCAGTTCACGTCGCAGATGGGCTTTGAGGTTGGCTATGTCGGAACGCGTGCGAGCCAGCTTCCGGTCTTTATCGAAGTGAACCCCACAAATGTGGTTCCGTCCACGTCAGCCATTAACGCCTATGCTGCGGGAACTCGCGCGGTATTTCCCGCGCTCGGGCTGACGCGACCTACGTTTTCAGCAGCAAGCAGCTGGTATGACTCGCTGCAGGCGCAGTGGACGCTGCGTACCTGGCATCGTGCGACGGCCACGGCGGCGTATACCTGGAGCCGGTCGATCGACAATGTCTCCGGCCTGAACATCGGAAACGACTCGCGCCCAGTTCTACCGGTCACGATCGGAGATCAGACCTCCATCGATCGTGCCATGGAGCGCGAGCGCGGGAACTCGCTCTTCGATACGCGCAACCGTTTTGTACTCAGCTTCGGCTACGAGCTTCCGCGTCTGCTAGGCAGGCCTGCAGCGGAGCGTCTGCTGATCGGTGGCTGGCAGATCAACGGTATCTTCCAAGCCCAGTCGGGCAATCCTTTCACGGTGGTGAACTCTTCGACCACAGCGCAATCGCTGACCTTCCGGCCCAACATGACGTGCAATCCGAACGATTATGCGAATCGGAATGTGGGAACCACGACAACGTTCTTTGATACATCGTGCTTCGCCCTTCCTAAGACAGGAACGAAGATCGACAACAGCAGGTCGGGTGATGAACCGCGCGGCGCAGTCGTGGGACCGGGCTTCAATACGACAGACGCCTCCATCTTCAAGATCTTTTGGATCACCGAGACGCAACACGCGGACTTTCGCTTTGAGGTCTTCAATGTCTTCAACGAAGCCCATTTCGCGCAACCTGGGCTGACGTTTGGAACGTCCACATTCGGCCGCATCACTTCGACTGTCGGCAACGACTCGCGTGTCATTCAGATGGCCTTCAAGTACGGCTTTTAGTTCTACTGGAGCGACGCCTCCTGATTGCTTCACTCAAGGCGAATTATGAGGATGCAATACAGTGGATGGGACTGGAAGAAGGGAAAGCGAAGGAATGAACATCTATCTCATCGCATTGCTGCTCTACTCCATTGTCCTGATGGGGCTGGGCCTTGTGATGAGCCGCAAGGTGAAGAACTCTACAGACTTTCTGGTCGCCGGCCGCAGCCTGGGGCCAGGGCGCCTGTTCGCCACATTTCTTGCGGCCAATATCGGAGCAGGTTCTACAGTCGGCGCAACCGGGCTGGGATACCGGATGGGAATGTCGGCGTGGTGGTGGGTCGGCTCGGCCTCCATCGGAACCTTCCTGCTGGCGCAATTTCTCGGACCCAAGCTCTGGACCATCGCGAAAAGACATAATCTCGCCACCCTGCAGGATTATCTTGAGTTTCGCTACAGCAAGGCAGTCAAAGCAGTCATCGCTGTGCTCTTCTGGTTTGGCGCGCTTGCCATTCTTGCGGGCCAATTGATTGCCATCTCGTGGATCCTCGACACCGTCGCGGGCATTCCCAAGTGGCAGGGCTGCCTCATCGGAGGCGTGGTCGCCATCGTCTACTGCACCGCTGGCGGCATGATGTCCTCCTCGTTTGTGAACATGTTCGAACTCGCGGTCACGATGTCAGGGCTTCTGCTGGCCGTCCCGTTTGCGCTGCATGCGCTGGGCGGATGGTCGCACGTGCACGATCTGGTTCTCGCCCATACAGCGAACGAGGCTCGGACGTCGGCTCTCTTCAGCATGACCGGAGCTGGTTCTAAACAACTGCTCGCATGGATTGCAATCCTCGTGCCGTCGTTCATGATCTCTCCGGGTCTGGTCCAGAAGGTCTACGGAGCAGAGGATGTCCACGCCGTGCGTACTGGCGTGACGCTGAACTCCATCGGGCAGGCTATCTTTGCATTCGTGCCGCCTGTCCTCGGCCTCTGCGCGTTTGCGGCGATGCCTCACCTTGCCAATCCAGAGCTTGCGCTGCCGTCCGCAATGAAGGCGCTGCTTCCCGAGTGGCTCGGCATCTGGACGCTGGCCTCCATCTTCTCGGCTGAGCTAAGTGCGACCGACGCCATCCTCTTCATGCTCTCCACCTCTCTCGCCGTCGATCTCTACAAGACATTCCTGAACCCCGCGGCGTCGCAGCAGAAGATGTTATGGGTCAGCCGCTTCACCTCGGTCTGCGCAGGCGTCGCCGGTATCGCGCTTGCCGTTGTTCTGCCGTCGATCATTCAGGCGGTCTCGATCTTCTACGGCCTGATCGCGGTGGCGCTGTTTGTGCCGGTTCTCGCTGGCCTTTACTCAAAGCGCGTGTTTGCTCCCGCCGCTCTCAGTAGCATTGTGGCTGCTCTGACGGCGACCCTTCTAGCGATGCGCCTTACAAGTGGCGCAGGCGTGGGCATGCTTTCCCCGCAGGTGATCGGTATCGCAACGGCGGCTATTGTAATGATCTCGTTTCGTCTCTTCGCGCCTGCGACCAATACAAGTGCAGAAGAGACAGTTTCGTAGAAGTACCTGTACCAAAGAGGAAGAGGTTCCTGATGAAGCGTCGTGAATTTGCCCGCAACCTGCTTGGACTTCCGCTGGCCGCCGCACTCCCGGCGGAGACGGCCTTCGCCTCGGCAAAGGAGACCATTTCGCTCCCCGAAGGAGGATCGATCACCGATGTGCCGGGCCTGAAGGTAGGCCAGCATACGCTGACCGAGCGCCCGACCGGCTGCACGGTTGTCATCTGCGAGAACGGCGCAACCGCAGGTGTGGATGTGCGTGGTTCGGCCCCGGGCACGCGCGAGACGGATCTGCTCTCGCCCATCAACATGGTGCAGAAGGTGCAGGCGATCCTGCTCTCCGGCGGAAGCGCGTATGGCCTCGCTGCAGCTACCGGAGTGGTACGCTGGCTCGAAGAGCACAATCTCGGCTACAAGATCGGCAAGGGAGTGGTTCCCATCGTCCCCGCCGCCATCCTGATGGATCTTGGAGTAGGTGATTTCAAGATCCGCCCCGCCGATGAACACGGGTACAAGGCGTGTATGGCGGCGACCACCGGGCCGGTTGCAGAGGGCAACATCGGTGCGGGAGCGGGAGCTACCGTTGGCAAGATGTTCGGGCCGAAGTTCGCCATGAAGTCCGGCCTGGGTACGGCGAGCGTTAAGATCGGCAACACTGGAATCGTGGTGGGAGCCATCGTTGCCGTGAACGCGGTCGGCGATGTGGTCAATCCACACTCTGGCAAAATCGTTGCCGGGGCCCGCACGGAGGATGACAAGGGCTTTCGCGACTCCATGGCGGAAATTCTCAGGGGATACCGCGTCGTCGTGGAGAACGGTGCAAACACGACTATCGGGATTGTGGCGACCAACGCTCCGTTTACGAAGACCCAGATGACCAAGATCGCTCAGATGACTCACGACGGGTACGCGCGTTCGATCAATCCGGTCCACACGATGGGCGATGGAGACACGATCTTTGCAATGTCGACAGGAACAGCAGACGTAAAGGCAGATGTCTCTGCCATCGGCGCCATTGCGGCGACGGTCATGTCGCGTGCTGTCGTCAGGGCGGCGATGCAGGCCACCAGCCTGCCTGAATTCAATCTTCCGGCGTATAGAGACTACGTTCGGCGAGGATAACGTGATGCCACTACGGTAGCTCAAAGAGCGGGACGTTAAGCGTCCCGCTCTTTGCCTTCGAAGGTCGCGTAGACCACAGGAAGGAGGATCAGGGTGAGCAGGGTCGAGCTCAACAATCCTCCGATGACGACGATTGCCAGTGGACGCTGGATCTCCGAACCTGCTCCTCGTGCGAACAGGAAGGGAACCAGACCCAGTGCGGCTACCGTGGCGGTCATCATGACGGGACGGAAGCGCAGCCTGGCGCCTTCTCGAATCGCCTGTGCCTGCGGCATTCCTTCAGACCTCAGCTTCCGGATGTAGGAGACCAGCACGACACCGTTCAGCACTGCGATGCCCCACAGCGCAATGAATCCGACCGATGCGGGTACCGAGAGATACTCGCCTGAGATAAAGAGTCCGATCACACCTCCGATGGAGGCCAGCGGAAGCACTGTAATGATGAGCGCAGCGAACCGCACCGACTGGAACAGTACAAACAGCAGGAAGAAGATGGCCGCAATCGTGATCGGCACAATGATCATCAGGTGATGCATCGCGCGTTCCATGTTGTGGAACTGACCGCCCCACTCAATGTAGTAGCCGGGAGGCAGCTTCACCTGTTTGTCGACCTTCTGCTGCAGTTCAGCCACAAAGCCACCCAGGTCGCGGTCCTGGACGTTGACACCAACCACGATACGTCGCTTGCCCATGCTGCGATTGATGAGCGCCGGGCCTTCCCGTACTCCGATCCTGGCCAGGTTATCGAGAGGAATAAGAGGACCATCGGGTGAGCTGATCTGCAGCTCCTTAATCTCGGTAACGCTGTCGCGGAGCGGCTGCGGCAGACGAACCACGGCTTCGAACCGCCGTTCGCCCTCGTAAATCTCTGTGGCGGCCTTTCCGGCGATGGCTGTTTCAATTACATCGTTGACATCGGCGGCATTCAAGCCATAGCGTGCGATCGCGCGCCGGTCGATGGTGATATTGAGGTATTGCTGGCCACCGACGCGGTCCACGCGGGTATCCTGCGTTCCGCGAATCGTATTGGCCACCCGGGCAATCTCACGCGCTTTTTCAACCAGCACGTCAAGATCATCGCCATACAGCATCACGGCCACGTCAGCTCGAACGCCGGATACCATCTCATCGACACGGTCCGAGATCGGCTGCGACATCACCAGGTTGATGCCGGGAATAACCGCCAGCTTCTCGCGCACCTCATTGGCAATCTTCTCCTGCGAGCGATCGCGCGGGCGATCTTCAATTGGAGTCAGCGACGCCAGCACGTCGGCTTCGTTCGGTCCAGCCGGATCGGCAGGCGATTCGCCGCGGCCCACGCGCGATACGACGTTATCGATGCCGGGCACGGTTAGCATCGTCTTCTGCATCGCCATCTCCATCTTCAGCGACTCGTCGAGGGAGATGTTCGGGACACGATCTGCGTTCGGCGACAGCGTTCCTTCGGCCATCTCCGGAATGAAGGCGGTCCCCAGAAACGGGAACAGGCACAGTGCAAAGATAAACATGCCGACAACCGAGATAACCGTCGTCTTGCGATGTCCCATTGCCCATTCCAGCATTGCGTTGTACGGCCGGCGGAGTCGGCGTACAAACCAGGTATCTTCTTCCGATCCTCCACGGAGCATGTAGCTGCATAGGATGGGAGACAGCGTGAGCGAAAGCAGCAGCGATATCCCGAGCGCGATGGCGATCGTATAGGCAAGGGGAGCGAACATCTTGCCTTCCATGCCTTCCAGCGTCATCAGGGGAAGGAAGACGAGGATGATGATCGTAACTCCGAACAAGACCGGGGTCGCGACCTCGCCCACGGCATCCAGCACGATGTGCATTTTTCCCTGTACGGAGTCGACATCGTGCCCATGATGCCGGGCATGGCTCAGCTTGCCAAAAACATTTTCCACCACGACCACGGAGCCGTCGACCATCAGGCCAATTGCGATCGCGAGTCCTCCGAGCGACATCAGGTTGGCTGTCAGCCCGATCTTGTTCATTACCAGGAAGGTCAGTAGCGGCGTCACCAGCAGCGTTGAGCTGACGATCAGGCTGGAACGGATATCTCCCAGGAAGAGGACGAGCACAATAATGACAAAGACGATGCCCTCACCCAGAACCTCTGTAACGGTATCGATAGCGGCGTCTACCAGCTTTGAGCGATCATAATAGGGCTTGATCTGCAGGCCGCCGGGAATCATGTGCTTGGAGTTGATCTCGGCAACGCGCGCCTTCACGCGGCTGACAATCTCCTTTGCATTGCCGCCGGTCATCATGAGAACGACGCCACCGGTAGATTCGGTATAGCCGTTCTTAATCATGGCGCCATAGCGGACGGCGGTTCCAAGGCGCACCTCTGCTACATCGCGAATGTAGACAGGGGTCCCACCGGTCTCTTTCAGGACGATCCCGCGAATGTCATCGAGATCGTCAATCAAACCGACAGAGCGAATCAGATACTGCTCTGCGTGCTGCGGCAGAATACCTCCGCCGGCGTTAGCGTTATTCCGCGCCAGCGCATTGGTGACATCCTGGATGGTCAGGTGGTAATAACGAAGCTTCTGCGGATCGACCAGGGTCTCGTACTGCTTGACAAATCCACCGGTCGAATTGATCTCGGCGACGCCGGGAATCGATCGCAGCAGCGGACGCACAACCCAGTCCTGTATGGTTCGCCGCTCGGTAAGCTCTTCCTTCGTCAGAGGACGTTTGCCATCGTCCGGGCGCTCAAGCGTGTACTGATACACCTCGCCCAGCGCATTCGTGATTGGGCCCAGAACGGGGGTAACCCCCTCCGGCATCCGGCTGCGCAGCTCGTTGAGGCGCTCTGAGACCATCTGACGTTCGAGATAGAGGCTGCGGCCGTCTTCAAAGACCAGCGTAATCAGCGAGAGGCCGGGCTTGATAAGCGAGCGCATGTCGGTCATGCCCGGAAGTCCGGTCATGGCGATCTCGACAGGAATGGTAATGAAGCGCTCGACCTCTTCGGGCGATTTCCCCGGGGCTTCGGTCGCAATTACGACCTGAACGTTGGTGACGTCGGGGAAGGCGTCCACCGACAGATGCTGGGCGGCGTTGACGCCAAAGCATACCAGAGCAATGGCAACGACGATGAGGACCAGGCGATGCTTCAGCGCACCGCGAACGATGGACTGCAGCATCGCTATTCGCCTCCCTTGATGGCATTCTGCTTGCGCTGGTTATTCAGGTGGAAGGCCCCATCCAGAACGATCTTCTCTCCAGGATTTACACCGCTCTCCAGCACACGCCTGTCGCCGCTCTCCAATCCCAGGGAGACCTCCCGCAGCATGAAATTGTGGGGTCCAATCTGTACAAAAATGCAATCTTTGTTGTTTTCCCGAACGACAGCGGTGGACGGGATCGTGTTTTTGCGCTCGGAGGCATCGATGAAGGTCATGTTGGCCAGCATCGCTGGCTTGAAGATTCCCTTCGGATTCGCAAGGTCCATGCGCACCTGCACGGTTCGCGTGTTGGGATCGACGATGGGCGAGACATAGGAGAGTTTGCCCTGAATCTCCTGCTCCGGCAGAGCCGGAATCTTCACGATGACCTCCATGCCCTTGTGCAGCTTGCCGGCGCTCTGCTCCGGGACATCCGCGATCACCCACACGTTCGAAAGATCGGCAACCATGAAGGCGACCTCCGCCGGCTGCACGATCTGGCCGATCGTGACCTTGCGATCGAGTACGGTTCCGCTGATCGTCGAAATAACGGGATAGTCGGCATTGAGCTTTCGCACGGTCTCGAGCTTGCGGATGGCAGCGTCTGACATGCCCAGAACGCCCAACTGTGTCCGGAACGCCTGCGCCTCGGTGGAGGCCTGCAGCTGTTCTGCGCGGCGTCGGTCCAGCTCTGCCTGGCCCATCACGTCGGCTTTTACAAGCTGTTCCGCGCGTTCGGCCGCCTTCTCGGCCAGCTGCTCCTGCGAATACGCCTTGATAAAGGCGAACTGTGTGTCGGAAAGATCAGTACTGTGCAGCGTCGCCAGCGCCTGTCCGCGATGCACATATTGTCCTTCCAGCACGAGCAGCTTGATGATGCGTCCTGCAACAGGAGAGCCGATGCGTGCAATCCGGCTGGCATCGGTGTCAATACGCGCGGCAACCTGGAGCGAGCCTGCAACCTCCTCTACCTTCGGCTCACCGATGACGAGCCTCTTCGCCAGATCCGGTGTGACCGAAACAACGGTCGGATCCTCCTGCACCTGGACCTCCGCAGGAGCTGTCTTCTTCTTGCAACCACCGGCAGTCAATAAAAGGACGGCAATCGATGCCAGCGCGCAGCCGGTCAGGGAGCTTGTACGTTTCACGATCTTCAATGCTTTTCTCCTGTGGCAACTACGCCAAGTTCTTCAAGGTCGATCAGGGCTGACTCTCGCGCAAACTGCGCATCCAGCAGATCGCCGCGTACCGTCTGCAGGACGCGTTGCGCATCCAGCACCTCAACAATGCCGCGCTCGCCGAACTTATATGCATTCCTCGCTGCTTCGACGGCGCTCTCGGCTTCATGCAACGATCCCGCTTCCAGAGACTTCGCCTGCTGGTCGGCAAGCTGGTAGCTCTCATAGGCGCGTTCCAGCGCTGCCGTCAGTTCCAACTGCCTCTGATTGCGGACTGCGGAGGCCTGTCGAATGGTCGCTTGTGCGTCCGCGATCTGGCCTTTGCGGCGATCCCATAGCGGAACAGGAACGGTGACTCCTACTCTCCAGAAAGTAAGATCCGGCTGGCGCTCCCACTCTCCGTAGAAGGTTGGCTGGGGGACACGAAGTGCTCGCTGATGCTCGAGCTCCACCTCAGCCTGATCAAGGGCAACATTTGCGCCCGCGATGACAGGGTGTCTTTGAAGAACAATTGCTCGCAGTTCGTTCAACGGTCCCAGGCGCACCGGCGGTTCCAGTGCCCCTCTGGGATCAATCGCAATATCCGGCGGCGCCGCAATGACAGCTCGAAGAGATGCGACTGCATCCACCAGGTTGATCTGTGCGCTCCTTACGCCAAAGTTCGCTCGTGCAAGCTCCGCTTCCGCCCGTGTCAGTTCCAGGCGGCCCTTTTCGCCTACGCGGACCTCGATCTCCACGCGGTTGCGAAGATCCTGCACCAGCGCCAGGTTCTCCCGTGCGATTTCTACCTCATGCTTCCACCGCACGGCCTCATAGAAAGCATGTTTGACGGTCGACGTCACCGAAAGCTGTTCCGTATCGCGGTCGTAGCTTTGAACCGTCCTGCCCAGATCGGCAACCTCGCGCCTGGTCGCGCGTTCGTGCGGCATCTCAATCGTCTGGTAGCCCGCATAGTGCTGCAGCAGGCCCGGAGTTCCGGGCGTCTTGACGGGACGCGCGCTCTGGTTGCCGATGAAGTATTCGGCCTGTGGGTTCGTGTAGGCACGGGCCGTCTGGGTCGCCGCAGTGGCGCGTGCCAGCAGAGCGTTCGCTGCATGCAGGCGCGGGCTGTTCTTGTTGGCCATCGCCAGGGCTTCATCCAGCGTAAGTGGAATCGCCGTGGACTGTTCCGTGGGGGTGGGTGCCGGAGCTTGTGAAGGTGTAGGCGCTTGCGGCAGAGAGTCACTCGTCGGCGCCGTTACCTGAGCCGCCGCCGGACGCAAGGAGAATAAAAGAACGATCAAAAGCCATCGCTGGTGCACGTTAAGGAAAGTGCAATCCAAAGGCCAAAGCAGATTCAACAAAACCGCACATTCTGCGGAAGAACCGTCCCATTTGGTACACTTCGCGGCTTCTGGTTGTCCCGTATCGTCCACGACCATCCGACTTCGCTTGATTCTTTGGAACATCGGACCTTTGGAAGATGGAATGAGGATTGCATCTGCATTCCGCTGAATGCACACCTGGTTCTCTTCAACCGTGACGGTAACCCGTCTGCCGCCCCTGTTGGAGCAGGCGCAGGCAGCCGCATGGGAAAATAAGGAGATGGGGCAAGCTTCCAGGTCCTTGAGCTTTCTGCGGACACCGCGCGTCAAGGCAGCGGTGATCGCAGCCATGATCGTCGGTGTTGGCCTGACTACCTGGTTTACCTCTCCGCGCGCCATCGCGCTCCATAATGTGCTGCATCATCTCAACTTTCTGCCATTCATGATGGCGGGCATGCTGTTTGGCTGGCGCGGCGCGGTCAAGGCCCTGATCTTCGGACTTCTTGTCGAGGCCCCGATCATCGCGCGGCACTGGGCGCGGTGGCCCATTGATGCCTCCGATCAACTGCTGGAGCTGGCAATCTTCGGCAGCGCAGGCATTATCGCCGGCCTGCTCGCTGACCGGGAGCGCGTCCAGCGCCTTCGCGTGGAATCGACCAAGCATGAGCTGGAGGACGTCTACACCGAGCTCCGTGAAAATGTTGAAAAGATGAAGCGAACCGAGCGCCTTTCGGCTGCTGGACAGCTCGCCGCCAGCCTCGCCCATGAGATTCGTAATCCTCTGGCCAGCATCTCCGGCGCCGCAGGAATCCTGAAGCGCGGCAATGCCTCGGCTGACAACAAGCAGGAGTGTCTGGGAATCCTGGAGAAGGAGTCGCAGCGCCTGAACAAACTGCTGACCAACTTCCTCGACTTCGCGCGTCCTCGTCTGCCGCGATTTCAGCGCGTCGATGCTTGCGCTCTGGTGCAGTCCGTGACGGTTTTGGCTCGCCATGCCGCATTGCGCCAGCAGGTCGCTATCATTGACGATCTGCCGCCCCAACTTCCGATGCTCGATTGCGACGCCGAGCAGATGAAGCAGGTTCTGCTCAACGTTGTTCTCAACGCCATTCAGGCCAGCCCTGTCGGAGGCTGTGTCGTTGTGAAGGCCTTTCCCCGTGCAGGACAACTGTGTGTTGAGGTGCGGGATCAGGGGCCTGGGATGTCTGCCGAACAGCTGGAGCGTATGTTCGAACCGTTTTTCACGACAAAGGAGAGCGGGACCGGCCTGGGGCTTGCAGTTGCCGCCAACATTGTCGAGCAGCATGGCGGACTTCTGTACGCTGAAAACAATGCCGAGAAGGGCATGACCTTCCGGCTGGAGCTTCCTCTCGCACGCTCTCAGAAGATGGCAGGTGCACTGTGAGCTCGAAGCGGATTCTTGTCGTGGACGATGACAGCAGCCTGCGCAGCGTCATGAAGATGCAGTTGGAAGAGGCAGGCTATGAGGTGATCCTTGCTGCCGATGGTGCAGAGGCGCATGAACTCATCCGCCAGGCACCCCCGCAGCTTGTCATCAGCGATCTGAAGATGCCCACCAGCGGGCTTGAGCTGATGCGCCGCATCGCGGCAGACGACATTCAGCCCACTCTCATCATCGTGACGGCCTTCGGCACTGTCGAGACCGCTGTCGAAGCCATGAAGCTGGGCGCCTACGACTACGTTACCAAGCCGCTCGATTTCGAAGAGCTTGTTCTGGTCGTCCATCGCGCGATGGAGCGCCAGAACCTCATCGAAGAGGTGCGCAACCTGCGCTCGGCGCTTGACCAGCGGTACGGCTTCGAGGGCATCGTGGGGCGCGCCAAGAGCCTTCTGCACGTACTCGACCAGGCTGCACGCGTCGCCCAGCGCGATACCACCGTGCTCATCCAGGGCGAGACTGGAACCGGCAAAGAGCTGCTGGCCCGGGCGATCCACCACAACAGCCCACGCAAGAGCCGCCCCTTCGTCACCATCAATTGCGGCTCCATCCCCAAGGAACTGGTGGAGTCGGAGCTCTTCGGGTACACCCGCGGCTCCTTCACCGGGGCTCTGGCGACCAAGCCCGGCAAGATTGAGCTCGCCGACGGAGGCACGCTCTTCCTCGATGAGGTCGGCGAGCTTCCACTCGATGCCCAGGTCAAACTGCTGCGCGTACTGCAACAGGGCGAGATCGCAAAGATCGGTGCGACCGACGTCCAGAAGGTCGATGTCCGCGTCGTCGCCGCCACGCACCGCAACCTTCAGGCCATGATCGAAGACCAGGCCTTCCGCGAAGACCTGTACTATCGCCTGGCCGTCGTGCCCCTGCTGCTCCCTCCGCTGCGCGAGCGCAGGGAAGATATTCCGGAGCTGGTCAAGCATCTCTTCAACGAGGCGAAAGAACGTCACGGAATGGCCGATGTAGAACTGACCCCCGGAGTCATCCAGCATCTGACGCGTTATCGCTGGCCCGGCAACGTTCGCGAGCTTGAGAACGTTCTGGAGCGGATGCTCGTACTCAGCTCTTCCAATATCGTGACGGAGGCCGATCTTCCTGAGGAGATTCGCCGCGTACCCGCCGACAACTCGGCCTTCTGGATTGAGCTACCGGAAGAGGGCGTCAGCCTGGAAGCCGTCGAGCGCGAACTGATCCTCCGAGCCCTGGAGCAGGCGAAGGGCAATCAGACCAAGGCGGCAAAGTACCTCGATATCAGCCGACGCACCCTGATCTATCGCATGGAAAAGTACGGCCTCTCGACCGAGTAGGTCGCTCGCAGGGGACATGAAACAATCATTTTGCCCCTCATGTCTCAGTGGATTCCACTTCCGGCCCACC
Organism: Edaphobacter sp. 12200R-103; assembly: GCF_010093025.1. Lineage (GTDB taxonomy): Bacteria > Acidobacteriota > Terriglobia > Terriglobales > Acidobacteriaceae > Edaphobacter. The sequence goes on along the minus strand of NZ_CP048114.1, from coordinate 2,945,753 downwards.
TCCGCACACTCGCGGCTCAGTCGCCCAACGCGGTTCTGCTGGAGACCTCGCGCTTCGATCCGAAAAACCGTCACAGCTTTCTCTTCCTCGATCCCGAGGAGATATTTCAGGCAAACAAGGCGTCGGAGCTGGACGTAGTCTTCGACTGGATCGAATCGAGCCGCCGCCGCGGACTTCATCTCGCCGGGTATCTCAGCTACGAGTGCGGCTATCTTCTCGAAGAGAAGCTGAATCAGGCTGCCTTCGCTACATCCATCTCGCAAGACGCGCTCCCGTTGGCATGGTTCGGCGCTTACCAGTCGCCCTTCGTCTTTGACCACGCTCAGGGCAAGTTCCTCGGTCCCATACCCCCGGGAGCCCCTTTTCCGGAGACGCTGGAGCGCTTCGCCAGCGCCGTGAAGTTAGAGATCGTGCCCGGTGAATACGTACAGAAGATCCAGGCCATCAAGCATTACATCGAAGCCGGCGATACCTATCAGGTCAACTTCACCGACTCGGTTACCGTCGAGAATCCCCACGACCCGGCGGTCGCCTTCGCGGTTCTCTCCGGAGCGCAGCCCGTCGCCTACAGCGCCCTGCTGCATGTCGGTGGCCAGCACATCCTCTCGCTCTCGCCCGAGCTCTTCTTTCGCATCCGTGACGGTCGCATCACCACCCGCCCTATGAAGGGAACCATCCCGCGTGGGCTCGATCTTCAGGAAGATGACCGCCACGCGCGGCGGCTGCAATCCGACGAGAAGAACCGCAGCGAGCACATCATGATCGTCGATCTGCTCCGCAACGACCTTGGCAGAATCTGCCGCATGGGGTCCGTGCAGGTCGAAGATCTCTTCTCCGTCGAGCGCTACCGCACCCTGCTCCAGATGACCTCGACCATCTCGGGCGAGCTCAACCCTGACCTCAGCTTCGGTGAGATCTTCCGCGCCATCTTTCCCTCCGGCTCCATCACCGGCGCGCCGAAGCTGCGCACCATGCAGATCATCCGCGAGCTTGAGCGCCAGCCCCGGGGCGTCTATACCGGAGCCATCGGCCACATTCCTCCGTCGGGCGATGCCACCTTCAACGTGGCTATCCGCACGCTGGTGCTGCGGGATGGTACGGCCACGATGGGCGTCGGCGGTGGCATCGTTGCTGACTCTGATCCAGCCTCCGAGTACCGCGAATGCCAGCTGAAGACGCAGTTCCTCACCCGGCCTGTGCGCCAATTTCAGCTCATCGAGACTATGCTCTTTGACGGGCATTCCCTGTCTCTCCTCGCGCTGCATCTCGATCGCCTCGTGTCCTCAGCCGCGTACTTTGACTTTGCCTGTGACCGCGACGCTATCGAATCGCGGCTTTGCAAGCTTGAAGCATCGCTTGTTCCCGGCCAGCGCCAGCGCGTCCGTCTCCTGCTGGACGAGACCGGTGCGCTCACCCTGACTCACTCTGAGTTCATCCCCGACCCCGCTCCGCTCATAGTCCGCATCTCGCCTTGCCGAACCCGCTCCGATGATCCTCTGTTGCGGCATAAGACAACACTGCGCGAGCTTTACGACCAGGAGTATGCGCAGGCTCGCGCTGATGGCTTCGACGAGGTCATTTTTCTCAATGAGCGCGATGAGCTTACCGAAGGAGCCATCAGTACGCTCTTTGTCGAGCAGGGAGGACACCTGCTCACGCCTCCGCTCAGCGCCGGTGTTCTGCCGGGTGTACTGCGTCGCCATATTCTTGCTACCCGGCCGGAAGCGCGCGAAGCTACCGTTCCTCTCGCGGGCCTGGCGACAGCGCGTGCCGTTTATGTAGGCAATAGCCTACGGGGACTCCGGCCCATCGCGGAGATCCACCTGCCCGGTCGACTGCCTCTGCGATTCAACCCGGTTACCTAAGTCCATACCGGGCTTGCCGGTACAAGAAGCAACAGGGTTATGATGTTGCAGCGTTCGAGCGCCTGAGGTAGCCGAACGCAGGAGAAAGACCATGCGACCTGAAACTGGCGTACTGTATCAACTTCTTGCTCCCGTCCTCTCAACCAGCCGTACCGACCGTCTCTTCCAAGTCCTTCTTATTCATCATGATCTTGCCTCCGATCCTGGTCCCCGTGTCTCTCGCGCTGTTCTCGCTCAGGCGCTCAACATGCTGTTATTCGAAGACCTCCTCAAGCGCGTTCCCTCCGCGGCAAAGTACGTTCAGCTCTGCCTCGATCAGAAGCGCACGATCATCCATGACCATGGGGCCGTGCGCACCGTAGCACTCGAAGGCATGGGAGCTCTGCCTTCCGGGCAGGAGGCCATCACCCGCGTCCTGCGCCCGCTCGGCTATCGTCTCAACGGCGTCTATCCTCTGGAGCGCCTGCGCATGACCGGCCGCTCCCACGCGCAGGCCGATTACCCGGAAGACATCGCGCAGTTCTTCATCAGTGAGCTGCACCCCGAGCGCTTCTCCCACACCTTCCAGCAGGCCGTTCGCCGCGTCACCGCGTCTTCCGTCGACCCGATTACCCCGGAGGCGGCTGCGTTACTCGAAACCCTGGAAAAGACCGGCTCTCTTTCTCTCGAAGAGGCACAGAGCCTTCTTCCGGTCCTCGTCTCCGTCTTCGATCGCCACCACGCCGAGCCTGCCCTGGCCGACTACCAGACGCTCCTCGCCGAATCGCCTGAGATGGCGTGGATCTCTACAGAAGGGAACGCATTCAACCACGCCACGGACCGCGTCCCGGACGTCGATGCCCTGTCTGCCGAGCTCAAGGCGCTTCACATGCCCATCAAGGAAAAGGTGGAGACCTCTCAGTCGGGCCGTGTCCGCCAGACGGCCCTGAACGCCGCGCGGGTCCAGCGAAACTTTCGCACCACCGATGGCACCAGCATCTCCCGCGAGGTGCCCGGGTCGTTCTACGAATTCATCACCCGGCTGCGCATGCCGACCAAAAATGGCAAGAGTCCGCTCGATCTCAGCTTCGACAGCGGGAACGCTCAGGCTATCTTTAAGATGACAGCTAATACAAAGTCATAGCCGACCGACCGCGACGTCGCGGCTGTGACCGACGAAAGAGTACAGACCCGTTGTCCACCACAACTTCAGCCGCCGCCTCTCCCTTCGTCCTCCTGCCCAGCTCGCACGAACGTGCTCACGACACCTTTCCCTCCGCCGCCCAGCTTGAACAGGCGCTGCGGCAAAAGGTCAGGGGAGAGGTGCGCTTCGACCAGGCCTCCCGGGCCCTCTACGCCACGGACGCCTCGAACTACCGGCACATCCCCATCGGCCTGGTCATCCCGCAGGACGAAGACGACGTCATCGCCACGGTAGCCGTCTGCCGTCAGTTCAACGCGCCTGTGCTCTCGCGCGGCGGCGGAACCTCGCTGGCAGGGCAGGGAACCAACGCTGCGGTCATCCTCGACTTTTCCAAGTACATGAACAAGATGGGCCCGGTCGACCCCGTCGCCCGCACGGTACACGTCCAGCCAGGAATTGTCCTCGACCGCGTTCGCGAGGCGGCAGAGAAGTTCGCACTGACCTACGCGCCCGACCCTGCCACTCACAGCCGCTGCACCATCGGCGGCATGATCGGCAACAACTCCTGCGGGGTCCACGCGCTGATGGGCGGCAAGACGGTCGACAACATCCACTCGCTCGACATCCTGCTGTACGACGGAACCCGTCTGACCGTTGGAGCGACCCCTGATTCAGAGATCGCCGGACACATCCAGGCTGGCGGCCGCATCGGCGGAATCTATTCGTCCCTCAAGATCCTCCGCGACACCTACGGCAACCTCGTCCGGCAGAAGTTTCCCAACATCCCCCGTCGCGTCTCCGGGTACAACCTCGACGAGCTGCTTCCTGAAAACGACTTCAACCTCGCCCGCGCCCTGGTCGGCAGCGAAGGCACCTGCGCGGTCATCCTCGGCGCCACGCTCAACCTCGTCGAATCGCCGCAGTTCCGCACCCTGGTCGGAGTCGGCTTCGAAGACGTCTTCATCGCCGCCGACCACGTACCTCTCGTCCTGACCCACAAGCCCATCGGCCTCGAAGGCATGGACGGCCTGCTCCTTGATTCGCTGCGCAGCAAGCAGAAGGCGCTGGACGACATCCCGCTGCTCCCGGAAGGCCGGGGCTTTCTGCTGGCAGAATTCGGCGGAAACTCGCAGGCAGAAGCCGACGAGCGCGCCGCCAAGCTCGTCGAAGCACTCCAGCAGATCACCCATGCCCGCATCTACACCCCGGAGCAGGCCCATCGCGTCTGGGCGATCCGTGAATCCGGGCTTGGTGCTACCGCCTTCGTTCCCGGTCACGAGCGTACCGGATGGGAAGGCTGGGAGGACGCCGCCGTCGACCCTACCCAGCTCGGCTCGTACCTTCGCGCCATCTACGCGCTCATGCAGCAGTACGGCTACTACAGCCCCATGTACGGCCACTTCGGGCAGGGCTGTGTCCACATGCGCCTCAGTTTCGATCTCGAGAGCGAAAAGGGCATCCTCGACTTCCGCGAGTTCATGGACAAGGCCGCCGACATCGCACTCGCCCACGGCGGCTCCCTCTCAGGCGAGCACGGCGACGGCCAGGCTCGCGGCATCCTGCTGCCCAAGATGTTCGGCCCCGAGTTGATGAGCGCTTTCCGCACCTTCAAACAGGTCTGGGACCCCGACAACAAGCTCAACCCTCACAAGCTCATCGACCCGCACGAGATCCACGAGGACCTTCGTCTCGGCGCGGACTATAACCCCTGGGAACCCAAGACCCACTTTGCCTTCCGGGAGGACCACGGCTCCTTCGCTCGCGCCACGCTGCGCTGCGTCGGCGTCGGCGCCTGCCGCAAAGCCGATGCCGGAACCATGTGCCCCAGCTATATGGCTACCGGAGAAGAGCAGCACTCCACCCGCGGCCGCGCTCATCTGCTGTGGGAGCTGATGCAGCGCGAGGTCCTGCCCGACGACTGGGCCAACGAGCAGGTCCGCGAGTCGCTCGACCTCTGCCTCTCCTGCAAAGCCTGCAAGTCCGAGTGTCCCGTCTCGGTTGACATGGCGACCTACAAGGCGGAGTTCCTCTCGCATCACTACGAGCACCACTCCCGCCCGCTCGCCCACTATGCCTTCGGGCGCATCGACCGCTGGGCGCGCCTCGCCTCCATCGCTCCCGGCATCGTTAATGCCATCAACAACGCTCCGGGAATCTCCACCCTCGTCAAGAAGGTGCTGCACATCCACCCGAGCCGCCAGTTCCCGCGCTTCTCGCGGCCCTTCACTCCGGACCGCCGCCTGGCCCGCGATCCCCAGCGCCGCAAGGATCGTCGCAACCCACCACCGGCCAATGCTCCTGCCGTGTTTTTGTGGGCGGACACCTTCAACAACTACTTCCATCCGGCGACCATGCGCGCCGCCCACAAGGTGCTCGTCGATGCCGGGTTCCGCGTCAGCCTTCCCAACAGGCATCTCTGCTGCGGCCGTCCGCTCTACGACTTCGGCCTGCTCGGCACAGCGAAGCAGTACCTGCAGAAGATCCTCGACGCGCTCACTCCTCAGATCGAGGCCGGAATCCCGATCGTCGTGCTCGAGCCAAGCTGCGCCTCTGTCTTCCGTGACGAGCTCTGCAATCTCTTCCCCGACGACCCCCGCGCTCCAAAGCTGCGCTCGCAGGTCCATCTGCTCAGCGAGTTCCTCGTAAAGTTCGCCCCGCACTACCAGCCGCCGAAGATCGACGGCAAGATCGTCGTCCACGGCCACTGCCACCACAAGGCAATGACCGGAATTGGCGAGCACGGCATGACCGCCGAGCTGCAACTGCTTCGCGCCACCGGCGCTGAGGTGCAGGCGCTCGACTCCGGCTGCTGCGGCATGGCCGGCCCCTTCGGCTTCGAAGGGGACAAGTACGAGATCTCGCAGAAGCTCGGCGAGCGCGTCCTGCTGCCAGCCGTCCGCAACAACCCGCAGGCCATCATCGTCTCCGACGGTTTCAGCTGCTGCGAGCAGATCACCCAGAACACTACCGCCCGTCCCAGGCACCTCGCCGAAGTCCTCGCCGAAGCCTCGAAATCCTGACATTAGAGGGCAGGTCGGGAAGGGTGCACGATCTCGTGCCAAGCGGATCAGGTGGCGACAATAACCGGGTGCCCCATCTTCGCTGCAGCTTCATCGCGGCTAAGGTGGGCCATTCGCGCGAAAGCGCGAACCACTCCCCACGCACCTTCCTTCCTCTACCTCACCTCCCTAACCCAGGCACGTATCATCGCTGAGCGGGTGAGTTTCCTTCGCCAGCGGCTTTATACCCCCTATGTTCGTCTTTGTTAAGATGTGATCTGTAATTTCTGCGGGCTCTGCTCGCTTTGGATTAGGAGAGGCATGTCGACTACCGTTTTGCAGAATGACCCCAACTTCCAAAACCTGAGGAAGGGCAACAATCTTCGCTGGCCTGCCTCCGAAGCGGAGTCCGTTAGTCGGATCGAGATTTGCCAGAGCGCAGACGACGTCGCAGAGGCCCTTCAGAAGGCGGTCAAAGCCGGCCTTCGGCCTACTGTTCGGTCCAGTGGCCACTGTTATGAGGACTTCATCTGCAACAATCCCGGCGGTGTTTTGTTGGATGTCAAGCAGTTGAACGATATGAACGCTGAAGGCAGTGGGCACGCCTACAAGATCAGCGCTGGCACCCGGATGGGAGACGCTTACGACTCACTTTATAAATCCGGGGTTACTCTCCCCGGCGCCTCCTGTACCAGCGTAGCCGCCGGAGGTCACATCTGTGGTGGTGGATATGGCGTGTTGAGCCGTCTGCAGGGCCTCACCGTCGACTGGGTCTCCGCCGTCGATATTCTCACGGTCGACCATTCAGGCCATGTAACCAAGCGCCGGGTGGACAGCACTCACGAACCGGACCTCTTCCGGGCCTGCCGTGGCGGCGGGGGCAATAACTTCGGCATCGTTACCGCATATTATTTCGACAAATTGCCGCAGGCTCCGAAGGAAGTGGCGAATGCCCGCATCTCTTTCCCCTGGGAAGGGATGACGCCTGAGCGGCTCGAAGCGATTATGACCACCTACGGGCATTATCAGGAGACCCGTGGAAAAGATCCGGATACCTGGGGACTCTTTACCGCCCTTGGCCTCTCTCATCGCAATTCCAGGCGCATCGGAATCTCCGCACAGTTTTGTAATCCGGATGGAACCTGCGACGACCTCAGCGTGCTGAATGAGTTCCTCGACCTCTTCCAGCCCTGTAAGCCGGTTGTCGAGCAGCCGCAGTCGGTGGAGTCCCGACACAGCCCCGAGACCGCTACAGCACACGTTCTCACCGGGCCAGATGGCACACCTCTTCCCTGCTCAGGACCGCACAATATAAGTCGCCAGTCCTGGTACTCCGCTACCGTACGTGGAGGCGGCGGCGGAGGAATCCGTGCAAAGTACAAGTCCTGCTACATGAAGCAGAACTTCACGAAATATGAAGCCCGCACGCTCTACAAACATCTCACTCGTGAGATTCCAGGCGCAAACTTGAGCGGTATCGTCGCCGTCGATAATTATGGCGGAGCCACCAACCGGCCCGAACTTGCCCGCCAGACCGCCGTTTCGCAGCGCGCTTCCATCATGAAGCTGCAGTTCCAAAGTTACTGGATGAGTCCGCAGGATGACGCTGTACGTCTGCAGTGGATGCATGACCTCTATGAAGAGCTGTACTCGGATCCCGCCAACAATGCGAAGTACAAGGGGACGCCATACCCCGGCCACCAGTACGAAGGCTGTTACATCAACTATCCCGATGTGGATATGATCGCCTATCCGTTCTGGCCTCAGCTCTATTACGGCGAGGAGCTTTATCCATTTCTTCAGAAGGTCAAGCGCCGCTATGACCCGAACAATATCTTCCACCACTCGATGTCGATCCGCGCGTAGACCTTTCATCGAGTAGCAGTTCCGTTTCAAAGAATCTGCCGCTTCCGTCTCCCGGTACGAACGTTTACCGGGGGACTCTATTGGGTTCGGACTTTGAATGCGAGGTTGTACAAACAACTACACAGTAGCCTGCCTTGGGCAAAGCTGACAGAAGCGCAGCGAAGCCCAAGGCAGATCACCATCTAATACTTGAGCTCACCAATAAACACCACGTGCGGAGCCAGCGTCATCCCATCCAGGTGCATGGCTCCCATGCCGTTGTCCGATCGCAGCACCGTCCGCAGAAAGCTCCCTCGCAGATGCAGCCTCTGCATATCAGCCTTCAGAGAGACTGTCACCGCTTGGTCCGAAAGATTCTCGACCACAACAATTGGCGGGTTCGCCAGCGAAGCCGCTGCTGGCCTGCGTACCCACGCCAGCACGTTCTGATCGTCATGGTTCAGCACCGTGATCGCGCCCGAGCTCATCGTGCGATTGCTATGACTCAGCGCACTCAGCTGGCGATACCAACTCAGCAGCGAATCCTGGCTGGCATTCTCCGCCGCCACGCTCAGCGGAGCCGGTTGATCGCCCTTCTTCTGCGGCACCGCAAACGAGATCTCCTTCGCCGCGTCCCCCAACCCAAGCTCCTGCCCGGAGTAAAGCATCGCCCCCGCACGAGTCGTCAGCAGCAGCGCAGCCAGCTCCTTGGCAACCGCAACATCCTGCGCGCCGCCACCGTAGCGGCTCATGCTTCGCTTCAGCTTCGGTCCATCGGACAACAGCAGCAACGAACTGCGGTCTGCGAACGGCTGCGATGCCTCGAGAGCCGGACGCACCATCGACGCCACGAACTTCTCCTGCGTTCCCGCGCTACGATCCACCAGCATCTGCGGCCCGTCTCCACCGCGGCTCTGAGCGCCAACCGCATCGGTATCGCCAATCACAATACGCTGGCCGCCCAGGCCACCTGCGGCTTTGCGCACAGTTGCGAGCTGTTCCGCATTGGCGCCCGGAACATAGAAGCCCGCTGCACCGTGTACCAGCCACATTCGCGTCCACGATGAAAGGTCCTGCTGCGGGTCCAGCTCCACCAGCACTCGAATGCTCTGCTGGCTTGCGCGGCGAACGATCTCCTCAAAGTCGTCCATCGTTCCGGCGGCAGCATCGATCGGCTGCTTCACATCGCTGCCAAGCGATGTCAAAAGCACCGCATCCACGCCGACTGAACGGATATAGTCCAGGTGTTCCGCAATGCCGCGCAGACCGCCAAAGGTGCGCGGATCGGCCCGGTAGATGACCGCGTGCTTCCACCACGGGGCAGCGTTCATGCCCGACCCGGCCCATCCGGGCCTGGCCAGCATCTGCGTCTGCGAGCAGAACGGCACTGTGAGAAAGAGAGAGAACGCTACTACCTGGAGCCGGCGAGGAAAGATGAATTTCGGCATAATCGATGACGGCGGACCCATCCTGCGAGCCAGCTTCCTATCGATGCTAAATTGCCCGCTCCCTTCAGGGAACAGGCTGCGCTATACTTCGGCCCATCCTTTATCAACGACTGGAAGAAGATCCCTCAGATGAGCGTCGCGGCAACCGATCAGGCACTGTATCAAATCGTCACCGAAGCCGAGCCCGACACGATCGACGGTGTTCTTGCCCGCATGGATCGTATCGATGGCGTTCTCGAGGACAACGACGGCCTCAAATGGTTCAACCGTCTCTATCGCATGGTGACCGAAGAGGTCGATCTGCGTCCGCCGAACAACGGATGGAAGGACACCGCCTGGCTCGATCGCCTGGATGTAGTCTTTGCCGGATTCTACTTCCGCGCAATCGCCGCGTTCCTCAATAACTCGCGCAATGCCCCCAATGCATGGGATGCCCTGATGGAGTCGCGCTTTCGCGGCGGCATCGACCGGATTCAGTTCGCCGTAGCCGGCATGAACGCGCACATCAACCACGACCTTGCACTCGCTCTCATCGCAACCAACCGGCAGAGCAGCATCTGGCCCACCGCCGCCAGTCCGCAGTACACCGACTACCAGGCCGTCAACCAGCTTCTCGCCACCGTCATGCCGCGCGCACTCGACGTGCTGGCGACCGGCATTCTCGGCCAGATCGCACAGGATACCGGCAAGGTCGGCCGCCTGCTTGCTTTCTGGAATATCTGCAAGGCGCGCGACCTCGCCTGGATGTACGCCGATCACCTGCGAAACCTTGGAGGGCTTCAACTTCAGCTCGCTCTCGCCGCGCAGGATCAAATCACCGGCGTCCTGGGCCGCGCCATCCTGGTCTGCAAATAGATCATTACCTGACCGGCAAGTTCGAGTAGAGTGTCTGTGTCCTTGATCTGCCGTAACGGAGAGCCAGAGTGATTACGACCATCGTCGGCTTTGCTATCAGCATGGCCTTCCTCTTTCTCATGTTGAGTGCTGCCTCCTCCGCCATCCAGGAGATTGTCGCGAATCTCTTTCGCTGGCGTGCCACTACTCTCGAGAGCGGCCTGGCCGGGCTCCTGATGAGCCCCGAATTCAAAGATCTTGTCTACAAACAACCGCTGATTCAAGGGCTCTGCAGTCCCGGCCTCGGCGGACCCTACAGCCGCAGGCCATCCTACATCCCTGCCACTACACTCGCGCTCGCCATCCTTCAGACTGCGCAGGAGCAGGGACTCAAACTGGACCCCGCTGCAACCCCGGCATCGCAGCCCGGTGGCTTTGAAACGACAGAGAAGTTGCTCTCGGCGCTTCTCCGCGACTGTAAAGACATCACCGAACAGCGCATTCGACTGGAGCGCTGGTTCAACCAGTCGATGGAGCGTGTCTCCGGCTGGTACAAACGCAAGTCGCATCTCTGGATCTGGATCTTCGGCGGGATTCTCTGTCTTCTGTTGAATGCAGATGCTATTACGCTCAGCAAACGCTTCTGGAACGATCAAACCCTGCGCGATGCCGTTACCGCAGAAGCTACCCAGTACGTGCAATCCACTCCACGCGACCAGGCCGTCGGCGATCAGGGACAGCTTGATCAGTCCCTTCATCGCCTCAATCTGTTGCGCGAAGAGCTCCCCGGCGTGCCTCTGGGATGGTGCTTCGTCGACCCTAAAGCCCCGCCCAAACCCGGAGAACAGCCGGCCATCCAGACCGATGGCTTCAAGGCAAGCTGCTGGCCCGATCTGATTCACCCATCGTCGTCCGTCACGCACGTCATCCTGGCATCGACCGATCCCCGTCTCGTCGACCGCGGCGAATGGAGCTGGTGGCTGTGGAAGATCGTCGGTCTCGCCGCCACTGCTCTGGCCATCTCGCAGGGAGCGCCCTTCTGGTTCGATCTTTTGCAGAAGGCCGTCAACCTGCGGCTTGCCGGCACGCCCCCAGCGACCGAGAAAAAGTAGGTCAGCGAGGCAAAGATGCGCGTCGCCACGCGAAGAGGCGATCTTCTGGTCCCGCGCCGTTTCCGATAGAATTTTCGTTGGCGCAACAGCGCATGAGGACAACAGCGTTATGGCATCCGCGATGGCAAGTATTGAGGCACTTAAAGGAACCCACCAGGAGTTGAAGTCCAGGATGGAAAAGTCGGTGGAAGACTTCCGCGCTCATCTGGCCGCCACCCGTACGGGCCGCGCCAACGTCCATATGCTCGACCAGATCAAGGTGGACTACTACGGGACCGAGACCCCTATCTCGCAGCTCGGCCAGCTCAGCACCCCTGAGCCGACCCTGATCCTGGTGCAGCCCTACGACAAGGCGATGGTCTCGGCCGTCGAAAAGGCCATTCGCACCTCCAACACCGGCCTCAATCCCATGTCCGACGGTACGGTCATTCGCGTTCCCGTGCCTCCCATGACCGAGGAACGCCGCCGTGACGTGGTCAAGCATCTTAACAAGACTCTTGAAGATCACAAGACCGCCATCCGCAACATCCGCCGCGACGGGAACGACCAGATCAAGAAGGCCGCAAAGGACAAGCTGATCTCTGCTGACGACGAGAAGCGCGCCAACGAAGAGGTCCAGCAGCTTACCGACGCCGAGATCAAGCGGATCGAAGAGCTCTTCAAGGCAAAGGAAAAAGAGGTTATGACGGTCTGATCGTCACGTCCGGCATCGATCCTCGCAAAAGGCTGCCATTGGCGGCCTTCTGCTTTTAACTCGTCGTGTGATCGACGATAATCTTCCACCCCTTAGCCGTCTTCTCCAGCACCAGCGAGAAGATTCCCTGGGCATTGCCGCCTTCCTTCTTCGACCGCTCCACGTTGAAGTGCCCCACCACGACCGCAAACCGTTCGTCCAGCGGATGCGCCTCCAGCTCTGAAAAACTCAGTGTGCCCATCGCCTCGCGATTGGGATAGTTCTTGCGGTACGCGTCCACCAGGCTGGCATAGCCGCGACTGACCGAGCCGGAGATCAGCAGCGTATCGGGCGAATCCTTATAGGTCTGCGCAAATGCCTCCAGATCTCCGCGGTTCCACGCCTCCTCCTGTGCCAGCAGAACCTTGATCACATCCAACTGCTGCTGCGGCACCGTGGTCAAGGTCTGCTGCGATTCGGCCGGGATTGCGATAGCAATCGCTACGAAACAGAGTGCAATGCGGAGACAAAACGCCACAGGTTCACCTCAAAAGCTGGACTCGCGTCCACTGTAGCAAAATCCAGTGTCCCGCCCCCTCGGAGGAGATCTACATCCTGCATCGCCTGTTCCACAGGAAGGATCTGTGGTTTTGCTGTCTTCAGCCGCTATCCCAGGCCGCTCCGGTAGGCCGGGAGGTCCAACAACGCTGGTCAATTAAGCAAAACCTATGGATACCCTTAGTCCTTTTTGATCGTGGAGCAGGTTTCATCGGTATGCGCCGTCGGCAGAATCCAGTAAATCCCGGTGAAGCAAAAAGAGAGTAGATAAACGAACAGTGTCGGGGCAATCGACAGCAACCCTCTGATGCCATCCTTCTCGGGAACCTTCAGCTCCAGCACCATGATGGTGATCACCACGGCCAGAACGCCGTCAGAAAATGCCTCCAGCCGTACTGTCGGATACAGTCTCTCTGCCATCGTGCTCATTCGATCCATCGTCCTGCAGGCATAGAATAGTGGCATGGCGGAAGAGATGGCTATCCGTGTGGCTCAATGAACGACAAGCTCCCCGGTCTTGAGGAGATTCGCGAGGCGCAGCAGCTTGTCTATCGCACCATGCCGCCCACCCCGCAGTACCGCTGGCCTCTTCTCAGCAGGCGTGCCGGGGCCGATATCTGGATCAAGCACGAAAATCACACGCCCGTTGGCGCGTTTAAGATTCGTGGCGGCCTCGTCTACATGGACTGGCTGCGCCGCCAGCATCCCGAGGTCACAACCATCGTCACTGCAACCCGCGGCAATCACGGTCAGTCCATTGCGTTTGCGGCCGCGGCCAGCGGAATCCGGGCTGTGATCGTCGTCCCGCGGGGAAATAGTGTTGAAAAAAATTGCGCCATGCAAGCCTTCGGCGCCGAGCTCATCGAAGAGGGCGACGACTTTCAGGCTGCTTTGGAGCATGCCACCGCGCTCGAGCGGCAGAATGGATGGCACTGGGTTCCCAGCTACCACCCTCTTCTGGTCACAGGAGTCGCCACGGCGGGGCTCGAATTTCTCTCCGCTATCCCCGACCTGGATACCGTCTACGTTCCCATCGGCATGGGCTCCGGTATCAGCGCCATGATCGCCGTCAGGGACGCCCTTGGCCTCAGGACGCGCGTCGTCGGTGTGGTCTCCGCCCATGCTCCCGCATTTGCCCGCTCCGTCGCCGCCGGCTGCGTCATCGAGCAACCCGCAGCCACACGCATCGCTGACGGTGTCGCCTGCAGAAGGCCTACTCCGGGGGCTGTAGAGATCGTCCGTAACGGCGCCGACCGCATCCTCCAGGTGACTGACGACGCCGTCGAAGAGGCCATGCGCATTTACTTTGCAGATACCCACAATGCAGCCGAGGGTGCCGGAGCCGTCGGGCTCGCCGGGCTGCTGCATGACCGCCCCTCCGGCGGCGTCAGGGTTGGAACCGTCCTTACCGGAGGCAATATTGATACGGAGCTCTTCGCAAAGGTGCTCCAGGGCGCTGAACCGGCTGAAAAAGGCCCCTCAGCCGCTCCGTTACAGGCGGCAGGGGCGAAGTGAATGAGAAAACAGACGCTTTGCTGCCCCGGAAGCTGGCGCGGAACTCGCTAAGGCGCCATGCGCTCCCATATAATCGAGATTCCCCTTCAGGAACCGTCGGGGCATGATTTTCAGAGCAGTGAGGGTGTGCGTATCTTTACCGTAGATCGAGAGAGCGGAAGCTCCCTGAAGAGAATGTCAAGGCTTGTGTGCACGCGCTCCGGCTGCTCCCGCATCGCTTACGCCGTGTTGTTGGCCTCCTTTGCCTTTGCGATGGTTCCGTCGTCTCAGGCGCAAACCGTCGACTCCGAAGCTCAGACCCTGTGCCAGCCGCAGGTTGTCGGCAACCGCAGAATCCCCAAGGAATCTGTCCTTGCCCGCCTCTTCTCGCACCAGGGGGATCTCTACGATGCCCAGGTCGTTGAGCGGGACTTCAATTCGCTATGGAACACCGGCTACTTCGACGATGTCCGCATCGAGCGGGTCGACACTCCCAAGTGCGTCCAGCTCGTCATCTACGTCCGCGAAAAGCCCACCATCCGCGAGATCAACTACAAGGGCATCAACACCGTCTCGCAGTCCGACATTATGGATGCCTTCAAAAAGGCCAAGGTCGGACTCTCGGTCGAGAGCCAGTACGATCCCACCAAGATCAAGCGGGCTGAGGTCGTCCTGAAGGAGCTGCTCTCTGCTCACGGCCATCAGTTCGCGACGGTCAAGGAAGAAGTTAAGACCATTCCTCCAGCGGCCGTCTCGCTGACGTTCAACGTCAAGGAAGGTCCTACGGTTAAGGTCGGCAAGATCGCCTTCGACGGCAACGAGCACGTCTCGGACCGCACCCTGCGTCGGGCCATGAGAAACCTCAGGCCCATCGGAATCCCGCACTCCATCATTCTTGAGAATCTCTTCGCCCGTACCTTCGACGCCAGCAAGCTCGACGAAGACACCGAGCGTGTTCGCCAGGCCTATCGCGACCGCGGCTACTTCAAGGCCATCACCAGCGAGCCCACGACCACCATCCGCGACGCCGGCGGCCTCAGCCCCTTTACGCTCCGTCCGTCCAAGGGCAAGCGCGTCGATATTCTGATGCCGGTGGAAGAAGGCGAGCGTTACCGCCTGGGCGGAATCACCTTCACCGGCAACAAGCACTACACCAACACCAAGGCCCTTCGCGCACAGTTCTCCCAGAAGGACGGTGATTGGTTCAACGCCACGCTCTTCGGCAAGGGGCTGGAGCAGCTCCGCAAGGCTTATGGCGAGGGCGGATACATCAACTTTGTCGGAACCCCGGTCCCGCGCGTCGACGAGGCCAAAAAGCTGATCTATCTCGATATCGACATCGACGAGGGCAAGCCCTTCTACGTCTCGCGCATCGAGTTCTCCGGCAATAGCATTACCCGCGACAAGGTCATCCGTCGCGAGCTTCTTCTTGAAGAAGGTCAGGTCTACAACTCCCGCCTGTGGGAGCTGTCGATCATGCGTCTCAACCAGCTCAACTACTTTGAGACCCTCAAGGTCGACCAGGACTCCGAGAGCCATCAGAATACCGAAGACGGAACCGTCGATCTGCTGCTCAAGCTCAAGGAGAAGGGCAAGAACTCCATCGGCCTCAACGGCGGTCTTAGCGGCCTCTCCGGCTCCTTCATTGGCCTTAACTACGAGACCAACAACTTCCTTGGCCTCGGCGAAACGCTCTCTGTGCAGGCCAACATCGGCGACCTGCAGCGCAACCTGAGCTTCGGGTTCACGGAGCCCTACTTCCGCAACAAGCCGATCTCCCTCGGCGTCCAGCTCTTCACCAGCAAGTACGACTTCAACCCGGCCAAGGGATACTCCATTGCGAGCAATCTCAGTCAGAACCTGACCACGGCCCAGCAGTCGCTGCTGACCAACTACAACCAGTCGCAGACCGGCATGACGATCTCCCTCAGCTCGCCGCTGCGTCACCTCTTCGCCCGGACCGGCGTCTCCCGCATCGGCGTCTCGTACGCCTTGTCCCGTTCCTCGGTGACGACCTTTAACGACAACACCAGAAACGTCTTCCAGACGCTGGCCTTCCGCTCTGGCGTCCAGGGCCAGAACCAGTTGAACGGCATCATCAGCTCGGTCATCACGCCCAGCTTCACCTTCTCCAGCCTTGATCGCGCCGTCGGTCCGCACTCCGGTAAGGACCTCAACGCAGCGGTTGCCATCGCCGGCGTCGGCGGGAACGTCAAGTACGTTCAGCCGGTCGTCAGCTGGCGTCAGTTCTTCCCCATGCACAACCTCAAGGTTGCGCGTGACGGCCATAACATACTGGGTTATCGCCTGCAGGTCTCTCACATCGCGGGCTTCGGAGGCGAGGTCGCTCCGCCCCAGAACCGTATCTATGCCGGTGGCGAGAACGATGTTCGCGGCTTCGACATCCGCTCCACCTCGCCCTATACCTTCATTCCGACGAAGGTCATGTTCAACCTGACCAACCCGGACGGCACCATCGTTCCGCGTGACCCCAGCAACCCGTTGCTCGGCAACGTTCAGATTCCCATCCCGGTCTATCGCCTCGTCTCCATCGGCGGCGACACCAGCGTCACCGCCAACCTCGAGTACAAGATCCCGATCATCAATCAGGTGGTGCTCGACTTCTTTACCGACTTCAACATGACCTTCGACGTCTGGCCTGGCCAGCTTCGTCAGAGCATCGCTGGCCAGCAGGAGATCTCGAGCCCGATGTATGGCTGCCCGACCATCGTCAACGGAGCATGCTACGGCGGCAAGCAGGTCTCGTTCCCCAATCCGCTGCGAATCGTGCCCGGAACCAACTATGTTCCTCGTATGTCGAACGGCGTGGAGCTGCAGGTCGTCCTGCCCATCATCAACGCCCCGTTCCGTATCTACTACGCCTATAACCCGCTGCGCCTCTACAAGGACGTTCCGCAGGCGTTCTCGACCGACGATGCGACCTTCCGGGGCTTCTTCCCCAACTCGGGCGCAGGTCAGTTCACCTACCTCCAGGCCCAGCAGCTCTACGGGTCCAACTACACGCTCCGCGAACCCCGAAAGACCTTCCGTCTGACCGTCGGAACCACCTTCTAGCCTGCAGGCTCAAAGGCGAACCGACCAACTCAGCGGCCAAAGGCCAAAAGGGTAAGACCCTGGTTTCACCGGGGTCTTACCCTTTTGCAAGTTAGCAAGGAACCGAAAACACCAAAGACCACAAAAGTGTCATCCTGAGCGAAGCATCTCGCAGTCTCATCGTGAGATGCGCAGTCGAAGGATCTGTGGTTCTATCCCTGGCGGCTATGCAGCCGATGGAACTGGTTTCATCGGCTGCGTGACTCTCCCGAACTCGTCATCCCGGCAACGCGAAGGATCCCTGTATTTCGCCCGGAGCGCTCCACAATGCTCAGGCAGATACAGAATTCAGTCTGATCGCCAAAACCAATACGCCTTACCAGAGAGCCTCAATAGCTCCGCTGATACATCCGCGAGATGCGGTCATGCCATCCCAGCCGTTCGTCGTCCAGCAGCGCCCAAAGCACTCCCAGCCCCAGCGAAGCGGACGCAAGCACCAGGGCAAAGATGCGGCGACGCATAGCCGCACGGCTCGGATTCTCGTCAGACATCGTGCACAGACCGATCCGGGCGTATCGCATCCCCGGCGTAGCGTCGGAAAAAGTGAAGAACAGCAGCTGGTATAGCAGCCCCAGTAGAACGATGCTGCCCACCGTCGAGATGGCAGCTGCAGGCGCAGCCATCTGGATTCCACCTGGAATAAGGCGCGCGGCAGTCGTCACCGCCACCCCGGCGAACACCATAAATCCTGCTACCACGATGCACAGATCGACCATGCCTGACATCAGCCGTAGGCTCACCGGAGCCACCTCCAGGGGGGTGGCGTACAGATGCTCCGTCTCCGGCGAAAGCTGAAGGTGGTGTGCCGCAGATGCATCGGCGCCAGGCGCGTAGAAGTTCCCGGTATACGCTGCGCTCAGCGGCTGCGACTGAATGTCGTAGAAGCTCCCCTGCTGACGCGGGTGCGCGTCCAGAAGGATCGAAGTCCATTCGGGAGCCGCTGCGTCGGAGGCAGGTTCGTCCGAGATCTGCTCCGCTTCCACTTCGAAGATCCGGAGCTGCGACGGATCAGAATGTGCGGGCTCATCCAGCAGCGGACCCTCCGCCAGGCGGGGCCGTGCCTTACGGGGCGCCACCAGCTCTCGCGGAAATTCGATGATATTGGCGGGAATCGGCGTCGGAGGTTCCACCGGCTCAAAGATCGGGTCCTGCCGAAAGGCGATCTCCTCGTCCAGAAAGTTTGCTTCGCCTGGATCGACGGCGATCGCGATCTCCTCCTCACGCAAGACCGGCTCGCCGCTTGTTACCGGGCGCCGCAGGTCCGCAACGTGGCGGACTGTATACACGGGCGGCTCTGTCGGCGCGATCGGTGCCTCGAACTCCAATCCAGCCGGTGCCTCAAACTCCAATCCAGCCGGTGCCTCAAACTCCAATGCAGGCTCATCGGCCGTCCACTGCGCGCGGCTCCGAGGTCGCGCAGTCACAGGCCCATGGGGTCTTGCATCCAGAGCAGGCGTGGACTCGCTGTACTCTTCCAGCTCCGTCAGCAGCTCATACTGCACCTTCGCCATGGCTTCGGCATTGCGGGCGGCAATCTCCGCCGCGGCCTGTGCCTGCCGGGCCGCCTCTTCCGCCTCACGAACGGCGCGCTCAGCCTCTTCCGCCAGGTACGCCTGGTAGCTCTTGCTCTGTGCGTATCTTTCGGCAACGGCTTCGGCGATCTTTGAGCTCCGCTGCCTCGGATTCACCGGCTGCGAATGGACCGGCTCCGAGTGTGGCCGCCGGGACCGGTGTGCTGCCAGCCGTTCCGCAACCTGCTGTCGAAGGGCATATGGCTCCGGCAGCGCCTCTGTTGCCAGGGCGGCTCCTCCTTCAGTCTCTCTCTTTCGCTCGGCGCTCATCGTCCTTCAAAAACCTCGAACCCGCACAGGGTCAACTTCGTTTAACCTCAATAGAGTGGTGGTAAGCCTGAAACGTCTTGATCGAAATAAATCGGTTGCACAGCCCCAGGGGTCGAACAGCGGAGCCCGGCCAGGCAACGCCGCTGCTGCAGTTTGCAGGCGCTCATCGCACGCAGCCCTGCACAGCATTTATCTTCTGATAACTATCACGGCGCTGGCCCTCAGTCATCCACAGTTGGTGGCTCAGGAGGTGTCGAATCAGGAACCTGCATCTTCTTCCGCCTCGTTGCCCGAAAGTCCGGGCTCCTATCCCGAGGCTATCGTCCTCCCCCCATCCGATGATGGTTCGACCGCTGTCATTGAGTCCTCTGGCCCGCAGAAGAAGATCGGAAGCCGCTACACCCTCGACGACGATGTCGTCATCACCTATCGCGACTATCGGGTCGAAGCCGACCACATCGACTACGACAGCGACACCAGCGAGTTGAACGCCAACGGCCACCTTAGAATCAGCGGTGGTCAGAGTAACGAGAGCATCACCGCCAGCCACGGCACCTTCAATCTCAAATCGCAGACCGGCCGCTTCTACGACGTGAAGGGGACCGTCGGCCTGCGGCCACCCGGACAGAAGCCCATCTACGACAACGGCCAGCCCTTCCTCTTTGAAGGCCGCATGGTCGTCAAGACCGGCCCCCGGTCCTACGACGTCTACGACGGTTCGGTCACCTCCTGCGCCCTCCCGCGTCCTGACTGGCAGCTCTTCGCCGGCAAATTCAGCGTCACTCCCGGAAGAGCCACGGCGAAAAACGTCGTCTTCCGCGTCATCAATATCCCCCTGGTCTACCTGCCCTACGCCACTCATCCGGTCGGCGGAGAACAGCGCCAGACCGGCTTCCTCATCCCCGTCATCGGCGAATCCTCCACCCGCGGCCTTATTCTCGGGGAACAGATCTACGTCGTCCTTGGCCGCAGTGCCGACATGACCGTCGGGGCGGAGTACTTCTCCAAGCGCGGCTGGCAGCAGTCCGCGACCTTCCGCTATCGCGGCCTCGGCAATAACTTCGCTCTGGCCCATTACAGCGGCCTGCTCGACCGCGGCTATGTGACCGGAGGCAAATACGTGAACCAGGGTGGCCAGGACGTCGTCTTCTCCGGCCGCTATGACATCAGCTCCCGCACCCGCCTCGTCTCCGATATGGAGTACCTCAGCTCCTACCCCTACCGTGAGGCCTTCACGGAAAACTTCAACCAGGCCGTCTCCAGCGATATCCTCTCCATCGGCTACGGAGTCCATCAGGCTTCCGGCTACTCCATGGCCCTGCGCGTCGATCGCTACCAGGGCCTCAAGCAGGCGGCCACGGCCACCCAGCCCGAGGAGCAGGTCCGCATCTTCCACGCTCCCTCCGCCGATCTTTCGACCACCGAACACCAATTCCTCTCCACGCCCATCCTCTGGAACCTCGAAAGCTCAATCGCCGGTCTCAAGCGTGTGCAGCCCAACTTCGCCACCATCGGCCTTACTGAGCGGTTCGACATCCATCCTGAGCTTTCACTTCCCTTCAAGGCCGGCGGCTGGAACTTCCGTCCCTCCATCGCCGTCCGCGACACAGCCTACACACGCAGCCGGGAGCATGAACCTGCCTCCCTGGTCCCGCAACAGAGCGGCGAGGCTGTCAATCGTGGGGATGTCGAACTGGGCCTGGAGGCGCGAGCCCCGGTGCTGGAGCGCACCTTTACCTCTCCGTTCGTGCATCGGCTCTTCCACTCCGACGTAAAGCACACGATTGAACCCATGGCCGCCTACCGGCTCGTGCGCGGCGTCGACAATTTTCGCCAGCTGCTTCGCTTCGACGACACCGACGTCGTCAGCAACACCAACGAGGTGCAGTACGGCCTGACTCAGCGCCTCTTCCTGCGCTCCCGTTCATCCCATCCCTGTTCTGAGCAGAGCCAGGCCGCCACGGGAACCGCTGCATGGACCGGCGCGGCCGCTGCCGGAGTCATGGGCGGCGACGTAACCGGTGCTGCCTCCGACGCTGGTTACGTAGGAGCCAGCGCCGGCTGCGGAAGTCGCGAGCTGATCAGCTGGCGCCTCACGCAAAAATACTTCCTCGATCCCCACTTCGGCGGAGCCATTGTCAATCGCAGCCGCAACATCTTCCAGACCACGCTCGATCTCTCCGGAATCGCCTTCCTGACAGAGCCGCGTGAGATCTCCCCGCTTGTCTCCCGCCTGCGATGGCGCACCTCCGACCACTTCGACGTCGAATGGAACTTCGATCTCGATACGGGCGCCCGCAAGTTCACCTCCAACAACGTCCTGGTCAACTTCCACGAGGGGCAGGTCTTCTCCGGCCTCAGTTATGCGCGGCTCAACGCTCCTGGCCGTTTCAATATCGCGGGTTTCTCCTCGGCCGTCTCCGACTTCACCCAGCTTCGCGTTCTCTTGGGCTACGGCGGTCCGACCAAGCGGGGATTTGGGGTAGCGGCCAACACCGGACTCGACCTTAACCGCACCGAAGTACAGTACGGCGCCCTTCAGGTGCAGTACAACTGGGACTGCTGCGGCCTGAGCGTGGAATATCGCAAATATCAGCTCGGCTCGGTGCGTAACGAAAACGCCTACCGGTTCAACTTCACCCTCGCCAATATCGGCACCGCCGGCAATCTGCGCCGGGCCGAGCGGCTCTTCTAAACTGCCCGTTTTCCTGGTCCGCTTCAGCCTGCGTGAGATAATCAGAGGCATTGTGTTGACTGCAGCCCGTGTGGTTCGCCCTTTTTTATTTGCTTTTATGCTGGCCACGGCTGGTTGCCATGCGCAAGGTCCCTCTGCGCCGGGGGAGAAGCTTTCGCCGGACCTGGCTCGCCGGGTCGAGATCCTCATCCGCTCCCGTGCCAATGTGCCGCCCTACTACGACGTGAATATCGGGCCTCGCGAAAAGACCGATATTCCAGGGTACGACCAGGTCACAGTAGTCTTTTCTACCGAAGGAAAGACCTCAAAGCCGATGACCTTTCTGATATCGAGCGACGGCAAGACCCTGGGACAGTTCAACAAGTTCGACATCAGCGCTGATCCGAAGACGCTGGTGAGTGACGAGGGCCGCCCCGCCCGCGGAGGCCCGCCCAACGCTCCCGTGGTGATCGTCGGTTTCGACGACCTGGAGTGCCCGTTCTGCGCCAAGATGCATGCGCAGCTCTTTCCTGCCCTCACCATGCGCTATAAGGACCAGGTCCGCATTGTCTACCGCGATTTTCCGCTGAATGACATTCACCCCTGGGCCATGCGCGGCGCCGTCGACGTCAACTGCCTCGCTGCGCAGAGCCCGGAGGGCTACTGGAATGCAGTGGACTATATCCACGCCCATGCCAGCGAGATGGGTGGAACGGAAAAGACACTAACCCGCGCCAACGAGAATCTCGACAACGTGGTTCGCGAAGAGGGCAAGCGTCAGAAGGTCAACGAAGCGACCCTGAACGCCTGCATCGCAAAGCAGGACGACGCGGCCATCCGGGCCTCCATCGCGTTGGGCTCAAAGCTCAACGTCAATGCCACCCCGGCCCTGTTCGTCAATGGCGAGCTCTTTGAGGGCGCTCTCCCCATCGAGTACCTGTACCGTATGATTGACAACGCGCTGATCGCGGAAGGGAAGACCCCGCCGCCACCCGTGCCCCTGCCATCGCTGAACAATGCGACCCCCAGCGAGAGCGGCGAGTCCGTGGACCATAAGCCCGGCGAATAACCTGGAAGTTTGAGGAGATCCTGAGAGTGAGGAATGTGTTGACTGCAACTGGGAAGGTTAAGAAAGTCAATCCGATGCGGCGGTTTACGCGCGCATCGTGCCCCGTCGCGCTCGTCGTCGTAACCGCGCTTGCCGGCTGCAACCATACTCACAATGCCGATGTCATGGCTACCGTCAACGGCAAGGCCATCATGAAGGCCGAGGTGGATAAGGCGTACCAGGCACAGCTTGGCGATGCCCAGCAGCAGCAGCAGCAGAAGCCGACCCGCGAACAGGAAGACTCCCTTCGCCTCAACGTACTGCGCCAGCTCATCGATGAAGAGATCGTCGAACAACGCGCTGCGAAGATGAACCTGGCAGCCACCAACGAAGAGGTCGACGCCAAGTTGGCCGAGATGAAGGCCCCTTACACCGAGGACCAGTTCAACCAGAAGCTGAAAGAAAGCAACCACACCCTCGAGGACGTCAAGCACGACATCCGGCGCACCCTGACCATCAATAAGCTGCTCTCGAAGGAGATCGACTCCAAGATTAGCGTGACCGACGCGGACGTGACCAATTACTACAACACCCACAAATCTGAGTTCAATCTGCTCGAAACCCAGTACCATCTTGCTCAGATTCAGGTCACCGGCATGCCCTCCGACCAGGCGGGAAATCTTCAAAACAGCAAGGCGATGAACGACGCCGAGGCCAAAAAGAAGATTCAGGCCCTTAAGAACCGGCTCGACAGCGGCGAAGACTTTGCTGCCCTCGCAATGAACTTCTCCGAGCGTCCCGACACCTCCTCAAGCGGCGGAGACCTGGGCTTTGTCTCCGAGTCGCAGATGAAAGCCGATCCTGCCGTCTACAGCGCCATCACCAGGCTCAAGGCCGGACAGATCACTGACATCCTTCCGGTGCTCGACCAGACCCGCAGGCCGGTCGGCTACGCCATCTACAAGCTCATCTCGCGCGAGCCTGCAGGGCAGCGTGAGCTTAGCGATCCGCGCGTCCAGCAGGCCATCCGCCAGCAGCTTCGCGAGGGCCGCTCCCAGCTCCTGAAAGCCGCATACTTCGAGATGCTGCGCGATCAGGCCAAGGTCGAAAACTTCTACGCCGAACAGATCTTCAAAAACGAAACCCATTAATCGTGGCCTTCGCACTTTGCAGGGCCATCATTCTGCAACACGCAGAACAGCTCCATCGCAGCTCTTGAAAGCCGTCATTCTGAGCAACGCGAAGAATCCCTGAATTTTGCCCGTAGCAGCTACGACGCTCCAGGCAAAATGCAGGAATTCTTCACTCCGTTCAGAACGACGATCGGAATGTCCTCTGAGACAGGCATCCTCCTCCCCAGCCAACCATCACTCAAGGAGACTCCATGACTGCTCCCGTTCGTTTTGCGATCCTCGGCTTCGGACTCCACGCTGTTCGCCGCCTCCTTCCCGCCTTTGCGGACTCCCAGGCCACGCAGCTTGTTGGCATGTGGAGACGCGACCAGGAGGCTGCCCGCAAGAACTGCGCCGAGCACAACATCGCGCACTGCTTCTCTTCGGCCGAAGATCTCTGCTCCTCCCCGGACGTCGATGCTGTCTTCATCACCTCGCCCGACGCCATGCACTACGCCGATACGCTGCTCGCCCTGCGCCACGGCAAGGCTGTACTCTGCGAGAAGCCGGTAGCGATGAACGCCACCGAAGCTCGCGAGATGGCCGAAGCTGCAAAACAGGCCGGTCTCGTCTATGGTGTCGCGCAGAACTTCCGTTACAACCGCAGCCTCGAGTGGCTGCGTGAGCGCATCCAGTCTGGCAAGATCGGCACGCCGCAGTTCGCCCACGCCGAGTTCGACTATCCCGCAGACCGCGCTCCGCGCAAGTGGATCAAGGACCCATCGCTCGCCTGCGGAGGCCCCATCGGAGATGTCGGCGTGCACTGCATCGATGGCCTGCGTTACATCCTCGACCGCGACGTGGAATCCATCAGCACCCTCGCCACAAAATCCAGCCCGGACGACCAGGTGGAAGCGACCGCGTCATTGCAGATGCAGATGACCGGCGACGTCCTCGCCAACGTGACCGTTAGTGCGCGTACTCCCTACCGCACCCTGCTGCAGATCACTGGAAGCGAAGGCGTCCTGACCGCCGAAAACGGCCTTACCGTCGACCGTCCCATCGAGATGGTGCTGCGCCGTGCCGGAGAAATCGTCGAAACCGAGACTGTCACCAATAACGACGCCTATACCCGCATGCTCGACGCATTTGCGCAGGCGATGCGCGGAGGCCAGCCCTTCGCCGCCACCGGCGAAGACGGCGTCCGCAACATGCTCGCGCTTGACGCCGCCTTCCGCAGCTGGAAGACCGGCCTCCGCGAAACCATCGCCTGACCGCACAGCCCACAAATAAGGATGCCCCATCTTCGGCGCAGCTTCATCGCGCCTAAGGTGGGTTATCGTGCGGAGCACGATCCGTTGTTCAAGGTGCGGAAGTGTCGGGATTTTTCGCTGCCGCGAAAGTCGCCCACCTTAGCCGGCTGCGGCGTCGAAGATGGGACGCCCAGGTGTTATGGGTTCAGGCAGACGTGGGCCATCCGTCCGGAGCCGGACTTGCCAGAATCGCTTGCGTCGTCTTATAGTCGTTAATCGATATATCGTTTATCGATTTATATAATTATGCCTAAAAAGACACTTGACCCTTTACCTTCGGCCGCCTTCCAGATCCTGCTGGCATTAGTAGATGGGGATTCGCACGGCTATGCGATCATGCGTCACGTTGCGGAGCAGACCGCGGGGCGAATGCGGCTTGGTCCGGGCACCCTGTACAGCTCAATCCAGAGCCTGCTGGAGGCAGGATTGATTGAGGAGATGGAGCGCGAGAGCGAGGAACGGCGGCGATTTTATCGGCTGACCTCAGCAGGTCGGCGATGCGTGCGGGACGAGATAGAGCGGCTGGAGGAGCTGGTGCGGGTAGCGCGGTCGAAGAAGAGGCTTCTGGAGGGCGAGTATGTCTGAGCGAATCTATCGTGCATTGTTACGGCTTTATCCGGAGAGGTTTCGCGCCCGCTACGGCGAGGAGGCGCTGCAACTGTTTCGGGATCGGATGGCGGATGAGACCGGATGGCTGCGGCAGTCGAGGCTGTGGATGGATCTGCTGTGGGACCTCGGGGCGACGAGGATTCGCGGGTATCGCGAGACCGCAACGGTTGGCGCAGTAGCTGCTGCGGAGAACGGTGCGGGGATTCCATCGTTTGCAAGCCTGGAAATGCAAGCGGTAGAGACCCGGTTTCTGGTGTGGGGCGGACTTCTCTCGGCTGTCTTCTGCGGAGCAGTTTTGTTCGCGCTGCAGTATGGAGGAGGGCGCCTGCCGGTAGTGCATGCGGCGCTCGGCCCGAATGCGCCGGTGGTTCAGGCAAAGACAGCTCCGAAGATTGTGTTCAGCTACGAGCCGAGCGCTGCAACTGCAGGTTCGGTAGTCCGGCTGCATGCAGTGGTGAGCGCTACTGACGGCGGTCCGGTGCCGACGGGAAAGGTGAACTTTCTACATGGCTGGAATATCTTTACGGACGGCAAGCTGGTGGATGGAGAGGTGACCGTTGTGGCGAAGGTACCCGGCGGGAAGAGGATGCCGTTGAATGCGCTTTATACCGGGGACGCAAACTATGGCTCGGTAACTTCGTTGGAGAAGCCACAGTGAGCTGAATGGACATCGTGCCGTTTCGTCGTTCCGGCTTGCTTTCACTCGGAGCTTCGCTATGGCGGCGCGCTCCTGATGGCTTCACGATGAATGGGTGCCGAGATTGGAGAGTTGGATCCGATGTGGATCAGAACCAGCTGCGAATGGCCGAAGAAGCTCCATCGCTACTATGCTCTGGAGAAATAGGTCGTATAGGTCTCGTTCTGCACCTGGAAGAGCGGTACAAAGACCGTCTGCCTTCCGGCCAAATCTTCAACAAAGATCTGCTTTCCGGCTGGCCGCAGGCCGGAGGGTAACTTCATCGGGCTGCGGCTCCCTTCCGCCGTCAGATCCAGCGCGACATATTCGACCGGCCCCCGCATCAGCGCCACAGCCTCCGGATGTTTGTCATCGATCGCCTCGACGCGGAAGTCCTGCCGAACGCTGAACTCCACTACATCGTTCGCGCTCCATCGCCGCCGAAGGGTGGCATAGGTTCCGGCCCCGGCAGCAGCCTCCTGCCTGCCGTTCACCTTCAGCGCCATTCTTCCCTCAAGCCATGACGGTACGCGCACATTCAGCGTGAACTCCACGGGTTGCGGCATCTTCATCCGCAGCACAACCAGGTCACCTGCCGGATATTCCGTCTCCTGCACCAGCGTCACTTCGTTCGCACCCTGCTTCCATGCCACCTGCGACGGCACAAAAAGATTCACGTCCAGTCCGCGCTCCGTCTGCAGGTACACATTCAGCGGATAATCCGCCACCGTCTGCGCCAGAGTGCCTGAGCAGCATGGCCACTTCTTCTGATAGAACGTCTTTGTCGCTACCGGGGAATACGTCGAGTAGTACGGATAATCTCCGTTCGAGTCCGGCAGCTTCACTGCAAGGATCGTGTTGTACAGCACTCGCTCAAGATAGTCCGCATACGGAACTCTCTTTCCGGCATCCGGCGTGGTCCGCAGGAGATAGCGCGCCAGCTTGGTCGCCGCATAGGCGCCGCATGGCGTCTCGAAGTGGTCCACGGTCGACGACAGGGAATCGTAGAGCTGCCCCTGGTGAGGTTCGATGAAAGTCTCATTCGGTCCCCAGCCTCCTGAAGAGAACTGCTGCTCTGTCGTCAACAGCACAAATGCCTGGTGCAGCGCATCGTGGTACTTGCTGTCTCCCAGCGTCAACAGCGCCTTGCCACCCGAACTCAACGCAATGGCGTGCGAGTATGCATGCTGACCCGGCAGAGGATTCCCACCCCTCGCCAGGACGTTGAAGAACTCGCGATCCAGCAGATATCGGATTGCCAGCTCGCGAAACCTCGGATTTCCTGTGAGTTCATGCGCTGCAAACAGGTTCTCAGGCATCACGTATGTCTCGTCGTACGGCGGATCTTTCTTGCCGATGCGGTCTCTTCCCTTTGCCGGAAGCAGTCCCTCCGACCCCGCAAGTACGCGATTCAGCAGCTCCTTCGACTCCTCTACACGGCTCCATCGCGATGAATCGATCAAACCTGCAAAGTGTTTGTCGAGGGTGTAGCAGACCCAGAGATTGGTCTCCGGCCGGAGAATCGAGACGTTCTTCGGTCCCAGCGTCTCTGCGAATCCGCTCACCAGGGCATGCACTTTTTCATGGCATGCAGCATCTCCGGTGCTGGCCCCCATGCGAGAGAGTGCAGAGATGTACTGCCCCAGGCTGTGTCCCGGCACAAAGCCATCGAGGTTGTACCATCCTCCCATGTCGTCTCCGGGAGCAGGAAGCCCTGCTCGCTGCCGGTACACCTTCAGGAGACGGTCGTTATCCAGAGCAAGGTAGTGCGCGTGCATCACATCGTACTGCGACTTCAACGGTCCGCCGGTCAACTGCACGGCATCGTAAGGCAGCTCGCGCGCAACCTCGTTGCCTCCAGGCATGTTCATGCTCTGCATGGCAGTCGAAGGCGCCAGCGTTGCCGCCGTTACGGCCTTGAGGAACCCACGCCGCGAAAGCTGTTCTTTGCCATTCACCATGACCCAACCAGTCTAATGAAGACACGAGATCCTTCGCACGATTGCAGGCTGGTGACGCCGGGTGTGCTACCCAATTTTGAATTGGGTGCCCCATCTTCGGCGCGGTCTTATCGCGACTAAGGTGGGTTATCGTGCAGAGCACGATCCGCTGTTCAGGGTGGAGAGAGTGTCGGGATTTTTGCTACCGCGAAAATTGTCCACCTTAGACGCCTTCGCGTCGAAGATGGGGCACCCGGCCTTCGAGGCCGTAGATGGTTTCGTCGTAGGCGTCGTGGCTGTGGGCGACAGGGACTTTGGCTCCGGGGGCGACTTCGAACTCGAACATCGTGAGCGAGGAGCCGGAGGCGGGTCCGTCGATGTGGAGACGGAGATTGATCTGACCGAGGCGGAGTTCTTCAGGGGTGGGCATGGGGGTCAGTGATCCTTTCGTGCTGGAACGACTGCGGAGGATTCTAGTGGACTGCTGTTGTGCGATTCAGGAGAAAACGGTTCGCGCCTCGCGCGAATGCCCACTCATGCGGTGGGGCTGCATGAATGGGGCACCCAGTGTGGTGGCTGGATTGATGTATGGGGCACCCGCCGTCGAACTTTTATGCCACCTTCTCAAGGGGCTTGGCCCTCTCGATTCGTTTAAGGCGATCCGGTGTATTGATCGCTTCCCAGATATCCATCCGACGTTGTGTGTTCAACCAGAAATCAGCCGAATTGCCGAACACTCGAGCCAGAATTAACGCAGTGTCTGCAGTGATCGCCCGCCGATTGCGGCAAAGCTCGTTGACGTGCTTTCTGGGGAGACCCGTTCTCTCGGCAAGTTCGGTCTGGGTGATCCCAAGAGGCTCAAGGAACTCCTCTACTAATATCTCCCCGACACTGACCGGCTTTCTCTTCGTTATCGACATATGACATACCCCTCGGGGTAAGACGCGCCTTTGTTCTGCGCCTTCGATTACCTGTACGAATGATCGTCCAGGTATACCTCTGTTGCTTTTCCTCGTTCCCAATGGAAGACCAGTCTCCAGTGGCCGTTCACTCTTATGGAGTGGAACCCCGTCAGAGTGCCTTTCAGTTTCTCAAAGTGATTGCTCGGTGGCACCCTCAAATCGGCATCGGTGGTTGCATCGTCCAGCATCTGAAGTTTCCGGAACAATCTATCGGCAAGATCGGCAGGAATCTTTTTTGGGCGTACATCCTGCTCGAAGAATTCCTGCAGCCACCGATCTCGCCATGACTCAATCAATACGATTACCACTGTACCGCTATACGGTACAGTGTGTCGAGTAAAGAGTTCCTACAGCAGCCCCAAACCGATCCCACGGAAAGCAGGCCTGAGGATTGCCCACTCATCTGCGATGAATGGGGCACCCGATTTGCTGGGTGGTTCAAAATATGGGCCACTCGCCTGGGAATTTAATTTGCCGAAGGTTGGTGAGATTCGTGGCGAGCCCAGTGAGGTGGCCGAGTTGGCATTTCCGGGATTCGGTCGTTCCGGCTTCGCCTTCACTCATGCCTTCGGCAGAGCGGAGCCCACTCATCGCTTTCGCGATGAATGGGGCACCCGGCACCCGGTTTGGGTTGATGTGTGGGCCACCCGCCCCACCCGCCGCTTCACTTTATTCACTACAACTTCTGTGGTGTGCACAAGACCCTTTGGTCACCTCCGACGATGGAAGCGGGACTTGCACACATCTGTGGGATATTGAAGAATTAGTAGGGATTTCAAATTACGTTACGGGCCAACAAAATGTGTTGGCAACGAACCCAATGAGCGTGTACAAAGGTGACGTCTTGGGCGGCTTTGAATTGCATCCCTTGGTTGGTCGTATACGTCTAAATGAATGAGGAGGAATGTCATGGAAGCATTGCTTGAACACGCGCAAGCTGGCTGTGAAGCAAAGCGTGACGTTTTCCTCAACGCCACGGAGGGAGCACAGCTGTTTGAACGAGCTGCGCAAAGATACCTCTCTATATCGGGCAAAGAATTTCTGAGACGTTGGGACGCGGGATACTATACCGACCCGAGCGAGAGGGCACGTGCTATGCGTGTCGCTCTACTCATCCCATTCGTGCGGTCGGTCAGTGCCCGGAAGAACACCCGATGAAGCAGTAAGGAATTTCATTCAGCCTCTACAGCAGTCTTTGAGCTGCTTTGGGAGGGGGTGTCTACGTGCAAGTGGCTATGGATCTGGAGAGCATCACAGTCTCTCTCTATCTCCAGAACCGGCGATGGATGTCATAACCTCTTCTCAAGAAGTGCTGGCTATTTCGTTCACCCAACAATTCGAGGTAACCAAATCGATGTGGGGTGGCCTTAAGGTCACCACTCTCGCATACGAATATGCGGTTGAGAACAGCGATGGCCATGAAATTTTGGCATACCATTGGCACCCACATCAAAGTGATTTCACGTTCCCCCATCTGCATGTCTGTCATGGAGCGGGAACGGGATTGCGGGACGAAATTAGAAAAATTCACTTCCGCACTGATCGGATGGCGTTTGAAGATTTCGGATTGCAGCTTATCCGCGACTTTGGAGTGGTCCCAGACCGAGAAGACGCCGAGAGCATATTAGAAGCAAATCTCGCAAAATTCACGGCTCATCGCACTTGGAAATAAATGCTTCAGTTCAAACTGACCCATTACCTCCTGTTGCTATCGTACGAGGCCCAGCGGCATGGGTGGATTTTACTGTGTCTGGATTCCTCTTCCGGAGTGGAGAATTGGGTGCCCCATCTTCGGCGCGGTTTTATCGCGACTAAGGTGGGTTGTCGTGCGGAGCACGATCCGTTGTTCAGGGTGGGGAGAGTGTAGGGATTTTCGCTGCCGCGAAAATTGCCCACCTTAGCCGCCTTCGGCGTCGAAGATGGGGCACCCGGCCACAAGTCTCCTCGACAAGTCTTGCCATATTCATGGCCCGCAGATAAAGTGTCCTCACCCCTAAATTTATGTTAAACAAAGGACTTTAGAGATGGTTTGTCCTCGTTCTCTGCCCGACTCGAGTGTTCGAATGCCGAAGAACATCATTTTGAATGAGGGGAGTAGGGCTCGATAAGTATGGCGGAGCTTCCACTTCTGTTTGAAATCTATAGGCTCAACATCGTTGATGAAGAAAATTTTATGTTCGACTTCATGGGCGTCAACATCAGAACCGATGATCAGATCTTGCAGGTCATTAGGGGAATTACAAATCCTGATTTATCAGTGATCACTCAATCTGGACGAACCACGCTTCAATGGAATGCACGTGAGTTTTTTCTGGTGAGTAGCGATCATGGCCCAATATGTAGTATCACTCTGGGCCGTTCGACCGTTGAGCAGAATGGTAAAACCGCGACGGCAGATGGCTTCGAAGAAGCTACTACAACGCTTTCTCCGCCACCAGCCGAGACATTTCACATTTTTTTCTACATGCGAAGACACTTAGTGGTTGTTGAATACCGAAGCGAGCTAATGCGCAATCAATTGTGGCGAAGTTCCCTCCACAACATGCTGGATGAAGCCGCTGCCGAATCTGGATTTACTTCGCATATCCGCCTTGAGCCTGTCCCCGAAGAAAACAAAATCCTCCAGGCGTTCCGGTCGTTCGACAAATTGACCCGCTTGCGGGTCAAGCTAAGAATACCTAACCCTGAGCTTGACCGACGTACGGAGCGTCTGCGGCAAGAAATGGTCGCAAATGGAATCCGAGAATACACGCAAGATATGAAGAATCCATCAGGGCTTTCACTTTCGGAGGAAGGGCTTCCCTTTGCCACCGCCGCGATGGCTCAGGCCGGATACAAAGACGGCGAAGTGACAATGACCGGATTTAGAAATGGACAACGTCGAACGGTGAGAACGGGAAGTAAAGCGATGAGAGGAAGAATTGAAGGTTTCCGTGATTTTGTCAGAGGAATGTCAGCGAATGCTCGGACGGTAGAGGGTAAGAACATACTCGCTCGAATTACGGAAGAGGTCGACAAACTCGCAGAGCTGCCAACACCGCCCGGTCATGAGCAGTGAAATGGATAGGAAGATCGAAGGTATATGGGAATACGGTGGTGAGATATTAGCGTCGGTACTGCTACTCGTTGCTCTCAATCAGTTGATCGGGTTAGAGGTTCTGAGAGACTGGTTGGTTCACAAAAAAGCAGATCTGGCCAATATGCTTATTATTGCAGCCACCGCGACAGCGATCACTTGTAGTGGTTTTTTCGCTATGCTAGCGACTGAGTTTGGCCTACAGCTGAGGCAGGCTGGAGAAGCGAAAGCGTACGCAACGGCTTTTGTATTTCCTCTTATGCTTTTTGCGACGACGTTTGCACTGTTAACTCTAGGGCCAATAGAAAATACACAAAAGTTCGACGACTTACTTGTTTTTCTACTTATCTACTCTTCCCTGAATCTCTTGACGATGATCAAGAATGTGATCGGCCTAACAACGCTTTGGCAAGATGTGGATCGTGCCCGCAAAAACGGAGGACTGTAGTTTTTGCGGGCAGCTAGAATCAATGTCCAGCTGGTTGTGTAAAGCGATTTGAGGCGAACAAGAACGAGCTTACTGCAACAGCGTTCCCGTCTCTGGTTCTGACTTACCGGATTCATCCGGTGGGATGACTACGGCGGCGGCTACCTTGTCGTCGGCTTCCAGGTTGAGGAGTTTGACTCCCTGGGTGGAGCGGCCGGCGGCGCGGATGCTGCTGGTGTCGATGCGGATGATCTTTCCGAACTGGGAGATGGCCATCAGCTCGCTGGTGTCGTCGACGAGCTGGACGGAGGAGACCTTGCCGGTCTTGGCCGTGGCCTTCATGTTGATGACTCCCGAGCCGCCGCGGTTGGTGAGGCGGTACTCCTCGACGTTGGTGCGCTTGCCGAAGCCGTTCTCCGTCACCGAGAGGATGAGGCAGGGGCTGAGGCCGAGCTTTTCGTCGAGGGCGTCGCGCCTGGCGTAGGCATCGTCGCGCTTGCGGCGGGCAGCCTTGACCTTGTCGTCTTCCTTTTCGCCTCCGTTGGCAGCTTCGCGGGCCTTCTGCAGGGCCTCGTTGGCGGCGTCGATCTCGGCGCGGACCTTGGCTAGATCCTTGGCCAGACCCTTTTCGGCGGCGAGCTCGTCACGACGCTGGGCGCGGTACTCGGCCGACGGGGTGACGGCGAGGCCGATGACGTAGTCGCCCTTCTTAAGGGTGATGCCCTTGTTGCCGGCGGCGGCGCGGCCCATGGGGCGAAGTCCGCCGGACTTCTCAGGATCGTAGGCCTCGGAAAAGCGGACGGCCATGCCATCGTGGGTGGCGAGGAAGACGACGTCGGAGCCGGAGGTGACGCGGCAGGCGATCAGTTCGTCGTCCTTGTCGATGTTGATGGCGATGATGCCGCGGCTCATGACGTTCGAGAAGTCGGGCAGCGGAGTCTTCTTGACGGTGCCGTTGCGCGTCGCGAAGAGGATGAACTTACCCTCTTCCGTCAGGTCGCGGATGCCGAGAATGGTCACGACCTTTTCGCCGGGCTGCAGCGCGATCAGCGAGGCCATCGCCTTGCCCTTGCCTGCGGCGCCGACGTCGGGAATCTCGTAGACCTTGAGCCAGTAGACGCGGCCGGTATTGGTAAAGCAGAGCAGGTAGGCGTGCGTGGATTCGACGATGAGCTGGGCGACGAAGTCCTCTTCGCGGGTCTTCATGCCGAGGCGTCCGGTTCCACCGCGGCGCTGCTGCCGGTAGGTGGAGATGGGGGTGCGCTTGAGGTAGCCGGTGTTGGAGATGGTGACGGCGACCTGCTCGTCGGCGATGAGGTCTTCGAGCTGGATCTCGGTGGTCTCGTCGATGATCTCGGTGCGGCGCTCGTCGCCGTACTTGTCGCGGACCTCTTCGAGCTCCTTGACGATGACGCGGCGAAGTTTTTTCTCCGACGCGAGGATGGACTCGAACTCTTCGATGTTGGCGCGAACGTTCTTCAGCTCGTTGAGGAGCTCGTCGATGGAGAGCTGGGTGAGGCGGTAGAGCTGCAGCTCGAGGATGGCGTCGACCTGGCGGTAGCTGAGGATCAGGGTCCCGGTGGTCGAGAAGGTCATGTCGACCGAGTACTTGGCGGGGTCGAGGGTGACTCCGGCGAGCTCGGTGCCGCGCAGGTTGATGCGCTTGTTGGAGAAGTACTGGAAGAGGTTCTCGCGGGCCTCGGCGCGGGAGCCGGACTGGCGGATGATCTTGATGACGTTGTCGAGGTGGTCGAGCGCGATCTGGTAGCCGAGCAGGATGTGTTCGCGGTCGCGGGCCTTGCCGAGCAGGAAGGCAGTGCGGCGGCGGACGACCTCGATACGGTGCTCGAGGAAGGCGCGGATGGCCTGGTCGAGCGGGAGGACCTTCGGCTGGCCGTTGTGGACGGCGAGGAAGATCATCGAGAAGCTCTCCTGCATGGAGGTGTGCTTGAAGAGCTGATTGAGGACGATCTGGGATTCGGCTCCGCGCTTGAGCTCGATGACGATGCGCATGCCGTCGCGGTCGGATTCGTCACGAACATCGGAGATGTCGTCGATGATCTTTTCGTTGGCGAGTTCGGCGATGCGCTTGATGAGGTTCGCCTTGTTGACCTGGTAAGGAATCTCGGTGACGACGATGGCTTCGCGTCCGCCGGTGATCTTCTCGGTGCCAACCTTGGCGCGCATGATGAAGCGTCCGCGGCCGGTGTTGTAGGTCTGGGCGATTCCGGCGCGGCCGTAGAGATAGCCTCCGGTGGGAAAATCGGGACCCTGGACATGCTCAAGGACGAGCTGGATGTCGGGGCGGATGTCGGTCTTCTCCTTGTTGATCAAGGAGATGCACGCGTTAATGACCTCGGTGAGATTATGCGGCGGGATGTTGGTCGCCATGCCGACGGCGATACCGCCGCCACCATTAATGATGAGGTTGGGAATGCGGGCGGGAAGGACCGTGGGCTCGAGGGTCGACTCGTCGTAGTTGGGGGCGAAATCGACAGTGTCGGAGTCGATGTCGGCGAGCATCTCCCCGGCGATGCGGGTGAGGCGCGACTCGGTGTAACGCATGGCCGCGGGCGGGTCGCCGTCGATGGAGCCGAAGTTGCCCTGGCCGTCTACGAGGGTGTAGCGGAGGGAGAAATCCTGCGCGAGGCGGACCATGGTGTCGTAGATGGCGGAGTCGCCGTGGGGGTGGTAGTTACCCATGACGTGGCCGACGACCTTGGCGGACTTGGTGTACTTTTTGTTGTACTGCAGGCCCATCTCCTGCATTCCGTAGAGGATACGGCGGTGCACGGGCTTCAGGCCATCGCGCACATCGGGCAGGGCGCGTCCGATGATGACGGACATGGAGTAGTCGAGATACGACCGGCGCATCTCGTCTTCGATATTGATGGGGAGGAGCTGTGCCGCACCGGGACCCTTGATGAGGTTGCCATCTGGATTGTCAGGGTTGGAGCCGAGCGGGAGCTGAGGGTTCTGTTCGTCTGCCATATCTTAACTTCTATTATAGAGGGTCTGGCGCGCAGATGCCTTGCTGAAACACGGGTGGTAACGAGGCTTGTCCGGGGAGAGGCTAAGGAGAAGAAGTGGCGAAGATCTGCTGGGGCTTTCGGAACAAAGGGAGAGTGCCTGACAACCGGAGGCGTGGCCGGCGGGCTCCTATGAAAAGAGGCGACGCTATGGGGTTGGGATCGGGGCTGCTCCTGATGGCGGGGTGTCTGACGATGGCGGGCTGCAATCCTCCTCCCCAGCCCAAGCCTTCGCCGACTCCGATTCCCAAGCGAGTCGCGGAGGCCGTTAAGGGCACAGCTTCAGGCGTGACGTCCCAGCCAGATAGAAAAGGGGCTTTAGCCCCACAGGGTTGAGGCGGGGGCGAGCTTCGCTTCGAATGCCCCACCTTAGCCGCGGTAAGCTGCGCCGAAGATGGACACCCGGATTTGTGGAATGGTGGCTATTGCGGCGTATCGATGGGATGGGAGGTTTTTTCAAAGAACTCCTGCTGGAGTCGCGGTGTGACGTCGTCGGCCTTGATGGCGGCGAGGACGCGGCTGACGGAGTCGACCCACCAGTTCATCTGGTATTCGCCCAACTCGTGGCTGGCGGCGGAGCCGTCTCCGGCGTAGTGGTCGGGGAAGCGGGCGTACCACCAGATGCCGGTGTAGACGCCTTCGGGTAGCTTCTGCCGGTTCTGGTCGGCTCCGGACTCATCCTTGGCGCGTTCGGGGTGTACGAGGTCGGGGCGGACGATCATCAGCTTGGAGGTCTCGCTCTCACCAGCGTGCTGGTCGTTGGTGGTCTTCTTCTTCGGGCCGCCGGTCGCAGGAGTGCGCTGATCGAAGAGGTAAACGACGTAATCGTGCGGCTTGTCGAGCTGGGTCTGCACGAAGTACGGCAGCAGGTGGGCGTTGCCGCCGTGTCCGTTAATAATGAGGATCTTTTTGCAACCGTTGCGGCCCATCTCATCGGTGGTGGCCTGCAGCATGGCTAGCTGAAGCTCGCGGCTGTAAGAGACGGTGCCGGGTTCATGACGCGCCTCGGCGATCTGGCCGAAATAGTACTGGGGGAAGACGATGACGTACTGTTTCTCTGCTGCGTGGATAGCCGTGTAGCGGGCGTTGAGCAGGTCGGAGCCGATGGGAAGGTGCGGACCGTGCTTTTCCAGGATCCCGATAGGAAGGATGCAGGTCCCCTGAGCAGCGTGAATGGCCTTTACGAAGTCGGGGCCGGTCAACTCCTCCCACTGGACGGGCAGCTTTGCCTGCGAAGAGGCGGCCTGAGCAACTGCGCCGGCGCTGCCGAGACTGAGAAGAGCGAGGGAAGATGCGAGACAGAGGTCTTTGAATCTCAAGTGCAGGCCGTGCAACGCAATCATCACGAAGAAGATCTCCTCTTTTTCTATTGCGGGATGATAGCACTGCGGCCACGAGGCCCGGGACGAATAGACCGGAGCCATGAGTGAGCCTGAGGTGAGTCGAAATGGGCGAAGTGGAAAGGCCTGCCCGGAGCGAAGTCAAATGGGATCTGCGGTCTACTGCCTCAGTCACCATCCCCGACCGCAGATCCTTCGACGGCGCTTCTCGCGATAGGGCCGCGAGAAGCTTCGCTCAGGATGAGAACTATATCATAAATACTTAGAAATAAAGCACATAGTTTTCTATAATGTGCCATACAAAGTATGCACAGCCATGAAGAATCAATGGCTTGCATGAAGAATCTGCACGGAAACTGCACAGAACGGAATAACCGCAGGAGGCAACATGGCGTTTATTACCGAGAAAGAGGAGCTGAAACCCGGCCTGATTCTCTTCCGACGCGGCGACGTAGATCATCGGATGTGGTATTGCCGCATGAAGATGCCGAAGGCCGACCGCTATAAGACGGTTTCGCTCAAGACGACAGATATAAGTGCGGCGCGTGAACGCGCCTTCGACCATGATGCCGATGTGCGGTTTCGCATCAAGCATGACGTTCCGGTGTTCAACCGTCCCTTCCGCGACGTGGCGCGCGAGTATCTGTTGACGCAGGAGGCGCGAGCGAAGCGCGGAGAGATCAGCGCCGCGCGACCGAAGAAGCTCCGTGCCGTCATCGAAGGCACGTTAGACAGGTATGCAGGTTCCACGCAGGTCCATCTCATCGGGGATGAACGCTGGGGCGGCTATCCGGCATGGCGGCGGGAGAATGGCGCGGGACGCCACCGGCGCAACGGCGTTCGAGAAGTCACCGCCGACGCAGCGCAAACTTTCGCAGACCATGAAGCCGAGCGCCGCATCAAAGTTCAGCAGACTTTGGGCATCCGAGTGTTAAAACCGATTAAAGTCAAACCTTCCGAAGAACGGACTGTTCCTTTCATCAGCGATTCCACCATCCGCTTCGAGATGTCCATCTTCGGCGCGATCATGAATTATGCGGTGAAGAAACGCTACGTTCCCGCAAGCCAGCGCTTCGACGAGCGCCCCAAGCTCAAGACGATGCGGCGTGACGAGTTTACGCTGGAGGAGTATCGCAAACTCCACACCGTAGGCCGCAAGTGGATTGCCGAGGCTGATAAGCCGTCAAGCGTTTGGTATCGCACAGTCACCTACAACTTGATTCTGATTGCCTGCAATACCGGCATGAGGCCAGCGGAGATGAAGAATCTCCGGTGGCGCGACATCATGCCTGCAAAAGACCGCGAGGGTCGCGAGATCGTTGTCTTGTTCGTGCAGGGCAAGGGCAAATCACGCAAACTGGTTGCGCCTAAGAGCGTGGGAGACTATTTAGAACGCATTCGTGCCATTTCCAAAGCCACCCAACAGGATGACAGAGTATTTACCAATGTCGCGGGCAAGCCCGCAAAGACGCTGTATAGCTCCTTGGTTGCCGATCTTCTGAGCGAAGCGAATCTGCGCGAAGGAACGCAGGGCGTTCCGCGCTCGACCTATTGCTTCCGGCATACCTACGCCACGCTTCGCTTACAGGAAGGTGTGGACGTATATTTTCTCGCCGAGCAGATGGGAACATCCGTCCACATGATTGAAAGCCACTACGGACACGTGAACACCATCAAGCACGCCGACCGCGTGTTGCAGGGCATGGCGGGTTGGGAGTTGCCGCAACCAGACGTAACCAAGGCGAAGGCGTCGAAAGCGGCAGAGACGCACGATAAAGGCAAACGAGGCAAGCGCCACAGGCCGCGCTGACCGTGAACGTCCCGAAGCCGTATTTGGCCGGAGCCGCTGGCGGAGGCTGGCGTAGGGAGTTAATCTTCTCAATGTCCGGCCCGGACGTTCCTTGCTG
This sequence comes from Edaphobacter sp. 12200R-103, assembly GCF_010093025.1. Classification (GTDB taxonomy): domain Bacteria; phylum Acidobacteriota; class Terriglobia; order Terriglobales; family Acidobacteriaceae; genus Edaphobacter. The sequence continues at coordinate 2,906,734 of NZ_CP048114.1, read as the reverse complement.
AGATGGTTTTGATTTGCCGCTGCCCCGCCGGGGCGTTCTTAGCGGCAAATCTTCGCGCACGAGCCGCCGCTGGCGGCCGTTCTTCGTGCGCTTTGTGCTGGGAAGGATGCACCGCCCATAGTACGGTGCGCTTTCCACTTCATATCCATGCAGGGCTTGTGTCCTGTCCCGCAACGTCGGCCCTGAAAGCAATGCGGAATTGGACCTAAATAGGCGGATGCCTTTTCATAGACTGTCAAGAAACCTCATCAGCTCGCTATCATCGCGCCACCGCCTTTTGCCTCGCTTTGGACTGAGTTTATTGAGTTGCGCTCGAAAGCGCTCTGGAGTCAGGCGTAGATAACGTTCCGACGCGCTGAGGTCATGCTGTCCCATGTAGGCCGAAAGCGCCGGAATCATTCGCCCCATGTCTGCGCCGTTCTTGAACCATGCAGTTAATCGGTGGACAGCGAAGGTATATCGCAGATCTTGCATCCTCGGCTGGTAGCGGGCTCCGTCATAGCGAGCAACGCCTGCTTTCTTGCGCACCTTCTGGAAAGTCTTGCTCGCCGTGCTTGCCTTTATCTGTGCCCCATCCTTGGTTAGAAAGAATTGCGGGTCTCTTATTGCCTCTTGTTGATGATGCGCTCGGTGATACTGCAGCAATATCTCGTAAAGATCAGAACCAATCGGAATCTCGCGCGCACAGCGGGCGACACAACTGCGAAGAGTGATTCGTCTCCTGCGAAAGTCCACGTCACCGCGCTCCAGTTGAACAGCTTCGCTGAGACCCGCGCCGGTGCCATAAAGGAACAGAAGCAAGGTGCGAAAGGTACGAGGGCCGATCACAGAGTTCAAGTCTCGTTGAGTGGTTCCGGCTGCTACCAGCAGCCGCCGGAGCTCAGTTCGCGAATAAACGTAGGGGACAAATGTCTGTGCGGGAAAGCGCCGTGGGGGAGGCAGAGGCAACCCGTATATCTCATTACGGGCCTTCCAGTAGCAAAAGAACTGCCGCAGGACGCAGTATTTGTTGTACCAAGTTGCAGCGGAGGTGTGAGGACCATCGAGAAAAGGCGCAATCTGGTTGACTCGGATTCGATTCAGGGGCATATTCCCGAGGCTTCGGCAAAGGGAACGCAGGCTTTGCGCACCTTTCATCCAGGGCGCGCCTTCGGATTGTCTCGCCTCGATATAAACTTCAATTCCTTCCTGTAGCTTCATCGCAACCCGCCCAGGCGAAAGGCGGCAACCTTGCGAAGAGCGGCGATATCGCACTTTGCATAGATACCAACAGATTTCGTATTGCGGTGTCCTAGGAAGTCGGCGATTTCTTTAAGGGATGACCCTTTCTGGAGCAGCCGGGTTGCACATGCGTGACGTAAAGCGTGAGGTCCCTGATGACGGAGCTCTATTCCAAGTGCTCCCAACCGCCTCGATACGGTCCTCCACATAGTGGTGTGTTGGAGTGGTCCCCAAGGGCGTCGTTCTCCAAGGAAGACGTGCCGATCATCGACACGCGGTCGGACATATCGAAGATATTTAAGAATCGCCTCCCCCACTTCGTATTGGATCGGATATTGCTGAGTGCCGCCATGCTTGGCGCGCCGAATGGTGAAGACTTCACTCTGCCAATCAAAATCCTCCAGACGCAGGTTGATGACTTCACTCGCGCGCAGTCCATAGATCGTAAACAGAAGCAGGAGTGCCCGGGCGCGAATATGCTCAGGGTCATTCCCTTCGGTCAGTTCTAGCAGTTGGCGGACCTGCGTCCACGTTGGTCCCGTGGGGCGCGGCTCGTTTTTGGGAATACGGGGGATTCGGATGGTGAGTGCGAGATTCGGCACACACCATCCGCGCATTTCAGCAAAACGGAAGAAACTGCGCAAAGCCTTGCATTGGTTGGCAATCCCGCGGGGCCTGCATCCTTCTGCACGCTTCGCGACAACAAACTTGTCAATGTCGGCCAAGGAAACGGTTTCCATATTTCCACCTTAGGCCGCCAGCCAAGTCAAAAAGACTTGGGCACGGTTCGAATAGCCGCGAGCCGTCACTGCGGCGAGGCCATAAGTAGATCGCAGGGCGTTGGAGAATGCGTGCGTCTGTTCGTGGAAAGGAGGATCTGGTGACAGCGCCAATTTGCCATTAAACCGAAACCATGCGCAGACATACTTGATAAAGGATCTTGGCGATCCATATTGACTGTGACCGGGATCTCGAAATGGACCCCGATACTCCGCCCAGAATTCCGCCGCTCTTTCAATCTCTTCCTCATGAACGACACGAAGCTCGCGCAAGCCGAGGATTTGAATGGCGTGGAGCATATAACTGGCCGCATTGGTCAAAGTGCGGTGGCTGTAGCCCTCTTCGAGCATGTGCCTCAGATACTGCTCACGCTCCACACACAGAGGCGCGAGGCGATGCCTTTCAATTACTTTTGACGATTTATAGACCTGTTCAAAGATCATTTCTCTGCCTTAATTGGAGATGTCCTGGTAGCGTTGGAGCCACACTCTTTGGGTCGATTCGAATGGGAGCGCTTCCATTCAGGCGACGACTTTTGCCGCTGTCGTCCGACAATGCAGACAGAAATTTCATGAGTGCAAGATCGTCACGCCACCGTTTCTTTCCGCGCAGGGGACTCAGCTTGACGAGTTGAGCGCGAAAGCGCTCCGGCGCAAAGGCGAGGTACTTTTCGGTCGACCTGAAATCAGTCAAGCCCATATAGATCGCCAGCGCAGGCAACATACGGTTCAGGTTCGCGCCGTGTTTAATCCATGCGGCAATTCGGTGCGTCGCAAATGTGTGCCGCAGATCATACATGCGAGGCTGATAGCAGTCACCATCGTCATGTCGCCGAATCTCAGATTTGTGGCGTAGTCTCCGGAACATCTTTTCAAGCTTGCTATAGCTCAGACGTTCTCCAGCCTTGTCCTGGAAAAAGTAAGGATCATTCATCTCTTTCCGTCTCGAAGCCGCGTACGCCTCTAGCACCTTCCTTAGGTCTAGGCCGATCGGAATGATTCTTGAACGATTGAAGCGATTTCCATGGACACTGACTGCGCCTTTTTCGAGATCCACATCCTCTTCCTGCAATCGAAGAGCTTCCCCGACTCGCAGACCTGTTCCGTACAAAAAGATCAGAATAGTGCGCAGAGTTGTGTGGTCTATCTTGCTACGTTTCACCTTCCGAGTATTACGCGCTCCATTCAACAAAAGGCGGATTTCCGCATGAGTGAAGATATAAGGAAGAAAGGGACGATCACTGACAGTTCGCTTCACCGGCATCGGCAGAATGTCGATCTCGCCGCGTGCTAACCAGAAATCAAAGAAGCCCCTAAGCATGTGATATTTTTCGAGCCAAGTGCTCGGAGAAGTCTTGGGTCCTTCGAGAAATGTCGCGATCTCGCGACTGGTGATCTGATCGAGTGAGACATCTCCTACCTGCCTGCACAGAGCCGCAAGATAGCCTGCGGGCCAGCTATAGACAAGGCCCTCGTCTCGTTTTTTTCTGACATAAATATCTGCTGCTACATTGAGCTTCACAGTATCTCCGCCAAACTGAAGGCCGCCACATTTCGTAAAGATCGTCGGTCGTATCTCGCATAAATGGCAACGCATTGAGTGCTTCGATGTCCAAGAAAGTCCGCGATCTCCTTCAATGAGCTGCCCTTTGTTAACAGACGGGTAGCGCATGCGTGGCGTAGAGAATGGGGACCACGATGCTTTGATTGAATTCCCAGTCTATTGAACTGTCTTTGGATGACACTGCATATTGCTCCCTTAGAGAGTGGCCGATATGGAAGCTGCGCAGTTAAAAAAAGGTGCCGGCAGGCGCAGCGTGGACGTCCATAGCGTAGATAGTCGAGGATGGCTTCACCCACTTCATACTGAATAGGGAACTGTTGGACTCCACCGCGTTTGGAGCGCAGGACGGAAAACGTCTCGCTTCGCCAATTGAAATCCTCCAAACGAAGGCGCGCTACTTCGCTGACCCGTAGACCGTAGATCGCACAGAGGAGAAGCAGGGCGCGAGTACGCAAATCCCCGGAGGTCTTGCCCTGCGTCGAGCGGATCAGGCGCCGCACGTCGACCCAACTCGGTCCTGCGGGAGGTTCCGTGTACATGGGGATACGTGGACCGACGATACCGCGCCAGATACCAGGTGGAGACCAGCCTTGCTCTTCCGCAAAGTGGACGAATGCACGAAGTGCGATACAGTGACCAGAAATCGTCAGAAGGTGGGCCCGAGCGTCATGCTTGGAGGCTAGAAAATCGTCCACGTCATAGACCGAAACGAGGGATAGGTCACTGCAACGCGCAGATAGCCATCGCAAGAAGTTCTCTGTTCGGGTGACGTAGGTATTTATGGTGGTGGACGCGAGCCGTCGCTCTTCTAAGGCGTCCTTGAATTCGGCAACCTGAACATCGAAACATCCGGTTGGCCGACCAGGTAAGTTCAAAACACCAAGAAAGCGGAGCCACTGGCGGGCAAATTTAGCAAAATGTACAGGAGAGGTCTCAGGGCGTTTGCCTACTCGTTCAGCTCCCTCATCATTGGCCCAGCGCACTCCAGCTTGTTCGATTTCGGCAGTTTCGACGCACCGCAAACTGACAAGTTCCATCATGCGGACGATGTGAACGAGGTATGTTGCAACTTCTAGGACACGATGCGCACTCCAGCCGATTTGGAGCAAATGGGTAAGATATTGCTCTCGCTCTTTCAGGAGCGGTGCTGAGCGATGCCGTCGTTGAGTGCTTAACCTGCTAGAGAGACTCTCGATCATCTGGCCAGCTCCTTGATGGCATCGGAGTTCCAGTTAGCTCCACTGAAAGTACGCTTAGCCCGGTGCAATTCATAGGCGCGCGTGTAAAGCCGTCTTTAGTTCAGAGAAGAGAGCGGCCACATAGGCAGTCAGCTATCTTACTGCGTCAATCCCGGTTTTGGATACTCCAGCGTTGGCTCGTTTCTTCTGATGCATTGATGTGGTCTCCTTAGTCTCAGCTTGCGCGCTGTTTTGCAGAAGACAACCTGTGACACAGACGTTCCTGAATGGTGGACAACCGAGCGTCCGGCTCAAACGCTCCCCGGAGAAGGTGTAGCGACGAAATAGGTAGCGCCTAATTTCCTTTATGGGAATGGGAAGATATAGTCCAGATCAGGAAGTCGCGCAGCGAGGCGGCGAGAGCTGAAGGGGTACGAAAATCCGCAGACCCTGACAGATCGTGGTTGTGCTTCGCTGGTCGGCACCTTTAAAAACAGGGCTTGCGCAGTCCCGTTTTGGTGTCCCAATATGCGGCATGAATACGGCTAAGCCCACGTCATGACCGAGGATAAGAAGTCTGCGTTGCAGCTTGCGGCGTTGAAGCGCGTCGAGTGGAGGACCGTCTTCAAGGACGAAGGTCTTTGAGACGCCACGACAAAAAGGCCGCCCCTCACCTGCTGCCTTAAGACTCTGCGGCCAGGTGACACATTGATTGTGTGGCAGCTCGACCGATTGGGCCGCGCCTGCGTGATGAGCTCAAACGCAGGGAAGTGTAATTCCATGCACTTACTGAGTGCTAGCGATACAACGACGCCCACCGGCCGCAAGCTATGGCAGATGATCGGCGTACTGGCGGAGCTTGCGCGGAGCCTGATTGTCGAACGCACTCAGGCCGGGATGAAGGAAGCCCGACGACGTGGATTACAGCTCGGCCGTAGGAAAGAAACTATCTCCTGCGCACGTCGCAAAGGCCCGTAAGCTGATAGAGGCCGGGGAATGCGTCGAAGACGTGGCCACTTTCTGTAATTTGGGCCTGTCAACGCTGTACAGGTCGCTGGCCGTGGAACCGAGAGAGAGACCGCGAACCTATGAGTGAGAGGGCCTAAAGTCTTCCGCGAGAGGTCCGTCGAAGAACAAACCACGGATATCCGATAGAGCTTTCCGAGCTTCCGATGAACCGATACCTTTCAGTGAAGAGACGTCATCGCGGCCGTCGAGCGAATAGCGATCTCCAACCACAGGCGAAATGCGTATGATATTCCGGCGATCCGGCACCAGATGCATGGCCATCCCGAGAGCGCCGGATGACTGGGCCGTCAAGAAGACATCCGCGATCTTGTCTGCCCATCCGAACTTTCCGAGTGGATGCAGCCTTCCCCAGTCGATATTCAGAGGAGTGGTCGTACACCCCAGACTCAGAACGCGAACCTCATCAGCGGGCCATTTCAGGATGCCAATTGCTTCGACCATGGCAACAGCTATCGGATTGTTCGCCCACATACCCCCGTCAATCAACGGGGTTCCGTTGTCCAGCTGATGCGTCGGAAAATATGTCGGAGCTGCGGCTGTCGAGAGCGCGACATCAACAGCAGAAGTCCGGAAATCTCTCAGGAGCCTTTCATCGTGCGAAGTCTTCCAGACATGAACCTCACCGGTATCAGGATTGAAGGATGGCACAACCAGGCGCTTCGTACTCTGGCCGAGCGTCTTATCCTGAAATATCTGGACAAGTGCGGAGCGGAGAGGCTGCGGGTCATACTTCGCCCGAAACCACCAGCGAGCGGATTTGAAGCGTGGATTGCCGCAGAATATTCTGGGACCATGACCTTCATAGAATGCCAGGATATCTGCAGCGGAGAGGCCGAGACCCAGACCCAGGGCAATGATCCCGCCGGTCGAAGTTCCCACGATGAGGTCGAAATATTCCGCTATCCTGTGCGGGATCGATTCCTCGATACAGGCGAGGAATGCCGCCGGCACGACACCTTTGATACCTCCGCCGTCGATCGTAAGGATTCGTTTCATAGGACCCGGGCCGGAAAGAAATCATCGCCGAGTACTGCCTGCCAGCATTCAACGGCTTCGCGCTCACTGGACGCTGACACAGCATGGTCGGCGACCTTCGAACAACGATCGATCAGATCGTGGAATTTCCACCATTCTTCCGTGGTCCACTCATTGGCGGAAAAGATGTCACGGTCACCGCAGGGTGTCATCACGTTGGTGCGGTACCATTCCTCCGGTTTATGTACAGCAATAGAGCGAAGCACGGCCGCCAGATAATCAGCGGGTCCGCCGACAAAGCTGGCATCCTGAAGAAAGTAAAGAAGACATTCGATGTGAAAAGAAACGGCCCTTAGACTGAAGCGTGAACGAATGTGTTTCAGGACCTTGATGGCCGGGATAAAATTGCAACCCGTCCGTTCCCTACTGTTCTTCATCGATAGCCACGCCTGATGATGACGGGCGTAGCCATCTTCCCATGTCCCCTTATGGGGTCTATACAGGACGAACGGTTCGTGGGTCGAGTCTGTCGTACCTTTCTTGAAAACAACGGGTAAAATCTCCACCTTGATTCCCAGGTCAACCTTGATGCACATGCTCTGTGGACCATAGCGAACCTTATCGCGATACCGACCATCCGCCAGAAGAGGTGCCGCGATGATCCGAAAGATTTCGTCTCTGCCGTAGCTTTTGCCACCCCCGGGGCCGGAGGTCCCCGGATAGGTGAGGTTGCAAAGGACGACGATATCAACGTCGTTGATCGTGTATATCGCCGTTTGCTGCCGGTAGGAACCCTGAAGAAATGTCTTCGGAGCGAGTTCGACGGCAGGACCATTCACGTTTTCAATCAGGCCGCGAATGGTATTGTGCTGGCTTGCAGCAGTATCCGTGAAGGTGGTGCTCGGGTTCAGGCGCGAAAAGAATGTCGCGAAATGCCTAGATAGTGATTGGACCGCCATGTCCTGCCTCCCTGAACCGATCTGTTGCGCGTCGGGTGGCAAACCGTGAATGAATCCAAAATACGATTAGCTTCCGAATGTTCGTAATCTTTGTGCGGCCTGCAATCAGGCTGCGCTAGTTACGGGAATGAATTTGGCAAACTCTTTTGGCAAGAGGTCCAGAAACTGCTTTGGAGTGCAGGCCTGCAGATCGTAGGTCAGGTCAATCTGCTGAACGAACGAGACGAGGCGTCGTGGCGATCCGGCCCCCTTCCCCCCAGCGCCCCGCTTTGGCAGCTGGGCCGTCGGATCGTAATAGAGCTGGTAGGCACCCGCGATGATCGTCCGATTCCCGAAGATTGTCTGTCGTGCCGCCAGCTGCTCGAAAATATCACTTCTCTTTCCTCCTGCCCGGGTCTGAAGCAGAACCTTGGCGCAATCTCCGTTTCGGGAGACTGCTTCCCACGGTGTTCGAACGAGGTGCCGATAATAGCGGCGATGATTGAAGGTTTCAGCAAGGATGTAGACGGCGTCTTCGAGGACCGAACGCTTGCCGTTTTCAAGCGGACATACATGATCAAAAAAATACAGTGCGAGCCACGACCAGAGAGCGGAGTCGTAAGCAATCTGATTGCGGTTCAATCCACTCAGCGTTGTGGAGAGGTAGCTTCCGAACGCATAGTTGTCCGTAAAGGGCTGCGTCCGGATCGGCACATCTGCTGCAAAGTCGTTTGAGTACGCCGGATCGGTCAGCAGATGAAATGGCGGTGCCGTGACTGACCCTCCGCGCAAACCTTGGAGATATTGCCTGAATTCCTTAACACCGTCTGCATTCAGTGTTCGCAGCAGATCACTCACGCAACCACCTCCTCAAATTGCTTTGCACGTGACGCGAAATTATGTTGTCCCGAAAAGGCCTTCACCGCATCTTCCACGAACTGTTCGCGTTCCTCGTCATCTTCCGGGGTCTCTTCGTCGAGGTTTATGCCTGTGAGCTTGCTGATGAAATCACGCCAGTTCTGCACCCACGGCAGATCATCATCGATTTCCTCCTCCCGGACGAGAAACCATAAGACTTCCCGAAAAGCCTGCGGATAGATAGTGCCCTGCAGCAGGGGATCATTCTTCAGCTTCGTCGGAAGCTCAGGCACTTTGGTTGTGGCCTGAAGTACAGGTCCGGTGTGCGGGTTGAGATCAACTCTCCAGATACGTTCGCCGAGGTCCAGCCACTGTACCGGAAAGAGAGACTTTCGATTGATGCCGTCGTCATCAGCGTCCTTCGGCCTTATCCCGCTGGCATCGGCCAGTATTTTTCCCACATGACCGGACTCGTCCACGACCTTAACCCGGAAGAGGAACGACTCTTCACGATCAAGCTCTGACAGCAGGGTTTCGGCGGGGACCTGCGGCTGCGAGACGGTGCCGAAATCGAACCTCATGGAGGAGCTGACCACATAAGGCTCGATATAAACTCTCGCGTCTTTATCAAGACCGTCCATCGCCGCCGGCGCGATGGAAGCTGTGAACGTGGGGTATTTCTGACCCTCCGGCTTTTGCACGCGAATTTCAATGTGTTCGGCGGCGAGTTTTCTGCGGCCGGTAAAATTGATGCGTTTCTTCACTTGCTGTCCTTTCTTGCATCGATGAACAGATCACGGTTTTGGTCGAAGCCTTCCACTTCGACCGAAAAGTTCGTGTCGGTGACTTCAATGTCCATGCGATTTGGAAAGGGATAGGTACAGTTCGCACCGTTGATGGCGATCTTGATCGGCGAGTGCTCAATGTGAAAGTCGAGCGGATCAAATTTCTTCAGCGGATTGCCTTTGAACACGTCGTAGGCGACCTGCACTTTTAGGCGCAGGGGAAGCAGGTCCTTCACCAGCCCTTTGCCTGGGCGCACCGCGAACCCGCCGCTGCGACGGGCGATCCGATAGACCTTCTCTGCCGGCGGCAGGTCCGGCATGGGAGGTTTGACGGCAACCTTGGGTACGGCCTTCTTTCCGGGCTGAGTGTCTTCGATGGAGAAGAAGTCGATCAGCGCATCCGGCTCCGTCCGCTCTTCAAGCTGTGCCAGCGCTTTATACAAATTTCGGAGACTGCTGCGGATTTCGGTGAGCCGCGCAGGACCTGCCTTCCAGTTCTCTTTCAGTTTTTCGGCGGTCAGGCTCCACTGAGTATGGGCAGGATTTTCCGCATCGCCGAGGAAGGAAGCTATCTGGTCATCCTTTGCAAGCAGCGCTCCAAAGGTGTCAGTCGCGGGAAAGTTGCGCCCCTCCTGCGGGACGGTGATGGTGCTTCGGATGTACAACGAATCTCCGGTCACGCCTTCCGGGGCCTTGCACAGGAAGAGATCAAAGAAAGTTGTGTGCGACACGTTGTCTTTTTTCTTCAGAACTATCGGTGCCCGGACATAGACGAAGGAGCCGAGCGTGCCAAACGCTGTTCTCAGCTCGTGCAGCTTTTCCGGTCCAATCGCACTCTCGATATTCTGAGCCCAGTTCGCCGGCAGCTCGAAATCGGGTTTCTTCTCGCGAGCCGCATGGATATTGCGAATGAAGTCTATGAGCTGGGGGTTCAGAATTTTTCCCGTCGCGTATTTTGCTGCAACCGCGTCGAAGGTGGCCGCGTTGATACACTCGCCCTGCACTTCGACCTCAAGCTCTCCGGTCAATATCGGATAGAAGTAATTCGTGATGACGCCCTCGATCAGGCTTTTCGGTTTGAGCTGATCGATAGGGAAAGGGATGACGACTGAAAAACCGGGTTGATCGGTTCTGGTTAGGCCCGTCGCGCTGACGAACTCAGCAATCGCCGGCTCATCGGTTTCAGGTATCTGTATGCCCTTGACACCCTTGTTGGCGTAGAAGCCATAGGGCGCACACGTCTCGCCTTCGATGTCGTGCGTCATAAGAACCGCCTCACCCATCAGCAGCGGCTTAGCCGGATCGTCGTATCTGATGGTGAGGCCGAAGAAGGTCCTGATTTTCGACGATGACGAGAAGACGAGCTTTCCCAAGCCCCATCTGCCATTGGCCGCACCGCTCTTATGTGAACGGCCCTCTCTTCGCCAGAAATCGCTGAAGGCCCGTTTATCTTTTGTGTCCCATGCGCCGACAAGCCCGGTGGTGCCGAAGTCCTCGATGAGTAGGAACGTCGGCTTTCCGAAGTCAATGTCGGTGAGATCAATTCCGCTCACTTCGAGGTGTTCTGCAAGACCATCGAAGAGCTGATTGAAATATTTTTCATTGGCAGGTGGAGTGATAAAGGTGATGCGCGTTTTAACCGCTGCTCCGGAGCCTGACTCTCTTGCATCGAGCGAATTCTGATGAGATTCGCGGATCAGAGTCGCTTCGATACGGGTTTCGTCCGTATCGAACTGACTGCGTTGTGTAACGTCCCGTTCTACTTCATCCGGTGCAGTACGCCGAAATAACCACTCCACTAACGGCCTCTTTCTTTATTACAGGCTGAAGTCCAGGCTGGTTGAGTCGCCATTATCCGCGAAGCGCGAGCGGATTGAATCGACTTCTTTCTGAAGGGCGCGGACGATCTTTTTTGCGTCATCATCGGTATAGTCGTAGGCTGCCCTGTTCGACAGATTTCCAACAAGTTTGAGGTCCCTGATCGTTTTTGTCACTCGCTTGTTGGCCAATTCAACGAATTTTGCTCTTTTGTCTCGCACAGATTCATTATGTATGAAGAATAATCTTCGTGTAAACGCCAAATATATGAGCTGTGCATTACAGAAGCCATTAGCAGGACGACGCGCAACCAACGATCAAGAGGATGCAAATTACACAAAATAAGCATGTTGACCGATGGACAAGGGCTGTTATTGCGCGCTCAGCTCGATTACCAAAAATATTTTGTCCGGCCCTGGACAGCGGCCGGTATCGGCGGGATAATCGGAGCAGGAGTTCAGCGATGCCGCGTCAGGAAGTCTTTTTCGAGCAGCAGATTGGCGACAGGCGTGTCGAGGTTTTGAAAACCTACGACCGCTCATATGCCCGCGAGGTGTTCAACGACATCGATACGGAAGCCCGGACGGCGCTTGCATCGGCTCTGGAGCTTGAGAAGAACTATGAGCCGGCCGACATTCCTGACCCCGACGGAACTGAATATGACGATTTCCTGTGGGACGAGCTGCTTGAGGCCGCGAGGGAAGACGTTCGCAGCGATCCAAATCTCTATTCATTCTTTGTTGTCTCGGAAGCACAGGCGGCGAAGTCACAGGATTTGTACATCTCGCCCGACTGGCCAAGCGCCGAGGCCTTTGCTAAAAATCGCATTGCGTCCGCGAACTGACACGACTGCACAGGGGAACGCTATGCGAAACGCCGTCGCAGAATTCAAAGGCGATCACCACATCCACCTGGCGGCTGCCGGAGTACCCACTCTCAATGTTGCGGTCAGGTTCGCCGACGAGGCGTCGAAAGCATTTTCCGCATACCGCTAGAATACTTATTCGGTGCGTCGGAAATGAAAGCGCGATGCGGCGACATTTACGATTCCAGAACAACCTTGTCGGGCGAATATCCTACAGCGGCCGCATCTGGGCCGCCGATGGCGTCTGCGTGGAATAGATCGTCCGGCGCTGCCAGTTACCTGTTCACTGCGAAGCACCGAGCAGGGAAATCAGGAGCGCCTGCAGCTCTGGTTCTGATTTCGACTGACATTCCCAGATAGTGAGGACGCGCCAGCCGGCCGCTTCGAGAGCCGCCCTGTGCTTTTCGTCGCGCGTGACGTTTCCGCCGCGCTTTTCGCTCCAGAATTCAGCCCGCGTCTTCGGAATGACGCTGCCCCATCGGCAGTCGTGACAGTGCCAGAAGCAGCCATGCACGAAAATAACGGTGCGGCGTTTTGCCATAACAATATCGGGTTTTCCCGGCAGGTCTTTTCGGTGAAGGCGGTATCGGTATCCGAGGGCATGAAGGATCGAGCGAACCCGCATTTCGGGCTTTGTATTCCTGCCCTTTATCGCAGCCATGTTCCGGCTGCGCTGTTCCGGGCTGTGAACATCCGCCACGATCAGGCCACCCCGGAGCGGCCTTCTCGTTCTTTGACCATTGCAGTAAAGTCCGATACGGTGAGCAGCGACTGTCGCTGCGCCGGCGTAAACGTCTCGTGCAGCCCGCGCGGGATAACCAGCTGCAGCCTGTGTTCCTGCATCTGGTCCGTTTGGTGAGTGCTGATCGCCGCTTCGAGCGTCAGCAGGTGTTTGTGTTCGATACGCTTGGCTTCCGCGAGAACCTGTCGCCAGCGATCCTTGCAGGTGGTTTTGGCTCCAAGCATCGTGAGGAGCGCAGCGTCATAAGCCGCGTCCCTGTATTCCTTCGATCCTGGGAACAGGAAGTCCGGTTTGGCCTTTCCTTCAGTCGCCACGCCACGTTCGTAACGAACTTTGTTGGCGTTGAAGATCACCTGCAGATGATTTTCGAGTGCGTGACCGGAACGGCTTTTGCGCCGGTTCTGGACAGCAAGGGAGAAAGCAAGGAAGCCGTCAACATCATCGGCAAAGCCCTTCTGCAGCCGATCACCCAGGAGATGTTTTTCCATCGTGCGGAAAAGGATCTCCTCCCGTTCCATCCATCCGAGCAGTGCGCCGTCAGGGTCGGCCACAGGATCAAGCTCCGGAACTGTTTCGCGGGCATAGGCCGAGAAGAGGTTCGTCGCCGGCAGTTTACCGTCGAATTTCGCCAGCATCGTATCGAGGTAATTTTCGGCTGCGACTGGATTGTCAGGCTCGATGCCGAGCTGTTCGAGGATAAAGGCCGACGCAAAATGAATTCGGTCCTGCTCTGTTTCCAGCTCCTCACGAACGGAGAAGCCTTTATGTTCAACCTGGACGCCGAACAGCCATTGAACCTGGCTGGCAATCGTCGAGCCGCCCTGTGCGATCACGACGAGGACTGAATTGTCCGGTCGTCGCGCGACGACGAGCAGATCACCTTCAGCGGCCACCATCGAAACCTGATTGGTCGGAAAGTAGAGGCGGTGTTCAGTGCGCGTCGCATGGTTCAGCCGCGCGTCGTACCAAGTCAGGTTTCCCTTAGCGACAACGGGTTCATCGTCGCCGTCGCTCAGGTAAATGTATAGAGCCTCATATCGCTGTTTTTCGGTCGCTTCTCCGAAGACTTTCATCAGCGGATTAGCGCCATTGAACTCATGCTGGTGGCTGCGGCTTGGGTCCGCTTCCACGGCGCTGAGCGTCTTCATGGCAACGCCGGTAAAAAACTCTGAAAGATAACCAGCCTTCATACGCTCCTAGCCCGCATCGGCGAACAGCGGCAACTCCAGGATGCCCGTTTCTTCGTACTGCTGCAGGATACGGATATGCGGAGCCATGAGCCGCGCGACTTCTCTGATCACTGGCACAACGACGCTGTTTCCAAACTGCTTGTAGGCCTGTGTGTCCGAGACGGGAATGATAAACCTATCTTTGTCTACAATGCCCGGGGCATCGAAGCCCATGAGGCGGGCACATTCTCTGGGAGTAAGGCGGCGCGGGCGCTTCCTGCCGCCGCGACTGACGAGAATTTCGGAGCCGTCCTTGTAATAGCGGGCGCTCAGCGTTCTCGTGGTCATGTCGGGCGTGACCAGACCGAAGCCGAAACCGTTTCCGGCCGCTTTGTGCTTCGCTGCGTAATTCTGCAGATATTCCCACAGTTTCTCAGTCAGCACATATTTGGCATGTACCTTCGCAAGCGGGCCGGTCGTGAAAGGCGTTTCCTCTGCTTCGGAGCCGTCTTCGGGGTGAAGGATCGAACCCAGGACAGGCCCCTTCTCCGGCTTCCGGAAATCATCGAAGCTGAAACCTGTCGCTTCGCGGAAGCCCACAATCAGAATGCGTTCACGATGTTGCGGCGTGAAACTCTGGCCGTCGATCACTTTCGCCTGAACGTGGTAACCCAGCTCCCTGGAGAGCGTTTCCTTTATGACACGGAACGTGTTGCCGCCGTCATGGCTCACCAGGTTTTTTACGTTCTCAAGCAGAAATGCCTTTGGTCTCTTTTCGGCAATGATGCGGGCCACATCGAAGAAAAGCGTTCCCTGCGTCGTGCATTCGAATCCGTGCGGCCGGCCGAGCGCATTCTTCTTGCTTACGCCGGCAATGGAGAATGGTTGGCAGGGAAAGCCTGCCAGAAGAACGTCATGATCCGGAATGTCGGCCGCATCGACCTTCGTAATGTCGCCATCGATGTCATGCTCGTCATTCGGGAAATTCTCGCGGTAGGTTTTCTTCGACCACTCGTTCCATTCGCTTGTGAAAATGCAGTGTCCGCCAGCGCTTTCGAACCCCTTCCGCATTCCGCCGATGCCGGCGAACAAATCTATGAACGTGAAATTGCCCGGAGCCTCAGGTCGGCCACGCATGGGAAGCATCTCCCGAAGTGCCGCTTGGACATATTTCGGGCAATCCGTTTCACGCCGTTCCCAGCGTCCCACCGTTTTGGGGTCAACCTGAAGTCGTTTCCCGATCTCGCGCTGTGTCATGCGCTGTCGTACCTGGGCCAGAAGTGCCAGGGGTTCGGAGGTGAGATTGGATAAAGATTCGCTGGGCATGTCAGAGGACATTTTGTCCTAAATTAGTCCCGAATGTCCAGGGAAACGCATTTTGCCCCGTAAACCCTCTAAAGCCGCGCGAGCGTCGCCGCCGTCAGTTCGGTGAATTCGGACCGGGGAATGCGGACGACGGAGCTGGCTCCGCCCTGCATATTCGTCCCGCCGGCGCGGGAACCCCAGGACGCGAACTGGGCGAGGCGGTCAAACGTAATGTAGGACCAGCGCACGAGATTCCGATCCGTAGCATTGTCGATTTCCCGAACGACGTAAAACGAATGGAGATTGCCCCGCTTCGCCGCGTAATAGGCGAGCTTTACGAAGGGCCCGATATCGAGCCCGAAATAAAGTCCCATGTCGTCGGAATCGGCGGGTGACTTCTCCTTTATCTCAATCGGGTATGTGTGCTGATTGCCCCAGAACAGCCCGTCTATGTCAGAGATTTCCGCCATGTAATCGGTGTTGAACGTGATACGGAGATGTTCCTTCGCGAATTCTTCCGGCACGGCAATCTCAGGGATTGTGCCGGCGTCGGCCGTGTACCTCAGAAAATTGTAGGTGCGGCCACGAAGAACGAAGCCACTTCCGGCAAGACGCTCTGACAGGGGAGCGTATGGCTGTGGCACAGGCACACCCAGCTGGATAGCATTCCAGTTCAGCGAAGCCGGGTTGTCAGTCTCAGCAACCGTAGCCGCACAGAAATAACTCGAAATGCCGCTCTGGTGGAAGGTTGCGCATATCGTGTGCAGCCCCTGGTCCGGATAAGGCATTGACCGGTCCCCCCCGTAATCTGTGGCGGGATCGGGAATCTCGGGAAACAACGCGACGGTTGATTGGCCGAATATCGCCGGGCCTTTCGTTCGCACGATCCAGCCGCCTCTGGATATACGATTTCCGAATCCCTGCTCCGCGAGATACGAGCGCAAATCAACTTCGGCCAGCAGTCCCCTGAGTTTGTTCTGATTGAGATTCGTGATGCTCCTCGAAAGGTACGTTCTCATCGCATCGAGTGAAAGTGTCGCCATCTATATCCTGTCGCGCAAGTTAGGACCGTCGTTTGAATGACTTGCCCCGGTCGAATATCTGCCTGCGCCAGAGTAACAGACCGGATATGTTGATATGGCGGGCAGGCCTGATCGTTCCGCCTCGTCCTGTCGGCGATGTTCACCTCTTTTCAGCGACCCAAGAAACAGCGGGCGAATGCACTCTGGCTGCCGCCGCTTGCTGTCAATGACTCTTCTCGGCTCTCCCATGCCCTTCGGTCACGGTTCCCCCCAGCAAGCTATGACAGCTGCGCTCGGTCGCGCCGGCACGTGCCTTCTTTCTCCCGCGCCGTGGGGTCACTCAAAACGAAAGAGGCAGAACACGATAACCGACACGACGAACAAAATTGCGACGCTCGATGACCCTTGCCGCAAAGCTATGGGCATAACCGGCCGCCTAGTTCAGACCAGCGGCATCACCGCACTTCCAATCAGCCCGTAATCAGAGATCGGTGAGAAAGTCGAGACCTTTGACGCCTTCACCCCGAACAACGATCCTGATGCCTAGAGCCGCTTCGGCCCGTACTTAGTCTCGGGAATTCCGCCGCAGGATACGCCAATGCGTCGGTCGTGCCAGGATTCAGCTCTGGCATCCCCCAAAAAACGTGTTCCCGACCACGAGATCCGGGGCGACGATAGAAGACAAAAAAGAACGCTGCTTCGCATCGGATAAAAAGATGACACGTCACCCCCAGATGGGAACTGCAGAGGTGCACCTATGTTTACGTGGGTGAACGTGTTTAGAAACAGCATTTTGTGGAACACGGTTTACGCGCCATAAACGCGGGGATTCTAAGGAATCTTGCAAATGGCCAAAATGCGTAAACGCGATGAATCAGAATGTATTAGCCGCGATCAGCCTCAGAGTTGTACTTGACGCAGATTTCGCGCTGGGAGCATCTTGGAAGCAAGGCGGGCTTCCTCATGAGCACATCCCGCACGACCAATCCGGCTGCATCCGGCGCTTCGGAAAGCGCGCATGAGAAGCCCGGCTTCCGCACAAAAACCATCGCTACAAGGCTCACTCCGGAGGAGCTTCGAGAGGTCGAAGCGGCTGCCGAGAAGAGCGGCAAAACGCTCGCGGAATGGCTCCGCGAACTGGCACTGAAGGCGGCGCGGGAGCGTCCTGCCGATCCGACCGAGCTGGTGCTTTCCGAGGTTGCCGCGCTCCGGTACATGCTCCTGAATCTCTTCCATGCGACGGCCCAGGCGAACGCCGAAGACAAGCATTTGCTTGCCGAGTCCGTGCTGAAAATCCGCGACCAAGCGAACGCTCGGAAGTTGGCAGACGCCCGGAAACTGCTCGCGGATTTCCTAACTGGAGAGGTTGGCGGAGGTGCGAAGTGAGCACCGGCGCGATGCGGTTTCCCAGCCGGGGCCGGTGGCTGCTATGGCTGGTTTTGCTCCTCGTTCTGGGGCCGTTTCTGCTGATCGTTCCCGGCACTCTTTGGCTGGGCTGTACGATAAACCCCGTCCAGAACTTCTACCTTGGAACCTATGCGGCGTGCTCCACACTGAGTCCGTATCCTGCCGCGCTGACCACCGTTCGCTATGCCGAGAAGACGGCTCCGGAACGGAAGCCTGAACCGCTCTTGCCGGAAGATGCAGTCAAGAGTTCCGACCCGAAACAACGGTTTGTATTAAGCCCGAAGGCCATCTCGGAGGGCTGGCGCGGAATTACGATCCTGCCGCCCGGCAAAGTTCGCGCAGCAGAGTTGAAAACATACCTCCAGGACACAATCTATGACGGTGACAGTGCTTGGCTGATCTTTCTGCGGCCTATCCTCTACCTGACGGCAGCAGTGCTTTTCCTGTACACCCTGTGGCTGTTGTTTGGCCATAAACTTCGCATCAGCCGGAAGCAGGAGCAGCGTCACGGACGGCGCACCAAAGGCCCGGAGCTGGTCTCCACCTTCAAGGTCTTCCGTCGCTCCGGTGACGACGGAATCCGGTTCCGGATGGAGCGAGACGGCGTGCTCGGCAGGGTGATTCCGGGACCGAGCTTTTCTATCCCCCCGCGGCTGGAATCGAGTCATATTCTGCTGATGGGCGATACCGGATCGGGCAAGTCTTCGGCCATCCGGCAGATTCTCCGTCAGGTTCAGGACCGGGGTGAGAGCGCCATCGTCTATGACCCGGCGATGGACTTCTTGGGCGAGTTCTACGATCCGAAGAGAGGAGACCTGATCCTGAACCCACTCGACAAGCGCTGCCCATATTGGGGCCTTGGAGACGAGATCGACCGACCGGAAACAGCCACCACCATCGCTGCCGCGATGTTGCCGGAGAAGGAGTATGAGAAAGCGTTCTTCACCGATGCGCCGCGCCGTGTGCTGGCTCATCTGCTGAGGAACAAGCCACAGCCCAGAGACATCCTGCGAATGATGGCCGACCCTTCATACATTGAGGCGACGGTCAAAGGAACTCCGCTTGCTGCTCTGCTCGATCCCGGTGCTCCCGCGCAACGTGCGGGCGTTCTCTCCAGCCTGAACATGGTCGCCGATAGCCTAGAGTTGCTGCCGGAGTGGGAGCATACGCGCAAGACGTTTGCGACTGCCGAGTGGTATACCGAGCGCAAGCGCTGGGTCTTCCTGACCTCTTCTGCCGCCTACCGCGAGAAGGTGCTGCCGCTGCACTCGGCATGGCTCGATTTATTCATCCTGCGGATGATGGGCTACTGCGAAGAGCCTGCGGTGAAACCGGTCTGGTTTGTTCTGGATGAGCTGGCCAGCCTCAACAAGTTGCCGCAACTTCATACCGCTGTGACCGAAAATCGCAAGTACGGTAATCCCGTTGTCATGGGGATTCAGGGACGCAGCCAGATGGAGAAACGGTACGGCCAGGATGCGGAGGCTATGCTCTCCCAGCCCGCGACGAAAATCTTCTTGAAGACATCCGAGCCGCGCGCTGCCAAGTGGATCTCCGAAAGTATCGGTGAGATCGAGGTCGAGCGGCTGAAGGAATCGCGCAGCATGGGACTGCTGCGCTCGAAGAAGAGCTTTGCTATGGAGATCGCCACCAAACCACTCATCATGGCTTCCGAGATTGCAGGTCTTGCTCCGCTCACCGGGTTTATCAAGCTGGAGAATCATGTCGTGCCCATAAAGTTCCGGCTGGCCAAGAAGAATAGCAGTCAGCCGGAGTTTCTGGAACGAGCAATGGAAAAACCACGAGCGCGCAAGGTTGAGGTTGTGAAGACCGCACCCGCCAAGGCTCCTGAATCCAAGAAGCCCGTCCAGAGCATTTTGCCTTTGGAAGAAACTTCTGCCCCCAAACGTGAGGGCTTCAGTTGGGATGAGAGCAAGGGCATCGAATGACACTAAACGCGTTTACTAGTACTTATCCCAAAGTAAGCGGTTGCACTCTGCTCAGATTCCATTCTCTCGTGGAAGTCTCACCCTGAAGCTCAAGAGGAACACACATCTGCCGCAAGCGCGATCCGCATCCAAGCACCCGCTTCATTAGGCAGGAGGCACGAACTGCGACAGATTCACGCAGAGGTCAAGTCAAACTTGAATCTCTTCAACTGGTTTAGGGTTGTTTGAAATGGCAGTCGCTTGCGCTTCTGCAACTGACCCAGCACAATTCCGGGTGAAATCTCGTGTTCCTCGGCGAATGCCATTATACGGTCCTTGGAGATTGGCTTCTCGCGCATTAGCGACACAAAGGCTTGCCTGGGGATCAAGTGACTCGCAGCAAACTCGTTTGCCTCGTCTTCCTCTTCATCATCCAAGGAGCCTTCGCGCTCTAAGAACCCTTCCTTTTTCCCGTGAAGCAGTACGTGGGCGCATTCATGAAAGAACGTAAACCAAAACTGATCGTCTGATTCATAGCGGCAACTCAGCTGAATCAAAGCCTTCTCCGACGTAAGCCATCGCGCTGCGCCACACACATGAGTGCGCTGCAGCTCCGAAATGAAGCAAACCGCAACACCCACGGCTGCACATATTTCTTGGATCTTCGCTTTGATCACAAGCAAATTCGGCTCACGGGAAAGAAGTCGTAAACGGACTAGTGCATTCTTGAATTCAAGCTTATCGAAAGGGGCACATGAAAGACGCGCCGCTTCAATCTCGCCCAACCTCAGCCATGCGCACATTGCTAGGTCGTCCGGATCAAAGGCCGGCGACTTCCGGAACGCCGCAACCGTAGACGATGCCAGTAGAGTATCGGGAGAGTCGATGCCAAAGAAATCAAGACACCGGCGGACCAGTTCGATCTCATCTTGAGCTGGTTCGAAGGCACCTCGCTTTGTGAGCTCTTTAGTTGGGATCCTTTTTGCCCATTCCACCAATGAGCGCAGTCGCGCAGAATCCCTTTTCTGCGCAAGCTCGAGCTGATAGGCCGACTCCAGCGCGTTCCAAAGCTTAGCCGAAACGCCCAGCGCCCGCTCAAGCTGAATGGCGGTTTCAGCAGTAATCGCGGCCTTACCTTTGACGATTTCGTTGATCGTCTTCTGCGGCCGTCCCATCCTGGTGGCCAGCTCCGACTGCGACATCCCCTTGGCTTCCAGTACCTCGATCAGATGCTCCCCGGGTGGGATCAGATAGTCGGGTGTAAAGTCAAAGGCTTTAGGCGCCATAAATGCTCACCTCAACCACGATGATTTGATCGATCTCTTTTGCCGCAAGTTCTCCGTTGGAATGGCGAGGAACTGGCCTGTGATCCGGTACCACGATAAGTCGACAATCCTTTCGCACGCCGATCGCAAGCTGGTCCCGCGCATCGGTCTTCAGTTTCACCGGCAAGACGCCGGGATAGTCACGAAGCAGGTCGAGCGTCGGGGTTGCGACCAGCAATTTGAGTCGTCTGCGCAGGCATATACCAAGAGCCGATCCCCATTTCCGGTCGATGGCAGCAGCTGATCCACAAAGATCCGCAAGAGATCGAGAAGAAAAACGAACGCGCATGAAGCTCCACGTAGCATTGACCCTAAAGGTAAACAAAATCTCTAATCCTGTATACCAGTTAGTTGCCAGCAGGCAAGAGGGAGGAATCTGTTCTGGTCCAGCCTCTAAGCATCCCAACTAGCGTTCGTCTGTTTCTCTTCGTGCTCACCTTAGCCGAAAAAATCCCCGGCTCTTACCTTCTCTCTCGACCAAAAGCCCCGGCGCATAGGTCATCTCTCGGCACAGGCGATTCACATCCCACGGCACCTCATCGAGCCGCTCCGCCAGTTCGGTATAGTGCTGCCAATCCCGAGTGCATAGCGCAAGGATCCGTTCGCGGAGAGCTTCAGGTTCCTCCAGAGCAACCTCCCCGTCTTCCTCACGATTACCGCACCACAGGATCTGGTGGTTCCAAACGATAAAGTGACTGAGACAACCTGTGTCCCGCCATATCGAAGGATAGACAGACACTTGATTTCTCTTGCGGTAGAACCGCCATGCTTTATCTGTTCGCGGATCGAGGTTAATCGTGAGCGTGTCGCCACATCCATCCGGACAGGCCATCACCAGCGAACGTGGCACACCGCGATGGACAAGCACGGAGTCTCCTGGACGCTCCAACAGACAATTAGCAGCATGGCGGTGCTGCACCACCCCTCTGTCGCGAATCCTCTCAGCCTTCTGCATCATGCTTCCTCACGATTTCCTCCATCAAGCGATATCCGAGCTCAAGGGCAACCACGCGCCTGCCCCTGTCTGCGTCACTCTTGCTCGGGGAGAATTTGCACCAGCGCCAAAGTGCAATCACCAGAGCAATGGGGTACTCATACGCACTGCTCTGGTCGTATATGCCAAACGCTCGGATTCGTTGCAAACAACCATAGAGCCATGATTCCGGATTCGGAGGAGCATCGATGCTCGGACTATTCGAGATGGCATGGAGCTCATAGAATGGTTCGATCTCAGCCTTCCATTCCGGCTGCTCGAACTCGTCTTTTCCATCCTGTGGGCCGCGATACGCAAATACCAGTGCAACCTCCAGCATCGCCACGTCGAAGCACAGCGGAGCTTCTCGTCCCGGAAGCGTATCGCCTCGCACGCCGCCGAGGTCGATGAGAATGGCATCGTCGCCTCTTACCCGCACGTTTTCCCCGTGAAGATCGCCATGAATCGTAGCGGCACGGTATTTGAACTCGATGGTTGCTAACTTTCCCCAAGCAGCTTCGAAATCTGCTTGCTTCATTCGCAGCGAATCTAGATAGCTCTTCTCTATTTTCTGCGGATGCATCATCTCCAGACGTTCAGCGGCAGCCGTTAGGGAGCCGGAGACCATAGGGCACTGCCGCCCGCGATCCCGCCAGCGCCCTAACGTGCGGTAAAACAGATTCGAAATGGCCGCTTCCGCTCTGCCACTTCGTGCTGCGTCCAAGAGAGATTCAGACATCTCTACGAAGTCCGCAACATAGATCGCGCGATGAAAGCCTTCGATAGAAATCTCGAGATTGGGACGCAATTCAAATGGAACGAACGGCGAAACATCTTCCATCGCCTTGATCTCGCGAGAGACCTCTGCTCGGTCCCCGAGCTTCACGAGCCGTGGTGAACGCCAATGCGCAATCGAGCTGTCTTTGCCAGTTCGCTTCTCGTGCGCCATGAAGACCCGCGAACCCGACAGGCCTCCGCTCAGGATGCGCAGATGTACCTCTTCTGCTTCCTGAAAAGCACGCTTTACAAGCAGCTCGTCCTCCGGCCCCAATTTTTCGAAACGCCCCTTCTGCTGCAGGTCGAAACCATGCCACCGCCGTTCCGGATGGCAGCACACAACCGTGTCGAAGTGAACCCCTTTCAGGCTGGGCACAAGGCGCACACCCTCATCCCAGGGGTAATCCGAGTCGACCGCTGGCAGCGTCGTACCGCGTATCTCGGTCACGTCGCCTCCTACGACCAAGACCAATACGCCGTGCATGATGAGGAGAGGCAGCCGATGGTACACAGCAGCGGCAAGATCATCCGAAATGGGATAGTTCAGGATGGCGAGCCTGGTCACGCTCAAGAGCGCCGCCTCCAACCCTTCTGGGGTTTGGTTTTCGACGATCCTCCAGCCGCGCAATGAGAAACGTTCCTGTACACCGATCGACGGGCCTGTTCCCCACCAGAGAATGTGATCGACAACTTTCATCGGCCCTCCAGGTCCGCCAAGCTGAGGTTCTTGCTCGGCCCATAGCCAAGGACCCCATCTTTCCCGCATACACCGCACGCCGGGTCTGGCTTTGCCGACAACGGCCTGACCTTGCCACTGAGAGCGTCATACGATTGCCAGCGAGCTTCCACCGGAATAGCAGTGAACGCGCCAAGAAACATCGTCACAGCCATCGAAACCATCGTGCTGTTGATCGAAATCACCGCTGGTTGCCGTTCGCCACCCTCATTGAAGTAGGGATCGGCGGCTCGCTGTTGCTCGGTCATCAACTCCTCACGAATGCGGTGGGGACTCAGTACGTGGCTGCACCATAGGCACGGCAGCCCCGGGCATACCATTTGGGTACGCCCAGTTACAGCCTCTACCTTGCCTTCATGGGCGTTGATGGAGACACCAACGTCGAACGCAGGAACTAGGTACTGGTAGGAGAACTCCGAAAGCAAGGCCCGGCTCACGTGCGAGTCAGTACACATGAACACGCAATCGACCATTCGCAATGCTTCGATGGCCTCTTTCGCCGTCACACTCCGCTGGATACGCTGCACGGAGGCTTCCGGTTGAATCGACTTAATTAGCACAGCAGCTGTGTCGATCTTGGCTTGCCCAACGGAATCTGGCGCAGTGCCGACCACGCGATTAAGATTGGTCTTCTCTATGACGTCGGGGTCGATCAAGACGAAATTCCGCACGCCCAGATGCGCTAACTGCTGCGCTGCCACAGATCCCGTGCCGCCAAGACCGACCACCGCCACCGTGAGACTGCTCACGATCTTCTGACCTGCGCCGCCAAACGCGCGAATCTGACGGTCGTATTGCTCGCCATCTGGTTTCTCTGCTCGCTCACGCATCACCGTGACCCGTGATCCAACGATGCGCACCGGCAACCGCTCGTCTACACCGACACGCCGCGCGAGGATTTGCCCGTCACAGAGCACGAGTGAGAAGCTAAAGCCGGTCGGATTTCGGTCCCGCAAGAATTCCACGAGACCCGCCTCCGTGCGATCGTCTGTCCGGGAAAACTCTAGGCATCCTGAAGGGTGGCTATGTATCAGCGCCAATGAACGTCCGCTCGACCGCGCCAGCCGCGTGACCCGGACCAGAAACTGCGGCGCAAATGTAATCTCCGTCGCCGTAGCATGTAGCCGGTCTCCCTCCTCCGCGATCACCGCCTCCTGCACCAGGAAGCGGTCACTAATCGGATCATGCTGCAGCAGCAGTGCCGCTCCACGCTCCTCGTCCCCCGCAAGCGCGCGCTCAAGCTGCCGATGCAGCGGCTCACTGAACACAATCTCCATCACCGCACCGCCTCAAATCGCTTGCGGATCACACGCACATAGGTCATAAGATCGCAGGTGGACGGATTCCAACTTCCGTTCAAATGCCACGAAAACCACAATGTCTGCGTTGGCGGGATACCTGGCTGCGCGGCGTTGGCACCCGTGTTCGCAGGCTGCGTGCCGCCCTTAAGACGAAGGGCGGAGTCCGCCCAGAAGCAGTCAGGCGCTGCGTAGGGATATCCGTTTGGCACAGCAAAGCTGACCCCCGTCACTCCCTGAGACCAGCCTTCCGGCAGCGCTATCTCCGGAATGACCACCACGCTGGTCCCATTGCCATAGGCCGTGATGGTCGCACCAGGGAACGCCGCACGAATATCCGCGAACTGAGCTTCGAGGCTCTTCATCGGCCACCAAAAGTCGCAGGGGGAACGATGGTGAAGTGCGCCGGGTTCGTGCGGCCTTTCAACACCACAACTGTGTTCGGATGGACCACTTCATCCGGGGCCGAGCCTTCACTCTCCAAGACCAGCGAGTTTGCCGGATTCCAGTCGGTGATACGGGCCGTAACCTGCGCCCCAGTAACTTCCGGCAGCTCCGTCGTGTACTCCTTATCATTGACGAAGTACTTGTAGACGACCGGCTCCGTCGGACGCTTGTGGCTGCGGAAATGCTCCACACCCGCAGCCTTGAGTTCCAGAAAGTCTTCGTCCCCTAGCACCACGTTTGTGCTCTCGTCCCGTACCCACACTAGGTCGTCCGCCGTCGGGACATGTGCTAGGTGCTTGGCCTCGCGGCAACGAATCTTGTCCGCACCCCAGAACACCGTGTGCTCGTTTACTGTGAACTCAAACGCCGTCCCGCTCTCAAACGCATAGAACTCAGCATCGCCCCCAGCGAGATCTAGCACATCGTCCGAGGTGATCACCCGTGATCCATGCGGCGTGCGCTGGATCAGGAGGTAGTCGTCCGCAGGCTCAAAGCCTGCATCAGTCAGCAGCTTTGCTGACTCGGGAGTACCGTCGTCCGTTGTTGCCTGTTTGCCATTGATCCAGTACAAGAAATTGCGCTTTGCCTCACTCATATCACTCACCCCTTCCGTTCGAATCGGCACTACTACATGCCGTCTACCCCAAAAGGTTATGACGAGTGACCCCTGAAAGTCAAATTTCTATAACCCAAGGGGTTATAGAAATGTAAAAAAGCGACCTGGCGGACAAGAGGAGGATTTGATTTCTTGATGATCAGCAGGTACGCACTGCCGCCTCGACGAGCTTCGATACGTAATACTCTGTTCAGAAGAGCAATGTTGCCGCAAGGAGACCAGAAGTCGCATTGCGCTGAGTTTCTGGCCTAGAATCCACTTATGCTGACGCTGTCCAAGCCGTTGTCAGCGGGCCAGGTACGTACGTACCATAAGCGCGAGTTTGCGTCGGAGCGGCAGAACTATTGGAGCCGCGACCAGCAGGGCTACAGCGAATGGCAGGGCCAGCTTGCAAAAGACTGGGGTCTTTCCGGTGCCGTGGGTGACGAACACTTTGCGCGGCTGACCGAAGGTCAGCATCCGGTTACACAAGCGCAAATGGTAAAGCATCAGGTTTCACGTACCTATGAAGGCAGAGACGGCAAAGAAGTCACCAGCATGGAGCACCGTGCGGGATGGGATGCGACATTCTCTGCACCGAAGTCGGTTTCTCTGACGGCTTTGGTGGGTGGGGATGAGCGCGTGCGCATGGCGCATCGCGAGAGTGTCCGTGTGGCACTGAGCGAGCTGGAGCATTACACGCAGGCACGCATCGGCAATATTCACGCGCCTGAGACTACAGGCAAATTTGCCGTGGCGACTTTTGAGCATGACACGGCACGTCCTGTTGAAGGCTATGCCGCACCGCAGTTGCATACGCATTCTGTGATCTTCAATGTCACCGAACGAGACAACGGACAGACACATTCGTTGCAACCGCGTGAGCTGTATGCTTCGCAACATTTCGCCACGGCCATCTACCGCGCAGAGTTAGCCACACGGTTGCAGCAGTTGGGCTATGAGATCGAGCGCGGCAAATACGGCCAGCCGGAGATCAAAGGCTACACGCGTGAGTATCTGGAAGCCTCCAGCCTTCGCCGCGAGCAGATCAAAGACCATCTTCGGGAACAGGGATTGGATGGGGCCGGAGCCGCCCAGATCGCAGCGCGTTCCACCCGTGACAAGAAAGAGTTGTTGTCGCCTGAGGAAGTGCAGCACCAGCACCGTGAGTTGGCGGCGACGTTCGAACATCAGGCAGACCGTGTCGTGGCAGCGGCGCGGGAGCGTAGCCAGCAGCATCAGCAGGAACGAAGCCCGGAGCTGTCTGCACAACAAGCCGTTACCTATGCACGCGATCATCTCTTTGAGCAATCTGCCGTACAAGATCGTCGCGCTTTGTACGACATCGCTTTGCAACGCGGCATGGGAGAAGTGGCCTATGGTCAAGTGCGGCAGGAGATAAATCGACGCTTTGAGTCGGGAGAGTTCCGACAGGCTCCGTCCTCTGTGCGTGGTCCGCAGATCACCACCGCCGAGATGGTCCGCACGGAACGCGAGATCGTCAGTATCCTCGAAAGTGGCAATCAGCGCGGGTATCAGCATCCCATGCTCCTCGAAGGGAGGGAGCGCTTCGATACTGTGGTGCGGCACCCTGAGCTAAACGCCTCGCAACGGCAGGCGGTCGAGCAACTCTTCGCGTCGCGGGAGAAGATCGTCGGAATGGACGGTCTGGCCGGAGCTGGCAAGACGACGACTCTGGCTGTAGTTCGTGAAGGTGCGGAGCGAGAAGGTTACACAGTACAAGGCTTTGCGCCGACCTCTCGTGCGGCGCAGAAGCTGGGCGAAGCCGGAATCGAAACATCCACGCTTCAGATGCATCTTGCCCGAGGGCAGAAGCCGGATACCGGCGAGAGACGCCTGTATGTTTTAGATGAATCCTCTCTCGCATCCACCAAGCAGATGCACGAGTTCCTGACACGCCTGCACCCGAACGACCGCGTGTTACTGGTGGGCGACAAGCGGCAGCATGAAGCCGTGGAAGCAGGCAGACCGTTTGCGCAGTTGCAACAGGCAGGCATGAAGACGGTTTCGCTCGACCAGATCGTGCGGCAGAGAGACCCCAAATTGAAACAGGTTGTCGAACAGCTCGCTCAGGGTGATGTGGGTGGAGCGATTCAGAAATTAGAGCAACAGGGGCGAGTGCATGAGTTCAAAGGCCGGGAAGAGCGGATCGAAGCCATTGCGAAGGAGTATGCCAAGAGCCCTGAAAACACCTTGGTTGTCTCTCCCGACAATCGTTCGCGCATGGAGATCAACCAGGTCATCCATGCCGAGTTGCAGGTACGCGGCGTTGTAAGTCACGACGAGCACACCGTCCGAACGCTGGTGCCACGACAGGAGCTTACTGGCGCGGCCCGCACCTGGGCGGAGAACTATGAAGTGGGTGATGTCGTCCGCTATAGCCGTGCGTCGAAAGAAACCGGCATCGGCAAAGGCGAGTATGCTCGCGTGACCGATGTGGACGCACGGAGTAACCGCCTGACTGTGGAGACCAATGATGGAATGGAGAGAAGTTACGACCCGCGTCGGCAGTCGGGGGTCTCTGTCTATCGCGAAGAGGAGCGTGCCTTTTCCGTAGGAGACCGCGTACAGTTCACCGCTCCCGCGAATGAGTTGAAGATCGCTAACCGTGAGCTGGCGACCGTCGAGCGCATCGAGGATGGCCGGATGAGTTTACGCATGGACGATGGACGGAATGTTCAGATCGATCCCACAAAGCATCCTCATCTAGATCATGGCTACGCAGTGACGAGCCATTCCAGTCAGGGACAGACGGCAGATCGTGTGCTGGTGCACGTCGATACTGAGCTAGGCGCGAAGGATTTGCTCAACAACCGCATGGCCTACGTTGCGATCTCGCGTGGTGCAGAGGATGCGCAGCTGTTCACCAATGATCGTAGCAAGCTGGGGCAAACACTTGGACGGGACGTGTCGCAGCAGAGCGCGCATGAGCCCAAGATCGCATCGCCCAGAGAACTTCAACAAGAAATTGAGCAGAAGCAAGAACCACATCATGGCTTTGGGCTTGGTCTGTAGTCTCGTTGTTCTGTCATTGAAAGCGCACCCTTCGTAGCGATTGCCGGTCAAACGGCAGAGTGGACTTGCCCATAAAAATAGGCCGCAAATAACTCGCGGCCTAACTATTCATTCGGTGAGGCACCGATGAGAAATGTCTGGACTAGTTGTCTAGGTCCATCGGCGTGTCGGATGGAGAGGGCTCAGATGCAGCAGAGGCTCCAATGATCTCCTGGAGTTCTTGTTCTTCGCGCTGCCGGCGTTCGCGGATACGGTTGGCTTCCTGAAGCGCATGGCGCTCTTCAGAGGCCATCTCTTCCAGCCGACGCTTGGCACCGATCAGGACATCGTTGGGATCTTCGTAACGGTCTTCGAACTTCTTGTCGAGCAGCCAGAAGTGATGCTCATCTTTCAACTCTCTGGCGAGTTGATGCTCAAGTAGTTCCCCATTGACACGAGACCGTAGATGTTCCGTCTTTGCAATAAAGGCGTCGATATCGCGACGCTTGAAACGGAACTCCCGAAGTCGATCAAAATCTGCGATGAGCAGACCTAAATCTCGGTTCAGGTTGGCGATCGCTTCATAGAGAGCAGGTTTGGGGTAGGGCTGGGGGTGGGTGCGGCGTGGTGTAACTTGGTCAGTAGCCATGCGTTGCCTCCTGGGGCGACGTGCGGTTAGGGGCGTTCTCGGTGGTGACACACCGGGGCGTCCCGCTTTTGGTTATGAGGTCGACTTTGTACTCTTCCTCGCTTGCTTTTGATGACGTGTCGTTCTTCCGTCTTCGATGTTCGGGAGCAGCTTGCGTACCCGTTCGATCTCTCGCTCTGTCCAGAGGTGCATTGACATCCCTCCGAGTTGAGCTGACTTCGGACCGGGGATTTTGCCTGCTGTCACATAACGAGATAGCGTACTTGCGTTGATTCCGAGCATCTTTGCTGCTTGCCGCGTGGAGAACATCTCCATATATGCGGCGAGTGTTGCAGATATAAATCTGGAAGTCAAGAGTTATTGTGCGAGGTGACCTTGAAATCTCAAGGGGGCTCGGGGCTTCAGCTTCATAGTGATTCTGTGCTTTTTGCGGAGGAGGTCTCCTCCGCGCTGCAACCGCTTCGCGTTTTCCGCTTCCACCTCTGCGGGACGTTCCTTCCCGCAACGCCCTACCATAAGTTTGTGCGCTGATGCGCACTTAATAAGGAAACCAAGCCTTCCCTAGGGGCGCTCTGCCCCCCGCGCTCTGCAAGGCCATTCGCCCTGACGGGTTTTGGCTCCCCCGCAAGCGGTCCCCCCAAAAAGCTTCGCTCGAAGACCTTTCCGTTTGCTACCCCCGCCTTCGCCAGGAGGCGTTCGGCATGTACATGCCGCGTTCAACGCGGACGTGCAAAAGCCAACACCAAGGAGCAGACACCATGAAGAGCATCGCCACCATCGACAGCAAGAAGCCCACTACGAAACAGGAACTCATCGGCGCCAACATCAAGCTCTTGATTGAGCAGTTGGAGGCCGGACACTCGGAAGCCCTCACCAACTACCTCACGGCCATGAGCCGCTTCCATAGCTATTCCTTCGGGAACGTGCTGGAGATCGCGCGACAGATGCCCACCGCAACGAGAGTAGCCGGGTTCTGGACGTGGAAGAACTTAGGCCGCAGTGTGAAGGCGGGACAGAAGGGCATTCGCATTCTTGCCCCTATCGTCGGCGTTCGCCGCAAGAAGGACGAAGAGGCTAGCAAAGATATTACGAAGCAGAACGAGCGTGTGTTGTTGGGCTTCCGCAATGCTTATGTCTTCGACGTTTCGCAGACTGACGGCGTAGCCCTGCCGGAGATGCGCGAAGTCTCCGGCGACCCCGGAGAGAACTAGGAGCGTCTGGCCGCGTTCGTCCAAAGCAAAGGCATTCAGCTTGTCTACAACCCGAGCATCGCGCCAGCCCTCGGCATGAGCTACGGCGGACGTATCGCCATTCTGCCGGGCCAGTCCAAAGCCGAAACCTTCGCAACGCTTGTCCATGAGACGGCGCATGAGCTCTTGCATAAGGCAGAACGCCGCACGGCAACGACGAAGACGGTACGTGAAACCGAGGCCGAGGCCGTCGCGTTTGTTGTCGGCAAAGCCGTTGGGCTGGTGACAGGTTCCGTGTCCGCCGATTACATCCACCTGTACCACGGCAATGCATCCTTACTAGCCGAGAGCTTGGAGGTAATTAAGCAGACCGCCGCCGTCATCCTTGCTGCCTTGGAGCCGCCTGTAGCGGACGAGGAAGACGCACCAGCTACCGAAGCAGAGCTTGCGGAGGTAGCGGCATGAAGACCGTTCTGGAGCTTATCAGGAAGGCCGGGGGATGGCATCCCGGCCTTTACCTCAAGATAACCAACGAACCGTACACGGCGCTTGTCATCGAGGCCGTCGACGAGTCCGGCCCTTGTGGACTTCCGGTTGTCTCTGTTGCCCACTACAGCGAATGGAACGGCGACCTGATGCGTGACCCGGAGATGTGCTTCGAGCTTGGCTTTGCTGGAGGCGCACACCTGAGTCCTTTCTATTGGAGAAAGGACTTCCTGGGCATCGAGCAGTGGAGCCGATTCATTCAGGACGGCAATTACTGCTTCCACCCTCAACTGCACGAACAACACGAGAGCTTCGCCAAGCTGTGGGACAAGAACCTTGCCGCGCAGAGGTTCGTGGAGGCGTTCACGGACAAGTGCATTCTCGGCTAGATCGCTCTATCTTGGGGCGGCGAAACTGCCGCCCGCTTTCACTCCCAAAACGCACGGGAAGAACCCTTGCAGGTTTCTCCCCGGCCCCTCATCCGCTGGACTTCCGGCCTGCGCTCGCCGGCTGCGCGCCCGGACTCAAGTTCCTCCTCCGGGACCTGCCCCTTACGATTCGGCGTACCCGAGTGAAAGCTACCCTTTAAACTCCTCGCCGGTATCCCAAGAACTGTCATTCACAGCAAATTCTGCACATTCGATCTGCACAGTTCCTGCACAGCCAAAATTGCGCCCTTTAGCCGGTGGAGAATCAAAAACTTCCGAAATCTTCCTCACCCGCTCAGGATGACACTCCTGGGAAACTCCGGGGGAACAGTCAGTTCCAAGCCTATTTATTGAGGTCGTGGATCGTCTCGGCGACGGCCTGACCTGCCTCTCCGGCCGCGTCCTTTACTTTGCCCGCCACCTTCTGCACCGTGTCTTCGGCTTCAAGATCGGAGTCACCGGTAAATCTGCCGACTCCCTCTTTCACTCTCCCGACGACCGAGCCAACCGTACCTTCGGCTCTTTGCCGGGTGCCCCATCCGAAGGTCTTTCTCGCAGCGTGATCGACCGAATCATATCCCGTTGCGTGTTCCGGTTCCTCCCCGTTGAGGACCAGCACCGCGATTCCCGCGCCAATTGCTACCCCTGCCAAAAGCCATGGAAGACTTCTCATAGACCCACCTCCTTGAAGGTGAGATGCAATCTGTCAGGACAGGTTCGGCAGAACAGGACGATAAGCGCCGGCACCCTGCCGTTGAGCCATCCAGTTACCGCTGCGGAGAGGGGGCGTTCATGCTGGCGTGGTCCTGTTTGAGCATACGGGCGAGGTCATTCGCCAGATCTGTGCCTTTGGGATCGGTGTAGGTTCCAAGCTGTCCCTTCAGCTCGACCTCGGTCTTGCGAAAGAGGTCGGTGCAGGGAGTGACAGTAACGTAGGAGGCCGTGTATCCAATCGTGCGTTTGCCGAGGGTCTGTTCCTGGATGACGACGTGGAGGGTGCGATCGGCTGCTGCAGCGGAGTCGACTAGGTCGATGCCGCCGGTTGCGGCGATGGCCTGGCGAATCTCCGTGGCGCGCTGGCCGGAGGGGTCGTCGCCCGAGACGGTGAGGAGGACGCGGTAGCTGCCCTGGGGCGCGGCGGTTGTTGGACCACAGGCGATCACGTGCTTTTTGGGGTCGGCGGTAAAGTTCTGCCGGGCGACGTTGACGAGCGCATCGAGCTGCGCCTTGGAAAGCCGGTTAAGGCCAACCATGCGGAAGCTGCCTTCTTCGACTCCGAGGAACTGCTGAACCTCAGGCGTCCAGACCGCCGTACCGGCACGATTGGCTTTGGCTGCAGAGGCAGTGCCTTTGTGTTCCGCCGTCTTCTGGGCGAACCCGCACTGGGTCGCAAGTATCCCGGTCGCAACAAGAAATAAAGCGAGAGACCTCTTCATCGGCAATCAACTCCAACGCATGAACTGTTTTGAATGAAACCAGGCGGATAAACATTCAGACGGAGCCGGAAGCTGGACGGCCAGCTTCTGCGGCGAAGGCCCAGAGGGTACTGCCCCCGGCCGCAACTTCACAGGCCTCTTCGTGAGCCTTTTAACCACGCTCCTCCCGGCACGTCGGCTTTGTCAAGCATGCTCTCCATCCGGTGAGTAGAATGCTGAACACAAGACGGATGGCTCCGCTGCGTGCCTGGTGGAGACCCCTGAAGAGCAGACATTCTGAAGATCTATGACCGCTACGAACACCCTGGCGTATCCGATCCATTCTCTCCGTGAACAGGTGACTGCACTGGAGGCGGCGATTACCTTGTGCCTGTCCGATCCAAAGACAAAGCCGGTACACCGATTGCGCACCACGACGCGCCGCATTGAAGGACAGCTGGCGATGCTGAAGATTGTGCCCAAGGTCCCCCGGCATCGCAAGCAGGCCGGTGAGGCGCGAAAGCTGCTGAAGAAGCTGCGGCGGGCGGCAGGAGATGTTCGCGATATCGATGTTCAGCTGGACCTGATCGATCAGATCGCAGGGCAGGACGACTCCAGCGAGCTGAAGGACGGCGCCGCGAAGCTGAGGGAGAAGCTCGAAGCGGACCGCAAGGAGCATGCGGAGAAGCTGGTGAAAGTCCTGGAAAAGAGGCAGTCCGAGGTGACGCTGGCCCTCGAGGAATTGTTGAAGGCTCTCAAGCCGATAGAGACGCTCGCATTATCCGCAACCGAGCTTACGAAGCTGGCAGGGAGATGGTACAGGAAGAATCTCCCGCCTGAGGTAAATAAGAAGGAGGACGAATCGGAGTATCTGCATACCGTCCGCAAGGTGGCAAAGCTGGCACGCTATATCGCTGAAAATGCTCCGGAGAGCGCGAAGGCGCCGCGAGATCTGGCCGCCGGGTTCGAGAGTCTTCAGCAGAGCGGGGGCGACTGGCACGACTGGATGGTCCTGGAGGAGATTGCGGGAGAGAATGTGGGAAAGTCGTCTGCGTTGACCAAGGTGCTGGCGCGGCGGAACCGGACTGCTCTGCAGGTCTACCGGAGACATCTGGGCGAGTTTTCGGGGTAGGTCAGCCGAACCTGCTATTCACGACTCACGACCGGGGCGGATTGCTGCCTGGCTCGTGCCTTTCGGCGCACGGCGACGGCCTTGCGCTTTGCCTTGCCCAGCAGCGAGCGGGCCCAGACGTAGTCGCGCGAGAGGACGAGAAGTCCGGCAAGAGCCAACGGGATTCCGGGGATGACAGGGAGGACGCACCCTGCGATACCGGTTCCCAGCAGGAACCATCCGCCTGCAATCCGCATCCATCGGCTGCGCTCCCGGGGGGCCTCGTTCATTCCCATTAGACGCGGGGATGAAAGCTGTGCACGCAATTAATTTGTATGAATCAGTTGCGCTTTTCAACGCCCGAGTTAACTGAAGAGTATCGAGAGAACCCGCGTCGTTACTTTACATTCGCCGGTCCTGCCCGATAGGGTAGAAATTGCTCTGGCGTTCCGCGCCTCCGGTGTCTATAAGGATGCGTCTGTACGCCCCCATTACGGCTCTCCTGGCTTTGGCGTTGCTCTTTCCCGCCTCTGCGCTGCTTGCGGCGCCGGCACGGAAGGCGCGCCGCTCTTCTGCCCATCGCTCTACGCAGACTCCGACGGCGAACGCGAAGGCGCGTTCCAGCAGGAAGGTCGGCAAGACTGCTTCGGCTCATCACGCCAAATCGAAGGCCACTCGAACGGAGCGGGTCTCCACCAGCGCCTCCAGACGAAAACATACGTCCAGGACAGTCGCTTCCACCCGCCGCAAGGCAACCAGCGCGGACTTCATGAAGGCTGCGGAGGCTTCTCCCCGGACTGCGGCGGCGCGGCGGCAGAGGATTTCGGCTGCCGATGAGAGGGCCAGCGAGGAAAGTTCCGTCGTCGGCGTAACGCGAAGCCAGTCGCCGCGAAAGTCGGAGGCCGACAGCATTCGCGAGGAGGCGGCTGAGCCGATTATCCTGCCGACGATCTATAACAAGCATGGGCGTTTGATTGTCCCTCCACCCCTCAAGGGGTCGCACGAGATTCTGGTGCGGCAGAACGTGGTGGCAGATCGGGACGGGTTGGACCGTGTTCAGGACGACAATGACCTGGTCCGCATGCGTGAGCAGCACTTGCTGGTGGCTCTACCGGTCAGCCGTGGACTGACGGTCGATGACCGGCTACCCTCCAATCGCCGATATGCAAGGCCATGGACAGTGCAGTTCCTGACGACGCTGGCGCGGGTGCACTATGCGCGTTTCCATAGCCCCATCCAGGTGAACTCGGCTGTACGTACCATGGAGTTTCAGCAGCATCTGATCCGCGTCAACGGCAACGCCGCCCCGGCAGAGGGAGAGACGGCTTCGCCACACCTGACGGGCCAGGCGATCGACATCGCCAAGCACGGGCTGTCGCGGACAGAGATTGCGTGGCTGCGAGGCTATCTGCTGCCGCTGATTCAGCAGGGCAGGATTGACGTGGAAGAGGAGTTTCAGCAGGCCTGCTTCCATATCAGCGTGTACAAGAAGTACGCTCCGGAGGGAAGGTCCCCCCGGAGGGAGATCGCGGGGCACCGGTCGAGTGGAAGCTCGGCGCTGGCAGCGGCGGTTCAGTAAATTCCTTAGGGGCTGAAGCGCTTTTCCAGCCCGAATCCCTCTGCGGCAAGGCCGAAGGAGACAGAGAGTAGCGCTCGGGGCCGATGGCGGATCAATTGGTTCTTCTGGATTCAGCCACGCGCAGACATTCCTCGATGGCCTTCCCGGCACGCTTCTCACGGGCTTCAGGGCTCTGGTAGTAGAAGATGCCGAGCAGGTGGCCGCGCCGCTGCACCTCGGTCATGGCATCCCATCCCCTGCGTGCGGCCGGATGCCTGCGAAACGCCACCTCGAGAATCGGAGGCAGAACCTTTTCGCCCTCCATCGCCAGCAGCATACGCTCGGCCATCTGTTCGGCCCGCCGCGCACGAACCTCTTCGCTCTTCGGCTCCGTAATCCTTCGAGCAATATCGTTCCGTATCGAATCGCTCAGCTTCGCGAACCACTTCGCCAGCGCCTTCTCCTTGCGGAAGATGCTCTCCAGCTCCGCGGGCGCTTCGACCTCCCGCTCCTCCAGGTCAGGCTCTACTGCCAGATCGATCATGCCGCCCACCGCGACCCCGGCTGCCTTCTGCATCTTCTTATTCACCAGAACAAAATGTCCGCGATTTGCGGAATCGGCAAACAGCGAAGTTCGAAAGACCTCGCCTCCGGTCTCGACCTTCACCCGCAGCCGAACCATCTTCTTCCACGCCTTCTCCACCTCGAACGGAACCCTCGCCACCACCCAGCCCAGATTTCCGGGTAGAGGCTCCAGCACCGCACGGAATCTCTTTACCTGTCCTGCCATGCAACCACCTCCAGAAAAATCTACACTGTGGACATCGCGATCCAGTCCAATCCGAACCTCTTTCTCTCCGCGGGCGAAGCCTCTGGGGATCACTACGGCGCCCAGATCATCGCGGAGCTGGCTCGTCGCCATTCGTCCGCCAGCTTCTTTGGGCTCGGCGGCCGCGAGATGGAGGCCGCTGGGCAGCAGCGCATCGTTCGGGCCGAAGACGTCGCCCACATGGGAATCACCGAGGTCATCCGCCACGCTCCCAGGGTCTATGGCTCCTATCGAAAACTGGTCGCCTCTATCAAAGAGCGCTGCCCGCAGGCCGCCATCCTCATCGACTTTCCCGACGTGAACTTCCGTCTCGCGCGCGAGTTGAGGGCGCTGCATATTCCTGTCCTGTATTTCGTAAGCCCGCAGCTCTGGGCCTGGAAGCGCCGCCGCCTGCGCTGGGTGCAACAGCGCGTCGATCGCATGATGGTCATCTTCCCGTTCGAAGAATCTTTCTATCGCAACCGCGGGGTCGATGCCAGTTTCACCGGCCATCCTTTGGCAGAGCTTCCGCTTCCTGCCACGTCGCGGGAAGAGTTTGCGAAGCTGCATGGTCTCGATCTGGAAAAGCAATGGATCGCCCTTCTTCCTGGCTCGCGAGCCAAAGAGGTTCATCTGAATCTCCAGACCATGCTTGAGGCTGTCGCTGGATTCGGAAGCAGATATGAGTACCTTGTGCCGGTGGCCTCGACGTTGGACGCCGAGTGGGTTCGGCAGCAGGCCGGCAGGATTGCAGCTGCTCGTCAGCTCGGGACGAATCTTCATTTCGTGCCGGACGCCCGCGAAGCACTCTTCCACGCCCGCGCATCGGTCGTGGCCAGCGGCACAGCGACCGTTCAGGCTGCGGTGATTGGAAACCCGTTTGTGGTGGTCTATCGGGTCTCCGACCTGACGTTCAAACTCGCCAAGCGACTGGTGAAGTATCCGAAGGAGGTCTGGCCCTCGGGTGCCCCTGACCGGTACGGAAACCTGCCGATCGCGATGGTCAACCTGATTGCCGGGCTGACGGTGGTTCCGGAACTGATCCAGCAAAACTTTACGGCTGCAAATGTGGCGGCGGCGCTTGGCCCTCTGCTTGAAGATACGGCGCAGCGAGCGGCGATGATCCACGATCTTGTTGAGGTGCGCCGCCGCCTCGTCTCTCCTGCAGGCAGCAGTTCCATCGTGCAGGTGGCGGATGCTGTCGATTCACTGCTGGAAGCTTCGTGGCCTTCGGATCCGGTGAAGATGGGCCGAATTGCCGGCGTCCGCGTCTAAAAAGGCACACCTGCCTTTTTGGTGGGGAAGACGGCAGTACCATGTCCTAGAGGAATCTTCGCCTTCATGCGCGCTTTTGCTCGGATCTTTCGTTTGTCGCTTGCAGTGCTGATGCCTTTTCTCCTGTTCGCGAGCGCCGCGTTTGCGGCTCCGGCCCGTCCGCAGTTGGAAGTGACCGGCTATGTCATCAACGCCGATCTCTTTCCGGCTGACAACCGAATGGCGGCGACCGCCGAGGTCACCTTTACGGCGCTGGAAGATCTAACCTCACCCGTCTTTGAGCTGAACAACGGGCTGCAGCTGGCAAAGGTGACCGACGCCAGCAAGAAGCCGCTGGAGGCGGAGCGAGTTGCCACCAACTCGACCGTGCGGTTCAATCTGGCGACGCCGATCCCCAAGGGGACGACAACCACCTGGACCTTTGAGTATGGCGGCACGCTGAAAGGCGTCGAGACCAGTCCAGTGGAAGGAATCAACTTCGCTTCGGTCGGCGATCCTATCAGCATCCTGCTCTATCCGGGGCGCTGGTTCCCGATGACCGGGCTTTACACCGACCGTTTCACCGCCGAGATGCACATCCGCGTGCCGGGAGACGAGCGAGTGGTCGGATCTGGTTCCGGCGTCGCCGCCCCCAAGAGCCTTCCGGGAAACCGCACCGAGTACACCTTCAAATGGGCCAAGCCCGGCTTTCCCGGGACGATCATCGCGGGAAAGTTTCTTGAGCCGATCACGGCCCCTGGAATCAATAACGTCCACGTCTATGTCACCCAGCCCAATAAGGCCTTTGCGGTTCCTTTTGCGCAGGATGCCGCAAAGCAGTTCGACTACATGACGGCGACCTTCGGGCAGGCAGAGAGCAGCCAGATCAACCTGGTTGAGATGCCCAACGATGCTGTCTCAGCGATGTGGGCGCCGGAGATAGCCGGTATTGCCGGTTCACGGGTAGCGGGCAAGACCTATTCGCGCCTGCTCGCCAACACCCTGGCGCATCAATGGTGGGGAAGCAAGATTTCGCCCGCGACGTTGAACGATGCCTGGGTGACGAACGGAATGTCGCGCTATGCGGAGCTGATGTATGTCGAGGACTCAGCTGGCAAAAACGCCTTTGAATCTGCGGTCACTGACGTTCAGGCCGGCGCGCTCGCCTATGACACCCAGCCCCTGACCAGCATGGGGAGACTCGATCCCTTCTCGCCGCAATTCCAGTCCATGACCCTCGAGAAGGGAGCCATGGTCTTCCATATGCTCCGCTGGGAGATGGGAGACGATGCGTTCGTAAAGTTTCTGCGTAACCTGCTATCGCAATACACCGACAAGTCCGTAACCACCGCCAACGTCCAAACCGTGGCCGAGGCGCAGTCACAGCTGCAGTTGACACCCTTCTTCGCACAATGGTGCGACGGTACGGGAGCACCCGCCTTCACGAATAAGTACACGGTCTTCCGCCTCGGGAATAACAAGGGTTTTCGCACAGTAGGCTCCATCGCACAGGACCTCGATCTCTTCCGCATGCCGGTGGAGCTGCGGATCGAGACCGACGGCAAGACCGAGATCCGCCGTGTGGACGTCTCGGGCACCGAGAGCAACTTCTCAGTGGAAACCTTCGGTCGTCCGCGGCGCATCTCCATCGACCCCCAGAACTGGGTGTTGAAGAGCACCCCCGATCTGGCGGTCCGTGTGGCTGTCCTTCGCGGCCAGCAGCAGGTGGCTCAGGGCGACCTGACCGCCGGGCTCATCGAGTACCAGAAGGCGCTCGATGCCAACCGGAACAGCTCACTGGCGAGTTACCGGATCGGAGAGGTCTTCTTTATGCAGCGTAACTACCAGTCCGCCGCAAACTCCTTCCGCGACGCCTTGCGTGGCGATGGAGATCCGAGGTGGGTCGAGGTATGGAGCCACATCGAGCTGGGCCGCATCTTCGATATCACCGGCCAGCGCGATCGTGCCATCAACGAATATCGTCTCGCCGTGCAGACCAACGACAATACGCAGGGCGCGGTCAACGAAGCCCGGGCTTTGATGCAGAAGCCGTACAAGCGTGAGAGCGCCAGCAACTGAGTCTCAATCGCAAGGTCTAAGTAACTTTTGACGCTTCCGAGAAGGGCTTTCCCCAAATTTTTTTTGGTTGTCGTAGATCCTTTGCGGCCCGCTTCTGCATCTAAGCAACCCTGCTTATTCCTCATTGCCGATGCGATATATTTTCTTCCAAATCCTGAAATAGCGTCAGTTAAGCAATATATGGTTTTTAGTATTTATCCTCCAGCAGGGTAATAAGAAACCGTACGAGCCATTTGTCTGACCCATTTGTGATATTTCGGTAAACATCTATAAACAAAGAATTTTCTACGTCTGTGACGAGCCGTCAAGAATGGCCCATGAAATGCCCTATGGCAGTTATGAGTTGCTGCCAAAACAGGTCAATCCCTCTAGGAGTGTGCCTGGAGAGTGGCAAGGGGAGTTTCAGAACGATGAAAAAACTATTTGGGCTTGCATTGATCTTGCTGTCGGTGACGGCATTGGGTTTCGGTCAGGTGACGACAGTGAACGGTGGCTCGATTCAGGGAACGATCACCGATCCGTCCGGCGCCATTGTTTCTGGCGCGAATATCACCGTGACTGCCGATGATACCGGTACGACACGCAACATCATTACGGACGCGTCCGGCGTGTACGTCCTTGGTCCTCTGGTGCCCGGCGCCTATACGGTCAAGGTAGAAAAAGAAGGCTTTACAGGTCTTTCGGTAAAGACGGTAGTCAAGACCGGTACTGTGACCAACGGCAATTATCAGCTTTCTCTCGGAGAATCGACCACAACCATTGAAGTCGATGCCGGAGCCCTGCAGGTCAACACGGAACAGACCTCGGTCAGTGACGTTATCTCCCAGGAGCAGATCAAGAACCTTCCGGTGAACGGCCGTAACTTCCTTGACCTTGCGCAGGTCGAGCCGGGAGTTGTCCTGCAGAGCGGCGAATCCTTCGATCCCACCAAGGCAGGCTACTCCGCAATCTCGGTTGGCGGCGTGTCTGGCCGCTCGACCCGAATTCTTCTCGACGGCCAGGACATTACGGATGAGACCGTCGGAACGACGATCTTCAACGTCAGCCAGGGTGCGATCAATGAGTTCCAGTTGAATCGTTCCAACCAGGACGTCTCTGGTGATGTGACTTCGACCGGCCAGGTTCTGGTTTCGACTAATTCAGGTACGAACACCTTCCACGGACAACTGTTCGGTCAGTTCCAGGATCACCGTGCCTTGTTTGCCCGCTCTACAAACGGCGCAGACCCGCAGTTTCAGCGTAATCAGTTCGGGGGATCGATTGGCGGCCCCATCCTGAAAAACAAGCTCTACTTCTTTGCCAACTCGGAGCGCATCAAGCAAGACTCATCGGCAGTCTCTACGCTCGACCCGTCAGGACCTTTTGGCAGCATCTATAACGCATATCCCACCATTCCAACTCCTTATCGCGAAACCTACTCGACGGCTCGCCTGGACTACGATGGCCCTTTGCATGGTCACTATTTCGTCCGT
This sequence comes from Edaphobacter sp. 12200R-103, assembly GCF_010093025.1. Classification (GTDB taxonomy): domain Bacteria; phylum Acidobacteriota; class Terriglobia; order Terriglobales; family Acidobacteriaceae; genus Edaphobacter. The sequence continues at coordinate 2,865,535 of NZ_CP048114.1, read as the reverse complement.
GGCAACTACAACGTAAATGCCGTGACCTCCAATAACGACGGCGACGGCTATTGGCTGTTCGCCGCTCGCAACAATACTTATGGAATCGCCGGTGGTGCTGACTACCAGTTTGGCCGCTTTACACATTCGTTCCGAGTCAGCTATGAGAAGTTCCACAATCTGTTGAGCGACGCAACGGATGGCAATTCTTCAATTTACAATGCAATCCCGGGACTCGGATTTTATAATTCGGCGCTGCACTTGTTCTCCGGTCCGAACTACCTTGCGCCGCAAGGCACCTTCCAGTCGGATAAGCAGTTCCGTTATGACGGGAGCTGGACCAGGGGGCAGCATACCGTTCGCTTCGGCTATAGCTTGAACCGCATCCTCGGCGGAGGCTTTGCCTCGTTCATGGGACTCGGTCCTCGCGTTTCGGAGAATGCCTCGAGCGTTCTTGCAAACTGCAACGGTGACGGCGTCTCCCTTCCTTGCCCGGACGATCCGGTTCACGGTTATCACCCCGTGACCGTTTACATCGGAAACGGTCAGGGCTTCTTCACCGAGAACTCCGGCTTTGGCGAGATCGGTGGCGGCGTGTTCGACTGGCGCCAGGGAGCCTATATCGCTGACTCCTGGAAGGTTACGCCTTCGTTCACGCTGAGCGCTGGTGTCCGGTGGAGTGCCGATACCGGCCGTGCCAATCAGGATATCCCGCAGGTTAACTGCTCGGACGTAGATCCGAGCCTGAATCCGGGCTGCTCGGGGAATCAGTCTCTGTTTGCACAGTGGGACCCCTCGCTGGCCGGCAGAACGAAGCAGAACTGGGCGAACTTTGGACCGCAGATCGGCTTCGTCTTCAGCCCCGGAGACCACAAGACGGCAATCCGTGCCGGCTTCGGTATTTACTATGAAAACGACGTCTTCAACAACACCACCAACCTGCGTAATGGCCTGTTGAAGAACGGACCGTTCAATTCGGTCCCGGGGCTCTGCTCCGGTGGAGGCACCTACCAGATCAACATGCCGGATGGTTCGATTGTCGATAGTATTAATGGCGTCTCGATCCGGGACATTTGCAACTCTCCGATGAGCGTTGCGGGGCCGGCGCTGATTCAGTTGGAGCAGCAATTTCAGACTGCAACCAAGGCAGACCCCACTTTGCCGAATACGTCATATGTCGGTAACACGTTGGCGATGGGCGGTTCGGCCGGAACGATCGCTTACGGCGCACCCTACCGGACCCCTTACGCTGAACAGTGGAGCTTCGGAATTCAGCGCGAACTTGGCCGAGGAATTATCATCAGCGCGGATTACATCCACAATTCCACGCTGAAGTTTGGGCAGGTTATCGACTTCAATCGTGTAGGAGCTGCGCGTTATCTGGATGCGGCCGCGGCGAAGAATGCGATTGCAGCAACGGCCGATTCGACTACGGGTTGCACTGGAATGACTGGCTCCGCAGCCGTTGACTGCGTCATCAGTCATGGCGGAACGATCGACGACTTCTCCGCCAACGGTCTGGATTCAGGCAACCAGGTTTCGGGAGGTGATCCGGCTCAAGTGTCGGGCAACGCCGCTGCTTTTCCAGGCAAGAATCCGCTGCTCGGCAATGGCAACTTCATGATGCCGATCGGCCGTTCGGGCTATGACGCTCTGCAGATTGTCTATAAGGAGACTAAAACTCACCCGGCGCCAGGAATTAACTCGGTGAATATCCAGGGATCCTATAGCCTGTCGCGCATTGTCTCCTCCTATGGCGCCGGAAGCACCGATAGCTCTGATCAGTTCTTTGGTTCTGCCGCCAGTACGTGGGACAACGACAATCCGACTCTCTATATGGGACGTTCCGCCCTTGATCACAAGCACCAGGTGACCATGGCGGCGATCTTCAACCTCAAATATGGGCCGAGAGTGGCTCTTACGGGGCAGTTCCGTTCGGCTGCGCCGAGGAACCTTACGCTCGATAATTTGAACGGTGGTACAGCAGGCATCTTCACGTCGGATGTGACGGGTGATGGTACCGTGGGTGACATTGCTCCCGGGACAAACCCTGGCGCGTACATGCATGATGTGAAGCCCGGCACTCTGCAGAAGTACATCAACAACTTCAATCAGACGAAGGCGAACACTCTTACCCCTGCAGGACAGGCGCTGGTTGCTGCTGGTCTGATGACCCCGCAGCAGCTCATCGCACTGGGTGGCGCCATTCAACCGATTGCAAATCTGCCTCAGCAGAACGCAATCGCCAATCCGACCTTCCGCAACGTAGATGCCAGCTTCGCGTATCCCATCTCCCTCTCAAAGCTCCGTGAAGGAATGAGCCTTGAGCCGGTGATTGCGTTCTACAACATCTTCAACATGGCGAATTTCAACAATTTGCCGAGCGGCATCCTGGAGAACACGACCAGTGCCGGCGGTTCGGTAAATACGGATACCAACTACCTTACTGGTCCTAACACCTATGCGGTCGTGAACTCCAATCGCGCCCAGCGTGGTTCGGGGACGTTCAATCAGGGCGCTCCTCGTACGACGGAGTTCCAGCTGAAGCTTAACTTCTAACCTTGGTTCTTCCTCTTGTTAGAGGAACGGCGGAGAGCATCATGCTCTCCGCCGTTTTGTTTTGCGCCTGATCGTCGAATCGCGTGATCCAAATGGTGTTGTTCAAAATAAGACCATCTGAGTCGCATATTTTTGTTGATATAGGACTAAAGCTGTCTTATATTCCTTGTATCGAGATTATTTGCGGATCTCAAAGGGCCAGAAGTTCGTGGCTCGAGATCGAAAGACTGGGCTGAAGTGAAGTGGAAGCAGATCCCCGCGGGGAAATCTCCTGGCAGAGACCGCGAGGACCTGATGGTCTGACTGTCCTTGAGGGCAGTAGATTGCAGCAATTATAGGAGCGAGGTTGATCCCGATCAACGCAGCTCCGGTCCATTTCCCTTCCAAATTCTGTTCGTGTTACGTGGAATCGCCGGCGCGATGGCTGCCAGGCGGTGTGAGCGGTTGCTGCCCCTTCGCGTCCTTTTTTGGCTGCGAAGGAGCACTTAGCAAGGGAGATGGGACGATGAAGAAGCACGTAAGAAAAAAGCATCTGCGCCGCAGTTTTGCGGGATCGAAGAACTGGCTGGCGGTGGGGACGCTGGCTGCGACGGTGATGGGGGCGGGCCGTCAGGCGCAGGCAGCGGTTCCTTCGAGCGCCTCGGGGGCAGCAGCGGTTCCTACGGCCGGACTTCCGGTGAAGAGAATCAACATCGCCGCTGGCGCGCTGGATGCCGCAATCGCCACTTACGAACAACAGACGGGCGTGCATGTCCGCATTAATCTTCCACAGGGGACCGTGGAGGGTTTTCAGACCAAAGGCGTCTCCGGACTGTTTGCTGAAGATGAGGCGCTGCAACTGCTTTTAGCCGGAACCGGCCTGAGCTTCCGGATGGATGGTGCTTCGACCGCCGTGGTGGAACTGCGGGCGAATGACTCGGTGGATGTCTCGACCTCTGCGAACTCCGTTTCGCTCTCCCAGTTCACCGAGCCTCTGAGCGATATTCCGCAGACGGTCAATGTAGTTCCGCAGTTTGTCATGCAGGAGCAGGCGGTGACGACTATGCGTGACACGCTGCGCAATGTTCCCGGCATCAGCATTGCTGCCGGTGAGGGTGGAGCGCAGGGGGACAATCTGACGATTCGCGGATTTTCCGCGCGTAACGATATCTTCCTCGACGGCATCCGCGACTTTGGTTCGTACTATCGCGATTCGTTCAACTACGACGCCGTCGAAGTGCTGCAGGGCCCCGCGAGCGTGGAGTTCGGCCGCGGCTCAACCGGCGGCGTGGTCAACCAGGAGCAGAAGCAGCCCATGCTGCAGGAGGCGATCAGCGGATCGCTGCAACTGGGGACGAACCTGATGCGTCGCGTTACCGCAGATATTAATGAGCCGCTGACAGCCCTCGGGCCTGGAACCGCCTTCCGGCTGAACGTGGCGGGAACGCAGTCCAACGTGGCGGAGCGCGACATCACCGAGGTGCGGCGATTCGGTATCGCGCCGTCCATTGCGTTCGGACAGAACTCCCCGACCCGCTTCCTGCTCAGCTACCTGCACGAGAGCGAGAACAGCATCCCTGACTATGGCCTGCCATACTTCCTGTACAAACTTCCGAAGGTCAACCGGACCAACTATTACGGTTTCGCAGAAGACAACTTCCTGCGCACCAATCCGGATATTGTGACGGGGCGCGTCGAGCATGACTTCTCTGTGCCCGTCACCGTGCGATCGACGATGCGGTGGGCAAACTATCCGCGCGATGTACGCATTACTGAGCCGCAGATTGCCAGCAAGGCGGTCTTCTCGGCGATCGGAGGCGAGCAGATGGCGGCCTGTGCCCCTCCCGCCTGCTTCCCGATCAACTACGATCCGAATCTGGTGAGGGTGACCCGCAACCAGATTGCGGCCAAGAGTGTGGAAGACATGATCTGGAATCAGACGAGCCTTGTAGGTCGTCTGAAGCTGGCGCATGTGGAGAATAACTTTGTTGTCATGCTGGAGGGGGGACGCGAACGGTCGAGTCCGCTGCGAACTTCCTATACGGTGCCAACGGCTTCGCTGCTCAACCCGAACCCATATGAGCCATTCGATCCGTCATCGATCAGTATTCGATCGAACACTCATGTTTCATCGACGTCCTATGGTCTGAATCTTCTGGATACGTTGAAGCTGACGCAGTGGCTGCAGATCTCCGGCGGTATTCGCTTCGATTACTTCAATGCAGACGCCCTCACGGATGCTGTTGGATCGACCCCGGCAACGCATGTGAGCAGGCTGGATAAGCAGCCCACGTATCGGGCCGCGGTAGTGGTAAAGCCCAGGCGCAACGGAAGCATTTACTTCGATTACGGAACGTCGTTCAACCCGTCGGCGGAGTCGTTGTCACTGAGCGGGAACAACGCCGCGCTTCCGCCCGAGCTGAACTCGACGACCGAGATCGGAACGAAGTGGGACTTCCTGCACGATCGTCTGAACCTGAGTGGAAGCTACTTTGCGACGGAGAAGCAAAACGCGCGCGAAACCGATCCGAACGATACGGCGAACACGATCCTGGTCGGTACGCAGCTGGTACGCGGTGTGCAGGTAGCGGCGATCGGACATATGCCGCGACACTTCGACATCATCGCGGGCTATGCCTTTCTGAACGGGCGCGTGGAAAAGAGCATCCTGAACGCATCTCCGTGGTCGTCGTTGTATGTTCCGGGCGACCCGGTCTACGGCCAGGCTCCGTACTTCATCTCTCCGAAGGGATTTCCCTTTGCCAATGTCCCCAAGAACAGCGGCAACCTGTGGGTGACACATGATCTTTGGTGGCGCTTCATGGGAGGATTCGGAGGAAACTATGTCTCGGCCCGCCGCGCCAGCTCTACAACCATGGTCGCTGCCTATGACAGCGCAACTCCGGTTCCGGTGACAGACGTTCCGCTGACCTTCAAAGCGATTCCGGGTTACTGGACCTTCAACGCGATGTTGCGCCGGCCTATCTCGGACCATCTGGATTTCCAGGCGAACATCATCAACCTGACCAACAAGTTCTACATCGATCAACCTCATCCCAACCATCTGGTTCCTGGCGAGGGTATCAATGCTCAGATGGGCTTCAATGTGAAGTTCTAACATCGAGGCTATGATGGCAGCGAAGGGCTTGGGCGCTTCGCTGCCGCATTTCTAAGTGAGAGCTTTTTATGCTAATTACGATTCCGAACATCCTGAGTGCCGAAGAGGTAGCCCAGGTGCGCACGAAGCTGGACGCCGCCAACTGGGTGGATGGCAAGGTGACCGCGGGATATCAGGCGCAGCGCGTTAAGGACAATGAACAGCTGGCGGAGGCGTCGCCACTGGCATTGGAACTGGGAGAGGTTGTTCTGAAGGGCCTGGCGCGATCCCCTATGTTTATGTCCGCAGCCCTGCCGCTGCGCGTTTTTCCCCCGATGTTCAATCGATATCGTGGTGGAGGCCGCTTTGGCACGCACGTGGACACGGCCATTCGCTCTGTCGTGCCGTCAGGACAGAGGATTCGCACAGACGTCTCAGCGACGCTGTTCCTTACCGCGCCGGAGGAGTACGACGGCGGCGAGCTGATCGTCGAAGACACGTATGGCACGCACAGCGTCAAGCTGCCTGCAGGCCATATGGTGCTGTATCCGGCTACCAGCCTGCATCGTGTGGATCCGGTGACCAGGGGAGCGCGTGTCTCCAGCTTTTTCTGGATTCAGAGCATGATTCGCACGGATGCAGATCGCACGATGCTGTTCGACCTCGACCAGACGATTCAAAAGCTGGCAGTCGAGCTGCCGGGAAGCCCGCTCGGCGTGACCCTCACCGGGATCTATCACAACCTTCTGCGACGGTGGGCCGAGATGTAGGCTGTGCTGGACGTGTCATCCTTCGACTTCGTTTCTCGCGATAAGGCCGCAAGGAACTTCGCTCAGGATGACACCTCTGTGGGGATGGGGGCCTGCAGAGGATTGCGGGGTTGCCTCCAAATCCGATGGAAATGTATGGCTAAGGCTCGAAGGGCTGGTCGAGCGGGAGCTGCGGACTCTCCGAGTAAGGCAGAAACAGACAGAAAATCGTGCCGCGGTGCGAAGGATGATCGCTGCTGCGTAGCAAAATACGGCCGTTATGTCGGTCGACGATCCCCGATGAGATCCAAAGGCCGAGTCCTGTGCCGTTAAGTTCTTTTGTGGTGTAGAAGGGCTCGAAGATACGGGCGCGTACCCCCGCCGACATGCCGTGCCCAGTATCCGCGATGGTGATGCGAAGCCCTTTGCGCTCGATGCCATTGGAGGAATACTCTGTCGCGTCATGGGCACGCACCAGAAGCCTTCCTCCCTGACGCATCGCGTCGATCGCGTTGGCGATCAGGTTGTTGAGAACCTGGCGGATGTCATTCTCAAAGCACAGAACAGGCCTTGATGTGCGGAAATCCGTCTCGACGGTGATGCGCGAGTTAAGCAGACGTCCGTGGTAGAGGTTCAGAACGGCCTCGGCCAACTCCTGTGCCGTCACGTGCGTCGCGCTGACTGCCTGCCGGTGAAAGCGAAGCGTCTGGGTTGCGATCTGGCAGACGCGGGAGAGCTCGCTCTGGGCGGTGCTCACGTACTCCCTTACGTGCGGAGGAAGATCTTCGGAGACATGCATCAGGTAGAGAAGGTTGGTGATGGCCTCCAGTGGATTGTTGATCTCGTGCGAGATGGAGCTGGCCAGCCGGCCGACGGCGGCCAGCTTTTCACTTTGAATGAGAGCCTGCTCCGCCCTTCTCTGATTTGTGATCTCCTGGACGACGGCAGCAATCGCGTGAACTTTCCCATTGCCTCCGAAGACAGGCGAGTAATTCACATTCCAGAAGCGGTGCTCGCCGGGACGCGTCAGCAGCTCTCCTTCAAATACGTGATTCCGGATCGTCTTGCCGGCAGCCACCTGGTGGAAGAGATCTTCGAGGCCTTCCAGGGGAGCCAGCTCGGTGATACGCCGGCCAAGGATCTTGTCCACCGGAAGCCCGAGCGTCTCCGCCTGCCGGTCGTTCACCCGGAGATAACGAAACTCGACCGGATCGAAGAGCGCTAGCCCGATGGGCGCCGTCTTGTAGATCGTCTCCAGTTCTGCGCGCTGACGCTCGGTCTGCTCCTGACGCTGTTGCAGGATCTGTGAGGAGATCTTGCGTTCCGTGATGTCGATGCAGAGGCCGCGAAGACGAGGAGTTTCGCCCTCTGCGGTAACAGCCTGGCAGCGGCACTCGATCCATCGCAGCGATCCGTCCTGGGCATGGATCGGGAAGTCGGCCGCGACGGTTTCGCCTGTTTTGCGGCTCTGCCGCAGCATGTCATCCACAAGGGGCAGATACTCGGCAGGGATATGTGCCCTGAATGAGCGTAGGTCTGCCAATTCTTCAAACGGATGCCCAAAGACCGGGTAGGATCCGATGCCGTACTGAATCTTTCCGGTCGAGAGATCGACATCCCAGGTCGCCACATGCGCGGTCTGCTGCACGACGGCCAGCAGGTCACGCTGCTGGATAAGAACGGACTCCGACTTCCGGCGCGCTGTGATATCGCGGAAGAAGATGATCACGCCATTGTCGGACGGCTTGATCTGGATCGAGAGCCAGAGATTCAGAGGCTCGGGATAGAACTCTTCGAACTCACCCGGAATGCTGTCCCGCATCGCGAGCGTGAAGTAATGCTCGTACTGCCCCTGCTTGACGAAGGGAAACTCCCGCCAGATATTTTTGCCCAGCAGATCGCCCCCGGGCGCCAGCAGCTCGTGAGCGCGCCGATTCAGGAAGGTAAAGTTTCCCTCGCGGTTGAGAGTGATGACTGCGTCGCTGGTGGCCTCCAGTACGCGCAACAGCTGGCGCGATGCCGAATCGCGAAGAAGCTCCGCCCCTTTCCGGTCTGTAATATCGCGAAATACAATCGCAATTCCCGCCTGCGTAGGCAGGATCGTGATATCGAGCCAGATGTCGAGACGCACACTGAAGTGTTCCAGGTGGGAAGCAACTCCCATGGCCATCACCCGGCGGTATTCTTCTTCCAGCCGGGTCCCCAGGATCTGGGGATATAGCTTCCAGATTGTCCCGTCGTGAATGTGATGAGGCTCGATCCTTCCCATCCTCATCGCTTCACTGTTGGCAAAGGTAATCTGCCAGTTGTGGTTGATGCAGGCGACCCCATCTGGAATCTGAAAGATCAGTTGAGCGAACTGCTCGTTCTCCACATCGACCTGTCTGCGGACAAGAGCGCGCCTCTCTGGGGCGAGTCCGGCAAGGATGGAGTCATTTGACATGCAGGTCAGAGGTCCAGATTCAGACTACAACGTCGGAGTATAGGGACGGATAGATGTATTACCGATTCGTCTCCAGATCGCGGATGCGAGCATCGAGAGCTGTAAGGGCTTCCGCCATGATGGCAAGTTCGGCTTCAAGCCGGGCGACGCGGTCGGACTGTGCGGCGTTTTCTGCCGGCAGCGCGGCCGCTGATCCTGTCTCCTGCGAAGCCCCGCCAAGCAGATGCATATAACGTGACTCCCTTGCGCCCGGCGGTCGCGGCAGAAGCGCCACCAGCGGGCCTGTCGAAGTCGCGTCTGGCCCTCCGTCTTCCCGGGGCGGGCGAGATGCCAGCCGCTCCAGCGTTGACTGCACCGAGGCGATCTCATCGAAGGCATAGAGTCGTTCGGAGCGAGCACGCAGCTCGCCGGGTGTCTGCGGACCGCGCAGCATCAGCAGGCATATGACGGCGGTCTCATCGCGGCGCAGATTGAGAACGGTGCGGGCGCGATGCTCGAACTTGGGGACACGAGCATCCTGCAGCATCGTTACCAGGTTGTGCTCCTCAAGGGTGTGAAGCGCCTCGCGAACCTCGCCCTCGGTAAGCTCCAGCACCGGGTCGCGGCTCGATCGCTGGTTGCACGCATTAACCAGCGCATTCAGGGATAGAGGATAGAGATCCGGCGTGGTGATCTCTTTTTCAATCAGGGAACCAAGCACGCGGAGCTGAGCCGGATCGAGCAGCATGCCATCCAGTCTACACATCGCCTCCATGGAGGGCTCTATCTGCAGGGATAGAAGGGGTTATGAAAAAGGAAACGAATCTGCAGAAAAAAATGCACATCTCGACTGGAAGGATCAAAATACCTTCTTTAGACTAGGAAAAGCGAATGGCGAGCTGTGAATGGGATTTAGCAGGCTCCATTCTCTGGAAGTCAAGAATCCCCCACGGAGTTTGGAATGAAGAGATCGATCGGGCTTTGCCTCGGAGCAGCCCTCGCGGCCGTTCTTTTATCGGGCGGAACAGCCAGCGCCAAAGACGCTGATGCGAGCACGAACGAGGTGTATCGCCTGCACATGTTCCATACCCATACGGGAGAGAAGCTTGACGTGGTCTACCGGATTGGAGACCGTTACCTGCCGGCTGCGATCGAAAAGCTGAATCACTTCCTGCGCGACCACCGGACCCAGACCGAGAGCGAGTACGATCCCCGCGAGTTTGACCTGCTGCACGCGATCATGGAGAAGCTGGGGCGACCGGATGGAGAGATTGATATCGTCTGCGGATACCGCACGCCGTGGAGCAATAATTTCCTGAGGTCGCGCTCTGGAGATTCGGGTGTCGCAAAGAACAGCCAGCACGTACAGGCCAAGGCAATTGATATCCGAGTCCCCGGCGTCTCGACAGCGAAACTGAGAGATACCGCACTCAGCCTGCATGCGGGCGGCGTGGGGTATTATCCGGTGAATCAGTTTGTGCATGTGGATGTGGGGCCAGTGCGCGAGTGGCAGTATGGGACTTCGCGGAAATCCAAAATGCGCTCCGTAGCGAAGTCCACCCGGCACGGAGTGCGCCACCGCGCTACAGCTGTCGCTTCGGGCGAGTAACGGCAGAGAAAAGTTTTCTGGAAGAAGGCCCGCATGCTCCGGGTCTTTTTCGCGTCAGGCGCTGCGATACACTGCAGGGAAACCTCTATGAGCCGCGAATATTTTTCCAGCAATCCTGCCATGCCGTTTTCCGATGCCGTCCTGGTGGATGGCCAGACCCTTTATCTCTCCGGACGTATCGGCCTGATCCCCGGGACCACCAAGGTGCCCGACACCGCCACCGAAGAGGCCCACCTCGTCATGCAGGAGATTCAGCGTGTTCTGGCGATGGCCGGCATGACAATGGACAACCTGGTCTCGCTGCAGATCTTTGTCAGCGATGTATCGCTCTTCGAGGAGTTCAACGCGGTGTATCGCACCTACTTCAAGGACAAGCTGCCGGCGCGCGCATTTCTCGGTTCGGGAACGCTGTTGTTCGGGGCAAGATTTGAGCTGCAGGGTATCGCGGTCAAGGATTAGTCGCTAGACTGCCCTTCGAAGCTCATTTTTAGCACCTAGGACGTATGCCTTAGGCGTGCAATGATGGAGCTGTTTCGTCCAGCGCCGCACTCCGAAAGAAAATGCCCGTGCGTTTCTCAACACTGTTTCTTCTCCCTCTCGTTGCATGTGCGGTTATGCAGTCACAGCAGCCCGCCTCATCCCTGGTTCCGTTTGAGCAGGCTGCACGTACAGCGGCTTTGAAGTCTGCGCTGGCACAGCCTGGAGCGGCACCGTTTCATCTTCGCGCCGTGATCTCCGATCAAAAGAATCATGATCCGCAGTGGGATGCCGAGGTGGAAGAGTGGTGGTCTTCGCCGACGCGCTACAAGAGGGTCTTTCACTGTGCCCGCTTTTCGCAGACGCTTATCGTTGACGGCTCAAAGGTTCAGGAGACGGACTCCGGCGCGGTCTTTCCGGAACTGCTGCGCAATCTGACGGTGGAGCTGACCAATCCTATTCCGCGCCTGGACGAGCTGGCCGCGCTTCATCTGTCTGTGATGCCGCCTGACGGTACGCCGGGACAGATCGTCACGCGCTACAAGATTCCCACCACGGATGGTGCTGGGGCAATCGGAAGCATGGATGCCTCGGTCGCGATCGATCGCAAAACGGGCCTGATGGTTTATGGAGGCAATCTGGATTGGGACGTGGCGCTGCACGATTTCGCACCGTTTCATGGCCTTCAGGTGCCTCGGCGCCTCACGGCGCAGACGCAGGGAGGGCCGCGTCTCACGGCGCAGATGACGCTCCTTGAAGATCTCTCCTCCTCGGATGCTGGACTGATCCGTGTGACGAAGCCGACCCCGGCAGCAAGGCAGTTGCGTGTTGTTGTGGTTCCTGAGCCGGAGCTGCGCAAGCTTGCTTTCGACAATCCAGCCCCGGATTGGCCTGACATGGCGGAGAGCTCTCCTTCCGGCGCTATCACCATGCGCGTGGTTGTAGATCGCAGCGGCCAGGTGCAGTCAATCGACAACTTTTTCCCCAATAAGCCCGCTCTTCAGGCGGTCGCGGAAAAGCAGCTCCTGGGCTGGCGTTTCCGCCCGTATCTTGATCGCGGAGCGCCTGTTCAAGTGATCTCGACTTTGACATTCAGCTACCCAGTGCGGAACGCTTCGCATTAGCTTCCGCTGGAGGGAGAATTAAATAACGACCCGAAGATTTGGGATAAGCCGTGGTGTCAGCCGGCTAAATTTCGGCTAGACTCCCGGCATGCAAAAATGGCTTGCTCCTGTGGGACGTATTCTGTACGCGATCGGGCTGGGCTCGATCGGCTTGATGCACTTCTTCTACCTGAACTTTCCCTGGGTGGTCATTCCGGACTTTCCGGGCTGGCTGCCGTTCCGTCTGCTATGGATCTTTGTCATCGGCCTGGCCCTCATGGTTGCGGGAGTCTGCATTCTCTTCAACCTGAAGGGAAGGCAAGTCGCCGCGTGGACAGGAGTGGGCCTGCTCACGCTGGTGGTCGTAGCGCATGTTCCCAACCAGCTTAGGGGCCAGTACGCCGCGGTTCTTGGTGCATGGACGAACACCCTGAAGGAGATGTCTCTGGCAGGCGGCGCATGGATTGCGGCGCTCTCGTTGGCCGATGACGACAGCAGGTTACCGGCGTGGCTGGAACGATCTTTGCCCGCGGGCCGATACATGTTCGGTACGATGCTGGCGATCTTCGGATTTGATCATTTCCTGTATCCGCAGTTTGTGGCATCGCTGATCCCCTCGTGGATCGGCGCGCAGATGTTCTGGACCTACTTCGCGGGCTCCGCACTGATTGCGGGAGGACTGGGGATCATGGTGCGCCGCGTGGCGAAACCGGCTTCACTGCTGACAGGCGTAATGATCTTCCTCTGGGTCCCGATGCTGCACATCCCGCGAGCGATCGTCGATCCATATACGAATGTCGGGAACGAATGGGCGAGCGTCTGGGAGGCGCTGGCGTTCAGTGGGATGGCATGGATGCTGACGGTGATCGAACAGCAACAGTAGTTTCCCGAAAGCCCGCCACAAATTGTTGCGAGCCTGCGAGGACTACAATAAAAAACGTCAGGCTCAGAAAATTTGGAGGAAATTAGCAAGTGACTGTCGTCGATGAGATTGTGGAACTGACTACTTCGTATGGCCCCATGCGTACACACATTGTGCGCCCCGCTGCCCCCGGCCGCTATCCCGGCATCATCTTCTATTCGGAGATCTTTCAGATCACCGGCCCTATTCATCGCACGGCCGTGCAACTAGCCGGCCATGGCTACATCGTCGCAGCACCTGAGATTTATCACGAGTTCGAAGCTCCGGGGGTTGTTCTCTCGTACGATCAGGCCGGGGCCGATCGCGGCAACGAGTTGAAGACCACGAAGGAACTGGCCAGCTACGACGAAGATGCCCGTGTTGTTCTTGACTATCTCAAATCCCGGCCCGATTGCACCGGACAGCTTGGAGCGATGGGCATCTGCATCGGCGGACACCTCGCCTTCCGCGCTTCTTTTCAGCCTGATGTGCGTTCCACCGTTTGCTTCTACGCCACCGACATCCACAAGAGCGGTCTCGGCAAGGGCATGAAGGATGACTCGCTGGAGCGCGCCAAGGAGATCCAGGGTGAGCTGCTCATGGTTTGGGGGCGCCAGGACCCCCACATTCCTCTCGAAGGCCGCATCAAGGTCCTCAACCGCCTCAACGAGCTTGGCACGCGCCTTAACTGGCACGAGGTCAACGGAGCTCACGCCTTTCTTCGTGATGAAGGCCCACGCTACGATCCTGAACTTGCGCGCAGCTGCTTCGGCCTCGCGCTCGATCTCTTCCACCGCAAGCTGCATTTCGGCGATGAGACGGTAACTGCAGCAGCTTCTACCGAAACCCGCCACTAGAAGGTCATCAGAAGAAGACCCGACAATTCGTAACAGCCTTTCACAGAAAGTAGTCAAAGCAAAGGCCGCCATTGCTGGCGGCCTTTGCTTGTTTTTGCGCCGAAGGCGCGATTGCCTGGACAGCTAGTCTCCGGCGACGAGGTCCTTGTCCTCGGCCTTTGCCGGTGCAGGAGCGGCCTTGATCTCGCCAAGGGCGATGAAGCCGGGCTGCTCGACTTCCTTGAGGATCTCCTTGCGGTAGAGCTTGGCCATGCGGGCGTTCTCCGCATCCTGCTTCAGCTTGGCGTCGCGTGCGCGGATCTTCTCCTCGCGAGCATTCTTTGCGATACCGCTCTTCTCGAAGGTGTCGTTCGCAGCCGAGTTGACGTGCGCCTCGTTGAGGACGAGATCGTACTTCTCCTGGCGCTCGAGACCAACCTTCTTGCCGCCGGCGAAGATCTCGTGACGGCCGTGCTCCTCGTACCACTTGGTGAGGGTAGCGGTCATGTGCATCTTCTCGATGATGTTCCTCCAGCCCACGCCGGTGTTGTAGGCGCAGAAGCTGATCTCGCCTTCCTGCGTGGCGTAGGGGATGATGCACTGCTCGGTACGGCGGAAGTCGTAGTTGAACAGGTCCTGGAACCACATGCCGGCGATGAAGAGGAAGTTCCAGCGGTCGGCGCGGCGCTTCTCGATATCGGCCATGGTGCGGTCGCCGGTCACCTTGCCGTAGTCGCGGCCGGTGGCGCCGAAGCACTTATCGAACTTCTGCAGCAGGTCCATGATGCGGAAGTGCGTGGGAGCCTTGGTGGGGTCATAATTGCGCAGCAGCGCAAGCGAGACACCGACGATGGAGAGGAACTTGCCGCGGGCAGCGTCGTTGACCCGCGCGACGTCCTTCGCGAGCTGTACGGCGTCGAGGAACGCGGTGACAGGAACGGCTTCCTTGGTCTCCTTGTCAATCATCAGCGCCATGCCGATACCGCAGTTCGGATGGCAGCCGCAGGAGAGCTGGCCCCAGTCGTGATCCGGTCCGTGAACCAGGTCGGCCCAGTCGGAGAAGGTGCTCATGAAGGAGATCGGGAACCAGTCGCGGGTCGATTCGCCGAGGCCGGTCTGGTTGCGGATGTCGTGTGCGAGGTGCGACAGCGTATAACGCTGCGCCGTGCGGCGCTCGTCCGAGATCTCTTCGTCGCGGCCAGTGAAAGATACAGGCTGGAAGGAGAGGAAGTTGATCTTCTTGGGGTTGTCGAGGGCGAACTCGATGATGCGGCCAACCTGCTCGTTATTGATGCCGTTGACGATGGTCGTTACGGGAACGATATCGACGCCGGCCTCGTGCAGGTTGTGGATGGCCTGAAGCTTCACGTCGAAGGCGTTGCCGACCTTGCGGTGTGAGTTGGCTGCGTTGCCGATACCGTCGAACTGCAGGTAGGCGTAGCGCAGACCGGCCTCAGCAGCAGCCTTGGCAAATTCCTTGGACTTGGCGAACTCGATGCCGTTGGTCGCGGCCTGCACGGAGTTGTAACCAACTTTGCGGGCATAGGCGACAGCGTCGAGGAAGTAGGGCGAGAGCGTGGGCTCGCCACCGGAGAACTGGACCGACATCTGACGACGCGGCTTGATGGTGATCGCGTTGTCGAGCATGGTCTTGATCTCGTCCCACGTCAGTTCGTGGACGAATCCGACCTGGTTGGCGTCCATGAAGCAGGGGTCGCACATCATGTTGCAGCGGTTGGTCAGGTCGATGGTCAGAACCGAACCGCGTCCATGCGTCACGGTGGAGGTGCCATGGTTGTGGAGCTTCTCGTCATTGTGGGCGCGGATATCGCGGCCAGGGAAGACGTCTTCAAGATGCTTCATCATGGCCGGGTCGATGGACATAACGTCCTCGAAGTGACCGTGAATGGGGCAGTCCTTCACCATCAGGATCTGGCCGTCGCGCTCGATGATCTGGGCCTTGATCTCGCCGACCTTCTCGTTCAGCAGGATCTCGTGGGGCAGCTTGCCGTCGACGATCTGCTGGCGGATCTCAGGAATACACTTGGGGCACAGGGAGTCCGTGGTGCGGGGCCAGCCCAGCGGGGGCTTTTCTTTCTGATAGGACTTCAGGAGTGGCTTGTCGCTCCACTTAGGGGTGAAGCTCGGGTTGGGCGAGATCGAGTTCAACTTGTCGAAGACTGCCCACGCGGCTTTAGCGCCGTATGTCAGGGCCTTTTCGGCCAACTTTGTGGATTTTGCCATATGCGTTTCCTTTTCTCCTGATTCTGTCTCTAAAAAACTTGGGAAAGCCTGAACAGCAATTCCTCGAAAGCTAATCCGGCTGCGAATGCTGCGCCGGAGGCGGCATCCTGTTTCAACCCTCTGAGATCTTCCCAATTAAGTGAAATAGAAACAAGGGGTTGAACCTTGTTAAGAGTACTCAGCTGGGAGGGAGGACCGAAGTCTGAGCAAGCGAATGGCAAGATTCTGCATTGAACGGTAAAGATGCCCCCCTAAGCGGCAGAGCCCGAAAAGGTGCAAAATCTGATTCCCCGCCTTCAAAATTCTGAACTACATCATGCCGTTCCCGGATACCGCGATGTTGTTGAGGATCTGCTGGACAAAGATGATGCGTACATGGACGTGTTTCGCTACGTCGGGAAGAAACTCGTTGACCAGGTTATTGGCGGGATCGAGCGCATAGCCGGTAAGGATTCGCTCCGCCGTCGAGGGGCCGTCGCTCTGGATTCCCGGTATATAGAGATTGCCGATCTCAGCGACAAAAGGATACGCAGCAAAGACACCGTAGTTCGGCATGGGCCTTCCGGAGTCGCTGCGGGAGACGTAGCTGCGGGTAATGGCATAGAGAATGCGCTTACGGATCGGCTTATGCGGCATCCTATAGTACCGGGGATCCTGATGCGTGAGCGCAGGGACCGCAAAGGTGCCGAAGAACTCCGCCGTGGCGTTCTGCAGCAGGCTCACCCCGGCAAGACCGCCGAATCCCTTCCAGCCGGGGCCATACGCCGTATGGGAGTCGGCGGCAATATTAATAGCGGAGATTCCGATCGTTGTTCCCAGGCTGGCGGGATCGGTGGTGTAGTGCGCCGCCAGCAGCCCCTTCTGCTTCCAGTTGAGGGGAATCGCAATATTCGTGGTGAGGAATCTCTGATAGGGATAGACCAGTTCGCTGCAACGTGGGCGGTTCTCACCCACCTTTGCGGGATCGAAGTAGATTGCCCCAAGAGCCGCGATGAAGTTGCAGGAGTCCTTGTCTTTGCCCCTGGCACGCAGGGACTCCTTACCCGCGACGACAACGCTCTCCTGCCGGGCTGCGATGCTGCTGGGGGCATCGGGCAGATCGGTACTGGCGATGGAGGAGGACGCGGATTCGCTATCGGGAGATGCCGGGAGAGTCTCTGAGTCGAGCAGCGCCGGCGCAGAGAGGGCAGGGCCGATCTGGGCTACGGCTCCATAGCCAGAAAGAACCAATCCCAGTACCAGAACCCTGTGCATCTTCATCCGGTCTTCCCTGTCTGCGTTATGGAACCCGAAGCAGGAAAGAATTATTCATGCTTCTGAATATGGAGCGCCTGAATAACGTCTCCTCCGAACTCGGAGATGAGATACCCGAGCGCGGAGCCCGCAATTCCGCTCCCCCAGCTCTGCATCACCTGCGAAGGGTGAACATTCTCATCAGGATAGTAGGTCTGAGCCAGTGCAGCCGAGGCCCCGGTTCCCAGAACGCCGGCGTAGTTGAAGATAGATCTGCCGCTGTCTGTGCGCCCAATTACGGGCCGTGTCCCGGCATAGACGGCCCGATTGAAGAACCTGTGGCTGCGGCCGAGCTGGTAATACCGGGGATCCTGGTGGAAGAGCGATGCGAAGACGGCATCGCTGAAGATCTCTTTGGCCGAACCTGTGGCCGCCGCTGCGCCCAGGCGTTGCGCGAAGGCCTCGCTATTGACGCCGTAGTTCGGCGCGCTATCGATCAGATGAGACCATCCTGCAGATGCCGACCACGCAAACATGCTGAAGGGAGTAACCGATTCGCGCAGTCCCAGAGCCACCTTATCGCGAACATGCTGCTGCGGGGCCCTGTGTCCGGCAGGAATAAATTTGACGCGCGGAAGAAGAACTGGCCGATCGCCTGTCGTGGTGCTCTGCTGGTCGAATGCCGAAGCACCGGACAGTCGTGGGGTGTATGTCCCGGCATCTTCATTCGAACTGCTGATTCCCGATGCCGCGACGAAGGCTCCCGGAGAGTCAGGAAGTTCAGGTGCACTCACTGTTTCTGCTCCCATGGCCACGGCAACCATTGGGGCAGCGAAGAGAAAGAAGAGAGAAACCCGGAGCAGGTAGAACATGCGGGACATGGGCAAAATCAAAGACATACCTCGGAAGAACGTGCGGTCTCGCCTCTTTCGGCAAAAAGAAGCAGCGAATCCACATCTCGCTTGTTTTAACTACGTTCTATGTGGAAGGACGCCTGCTTGCGGTGGTTCGTTGTATGGCCTTTAAGTCTCCGAAAGAGCGTAGCGTATGACGTTACCACCTCGGCACTGCGAATGGAATAGAAGAACGAAGCAATTGACCCCCTGATTTCCTCATTCCGATAATGAATGTTGGAGAAGTGTAGGCATGACGAAAGGGAATGAGAAGCGTCCCTGGGACGAGCGTTTGCACGAGGCCGGGGCCCGTATGGAAGAGGATGTGCGCGAGCTCATCCGCTACTTCAACGATGATGTCGTTCCCGATCTGCGGAAGAACGGCTCGGAGGCATTGCGGGCTGCAGCAAGGGAGCTGAACCGGGTGGCCCAGCGCATGGACGAACGCGCCGGACGTACTCCGCCCGGCGGGAAGAAGGATGTGCCCGGATCGTGATCCGCTGCCGCCAGGTACTTGCAGGCTCGGTTGTGACGTTCGCGCTGGTACTGACGGGCTGTCATAAGAAGCGCGTGCGTGCTCACCATCCACCTCCGCCTCCTCCGGCATCTTCAGGCTCCGGAAGATCCTCAGGCCATGGTTCGACCTCGGGATCGACAGCGAGGACGGCTCCTGCTCCACTTCCTCCGGCGCCCCCGGATGTTCGCGGCAAGCCGAGCCTGGTGGAGACGGGAATTGCAAGCTGGTACGGCCCGCCCTATGCCGGGCGCAAGGGAGCCGATGGCAAGGTCTACGATCAGAACGCAATGACGGCGGCCCACCGCACGCTTCCGCTGGGGTCGATCGTGCGGGTCACGAACCTGAGCACGAATCAGTCTGCGGTGGTCAAGATTACCGATCGCGGCCCCTTCGTAAAAGGGCGCATCATCGACCTTTCTCTGGCGGCAGCAAAAGAGACGGGCCTCTACCGCATGGGAGTGGCCAGAGTGAAAGTAGAGGCTTGGACACCCGGTCCCAGCACCGCCGCGAATGCCATTCCCGGCGGTCGCTGGTGCGTGCAGGTAGGAGCGTTCCAGCGTGAGAAGGATGCCGTCAAGCTGAAGGAACAACTGATGCGCCGCTACAGGACCGCCAAGGTGATCGAGTTCCCCGGTCCGACAGGCCACTGGGTGCGCGTCAATCCGGCACATCCCAGCAA
This sequence comes from Edaphobacter sp. 12200R-103, assembly GCF_010093025.1. Taxonomy (GTDB): domain Bacteria; phylum Acidobacteriota; class Terriglobia; order Terriglobales; family Acidobacteriaceae; genus Edaphobacter. The sequence continues at coordinate 2,846,258 of NZ_CP048114.1, read as the reverse complement.
AGCGAGCGCCGATGAGGTGGCCGCCAGCATCCACGTCTCCGGGGGCGCCGAGCCCTACCTCGTGCGCACCGACTGAGACATAGGGTGTATATCTGCCTGTGTCTGAAACGCGAGGACGGCCGTCTCGGTAATGCCTTATATAGCAATGCGGAGAGCAGGACAGTCGATTCGGATAGACATCGCAGTCACTTCGGGAGGCAATTCTTACAGTTCCCCCAAGGAGGGTGTCATCCTGAGCGAAGTTTCTCGCGCTCCGCTCAGGATGACACTTCCGGGTAGTGCAGGCGTGCCAACAAATCAGATCAACGATGCAAAGCTCATGCCTGGATCCCGCCCTACCTCAGCACGCGTTTGCCGGTCCGGCTTTCCAGTTCCTTGCGGAACTGATCGGAGGCGCTGTGGTTCCAGGTGTGCGTGATGCTCACCCGGTTGTCGCCCAGCACGCGTGTCATGCGGCCGGCGCCGATAACCTGCGCACTCATCACCTCATCGTAGCGCATGGTCTTGGCCTTTCTCAGCCAGAAGCGCTGCACCAGGCCCGTGGGAGTAAAGACGATGGTGCCGGGCATCTGCGAGACCACCAGCAGCAGCAGCGCGAGAAACAGCAGCGGAAGCCATAGTGGTATCCCGTGATGGCTCTTCTCGAGTGGCCAGAGGATCAGGCCGAAGTAGATAGGAACGACCAGCGCCCTGCTCCATAGAACCAGGGGCTTGAGCGGGAACGCCAGGCCATCTTTCGTCTGGCGCGGCGAGCCCTTCGAGAGCCTGCCTGCATAAATAAGGGCAAACAGGACAGCAAGAGTGATCAGTTGCAGGTTTTTAGGATCGAACATCGCAGCCTTCCACGGTACAGATTTAAGACTACCTGCTCGGAGGCGGTGGATAGTAGGGCAGCTTCTGCTGCTCTTCCGTGGCGCGCTTCACGCCGATATCGCCAAACAGCAGACTTGGCACGATGATGGTCTGGGGCACGGCTCCGAGCGACTCGTTGACATACGGGTCATTGCCGGCGGCGCGAATCTCCGACCGCAGGCTCCTGTTATCCAGCTCATCGAAGGCAGCGCCCCGCACCAGCTGCCGGTTGCCGTCAGGATGCACCAGGTAGAGCAGGCGCGGAACCTCGCCCCCCATTGTCTCTACCGCGTAGACGTCGCGTTTCTGTTCTTTCGCCATGGCGATCAGTTGCTGGTTCAGTGCATCGCGCGAGACAGGGTGGTTCGACGTAAAGACCAGAACGCCACTGCGTGAGTGGGCCGGAGCACCCGGGGCGGCGCGGCCGTGTCCGTTGGAAGAGGGGAAATCCCTGATCGGCTCGCGGCCGATCAGGTAATTATCCAGCAGCCCGTTTGTGACGACATTGACCGACTGTGCAGGTACGCCCTCGTCATCGATCTTGTATGCGCCCAGCAGGGAGTGGCCCTGAAAGGTCGTCTGCAGGGGATTGTCCACGACGCTCATGAACTCCGGCAGTACGCGCGCCTTATAGCTGGAGGCGTAGGCTCCGACGGTCCTGGCGCTGGTTCCGAGGTCGGGCCGGTCTGCCTCGATGTTTCCCGTAAACAGCCGATTCATTACGTCCGAGGCGGCGTCTCCAGAGAAGAGCACCGGGCCGTGGTAGTCCTCGGCGTCGACCAGCGGCGCCTTGCTGAGATCATCGAGACTCTTGAGATCGTCGATCACCTGTTTGCGAAAGGCAGGCCAGCTCTCAAGCTGATCGGCGGTCACTGCAACTGAGCCATTATCGCGTGCCAGCCGCATGCCATCGGGAGCCTGCGTTCCCACACTGATGGCGTTGTTATAGCCGCTCAGACCGAAGCGCGCCACGGTGCCCTCCGTGTTGACGAGGTAACGGTTGAGCGTCATGGCGCGAACGTTCGCCGTCGAATACTGGATCTTGTCGGCGAAGGCATGGACCTCGGGGGCGCTGGCATAGAGCCCGCTGGCCTCGACGATGCGCCGGATCCATTCCTTGCGGTCGATCTCGATCTTGCGCAGCGGCTCGATGTGAGTGACGGCCTTCTCTCGGGAGAAGTCTCCTTCCATGCGCGGGTCCTGAAACTGCTGCAGCGCCGCCATCTTGGCTGAGTAGGCGCGGAGCGCATTCTTGTATGCCTCATCGGTCGCCGTCCACAACGCATAACGCAGGGCCTCGGGGTTATCTTCACCCGGGGCAAGCTGCACGACGCCATCGCCTTTGCCCGTGCTGGAGTCGAGCTTGTAGTCGCCTACGCGCACCGTAACCCGCACCACGCGCTGACGGCCCTCCTCTTCGCGGGTAAGTGCGCCGTAGTTGGCAACGGCTTCGAAGGAGGAGAAGTCATCCAGTCGGTATTCGATGAAGTAAGGCCGCTGCATTCCAGGCAGCACCAGTTGCTGCTTCTCGCGCTCAAGCTCCGCCTGCATCGCCTTCAGCATAGGGTCGTCAATATGAGTCTGTGTCTGCGCGACAGCGTAGTTTGGGGGCAATGCAGTCGCCAGAACAAGAGCTGCGACGGAGAGAAGGCTCGACCTTAGAGGCACTCTCATTTGTTCTCCTTTCCGGCATCGCCTGCAGGGGGAGGAGGCAGGATGGGTGGCCGCGCCGTCCCCTGAGCCTGCCGCTGCGTCTCAATCTCGCTGACCAGCATCGCCGGCGCCACCGCGCTGACCGGAATACTGCCGGACTCCGCTCCGCAGATTCCGTTGAAGACGTCCTGCTTATCATTGGTGGCGACGATGCGATTGAGCGCGGCCTGTGGGGTTCCTACGATCGAGACGCCACGAACAAGTTCGTCCGGACGACCATCCACGTAGACCCGGTAGACCACCAGCGGAATCACCTGGAAGGCCTGCGGCGAGCGACGCGTTGTCACGGCGAACCCGGAGGAGATGTCCTCGAAGTACAGCCCGTAGGGCTTGCCCTGCTTTTTAGCCTCGTCAATCAACATCTGGCGAAGCTCTTTGTCGCTCACAGTTTTGGTGGAACTGACGATCAGGTTTCCCTGGCGTCCCGTGGGCATGCGGCCGGTCTCGGCGCGTCCGTGGCCGTTCGAGTTCGAGAAACCATCAATCGGCAGCCGCGACATCAGGAAGGTATCCAGCACGCCATCTTTAATCAGATCGACCCTGCGGGCAGGCTGGCCCTCATCGTCATAGTCGTAGTGTCCGCTCAAGGACTCTCCATGAATCGACTTCAGTGTGGGATCGTCCGAGACGCTGATAAAGGGCGGGAGAATCTGTTTGCCGATCAGCTTGGTAAAGGTCTGGCCTTCGTTGTCGCCGCGCTGGCGCTGGCCTTCCAGCCGATGGCCGAGCACCTCGTGGAAGAAGACCGCCGATGCCCGTCCGCTCAGAATCGCCGGACCGTCGTAAGGTTCTGTCACAGGGGCCGTCCGCAACGCCACAAGATTCTTCGCCATCTCGCGGGTCTTCTCCATCACGGCCTTTTGATCGGGCAGGTGCGCCAGCGAGTCCGCCTCGAACGTCTCTGCGCGAAACAGGTCCATGCCGTCGGCTGCGCGGGTCCGGGCCACGATGACGAGCCGTGCTACCCGGTTGGGCGAGGCGATCCTGCTGCCCTCCGAAGAGACAAAGTATTGCGTCTCCGCGCCGGCCTGCACGATCACGTTGTTGAAGAAGATGTCCGGATACTCGCGGAAGAGACCGGAGATCTCGCGTAGCCGCCGTTCCCAGGCCGTCCTATCGACGACAACCAATGGAGCCGCGCCTGTCACCACCGTCGTCGGCTTCTCGGTCGAGAAATCGCCGGAGCTGTCCTCTTCCTTGGCGCGCACCTGTTGTTCGGTCTGCACCTTCAGGTAACTGTCGAGCGCTCTCCCGTATCCTCGATTCGTGGCAAACCACAGGCTTCGCGCAATCGCCTCGCGATCGTCGGTCAGGGGCAGTGGAATCGTGGTCAGCGCGCTGGTGCGGTGATCGGCATGGGTATTGTCCTGCTCCGGCGTCCCCACGCGAATCTGCACGTCGGCGGTGCGGCGGCGGCTCTGGCGGGTCAGCGTGATGGCGCCGAACTGGGCCGACATGTTAAAGCTGTCCGCATCGCTGACTGAAAAGCTGACGAAGTATGGCCGCGGCTGTGTGGCGGCATCCGTACTGCTTCCAAGCGAACTGATCGCGTGATGAAGCTCCTGATTCATCGTATCCAGAAGCACCGTGTCTGCCTGCCTGGATGGAGCGGCATCCGCGGCATGAAGCAGGGAAGGAGAGGAGAACAAACATATGGCAGCAAGGGGCAAACAGGCCGCGGACCAGGATCGCTTCATCGAAACGGACTCGTCTTTCTTTGGTGAGACTGAAGAGAGTGTATTGGAAAGCCTCGGCCCGGCGATATAGCTCCGTGACGCCTGGCGTTCCGGATGAATTGCAGCCTCCCGCCTGCGTCATGCAGACTGGTTCGGTTGAGGAGTCCTTTACCGTGCGTGCCTTCATTCTGTCCGTACTGCTTTTGCTGGCAGCGATGCCCGCCGCGTTCGCTGCCCAGTCCCCGGCTCCCTCCCCCATGGAGCAAAACCGGGCTGAGTCTTCTTCACCGCAGCAGGAGAAGCCTGCATACTCCCTGCCGCCCGACAAACTGGCCCGCGCCATCGCCTACTCGAGGATTCGGGTCATCCTCGACTTTGCCTCAAGCGCCTGGGGAATCCTCCAACTCATCCTGTTGCTGGCGCTCGGAGTCGTAGCCCGCATGCGGAACGCAGCCGTCCATCTGAACCAAAACCGCTGGGCTCAGGGATTCGCTTTTACCCTGCTGCTTCTTCTGGTTACAACCGTGCTGAATCTTCCGTTCGATCTCTATGGTCAGCATGCTGCACTCGTCTACGGCCAGTCCGTTCAGGGATGGGGAAGCTGGACCTGGGACATGACCAAGGGCTTTCTGCTGACCTTCGTCTTCGGGGGGCTGCTGGTGATGCTGCTGTTCCGGGTCATCCGCTGGTCGCCCACCCGCTGGTGGTTCTGGTTCTGGATTCCCGCGATGATCTTTGTGCTGATCGCCGTGTTTGTGGCGCCGGTTCTCATCGATCCGCTCTTCAACAAATTCGAGCCCCTGGCGAAGACCAACCCCGCTCTGGTCGACCGGCTGGAACAGGTCGTCGCCCGTGGAGGAATCCAGATTCCTCCGGATCGCATGTTCCTGATGAAGGCCAGCGAGAAGGTGACCACCCTCAACGCCTACGTCACCGGCTACGGCGCATCGAAGCGGGTGGTCGTGTGGGACAACTCGATCAGGAAGGCCACGCCGGACGAGATCAGCTTCATCTTCGGCCATGAGATGGGCCACTATGTGCTGAATCACATTCCGGCTACGCTGATCTTTCTCGGGGTTCTCCTGCTTGTGGAGTTCTATCTTGGTTACCGAGGCGTCCAGTGGCTGCTCGCCCGCTATGGCGTCCGCTGGAAGATTCCTTCCCAACAGGATTGGGGCGCGCTCGTCGCGCTGTTGCTGGTTATCTCGGTGCTGTCGTTCTTCAGCGAACCGATCGTGAACGGGTATAGCCGCATGCATGAACACGAAGCCGACGTCTACGGGCAGGAGGCGATTCACGGCATCGTCTCCGATCCCCAGAAGGTTGCCCGCCAGTCGTTTCAATTGCTGGGCGAGATGTCACTCACTGATCCCAATCCCAACCCCTTTGTTGAGTTCTGGACCTTCAGCCATCCTTCGGTCAGCAGCCGTGCCGCCTTTGCTGCAAATTACAACCCGTGGATAAAAGGGCAGCATCCCAAATACTTCGAAAAATAGCGATTGACTATATTATTTGTTGTCAAAAAAAAATCGTTGTAAAAACAAACCAGATTGGGGCCCAGGATGAATACAGATTGTCTGTTTTGCAAAATTCTCGCTGGCGAGATTCCCGCGAACCGTGTCTATGAAGACGAATACTCCATCGCATTTCCCGACATCAACCCCCAGGCTCCGACCCACTTTCTCATCGTTCCCAAGGAGCATCTTGCCTCGCAGGCAAAGGCCCTCGTCGAACATGAGCAACTGCTGGGACATTTGCTGGTCGTCGCAGCGAATCTTGCGCGATCGCGGAAGCTCGACAAGGGCTATCGTGTCGTGATCAATACGGGAGAGGATGGCGGGCAGACGGTTCATCATCTGCATGTGCATCTGCTGGGCGGGCGTCCGATGCACTGGCCTCCAGGCTAAACAGTCCTTCGAACGCCGTGGTGCAGGATGGCTCTTTGCCGCTGCCCGAGTGCGTCTTCAAGGCTGCGGCAAAGAGAGAACGAATAACGTCTACTGGTTGTAGTTGTTGTTGTCGTCTTCCTCGATAGCGCCGTAGCGGCGCAGCAGATTTGGAAGGTTCTGCGAGAAGGCAGCACGCGGCATCACCGTATCGCAGCCTGCCTCCACCGCCTTGGCCTTCAAGTCGCCTTGTACCTGCGACAGAAATCCGATAATCGAGGTTCCCCGCTTCAGCTTCGCCTTGAGCTTGGGAATCAGGGTCAGAGGCTTCGCGCTTGCATTGTTCAGATCGAAGACGATCAGGCCCGGCTTGTCCTCGTCCTTCTCTTTTGCGCTCGTAAGCTGCGCAATCGCGTCTTTATCGTTTTTGACGAAGGCTACTTTGACGCCAAGCTTGCGGGAGGTCTCCTGAATTTTGGCCAGGAAGAAGAGATCTTCGATGAAAAAGAAGATCTTCGTTGGAGCGCCCTCGGGGATGGGAATTGGCTTGCCCTGTGAGTAGTCGATCGGCTGCGAATCGCTCACGTATGCCCGGCCGTTACCATTGCCGTTTGAGCGGCGGAAGTTTCCGGTATCGATCGTTGAAGGCGGGCCGTCGGCAAAGTTGCCGTTGACCTCGCGATAGCTGTGGTCCATTGGACCTACAAAACCTCGCGGTGTCCTCTGCTTGCCTCCCTTGGAACGTTTGAAGGTGGTGTTCCCCGGCTGGTGGGTCTCGCGGAAGCCCCCTTCGGCGGTATTGCCAGGATTTTGCGAATTGCGCTGCCGATCGCGGTCGCGGAACTTTTTCTTCCAGCGCTTGGCGCCGCCGGGTCCCTGCTGCTGACCCCCATTCTGCGAAGGCTGACCTGCCGGCTGGGCAGAGGCCTGAACGGAGGGAATCTGTCCTTGCTGCTCGCCCGGAGCCGGGACCGATGTCGCGGCATCCATCTTATTCTTACGCTTGCGGCGCCGTCGGCGGCTGCTCTTGGACTGACCCATACCCGGGGCGACTGACCCACCCAGATATTGCGAATCCCCCTCCTGGATGGGGGCTACCGCGGAACCCTGGTGCGATTGCACCTCGGGTACATTCTGCTCTGAAGTCATGCTTCCACTTCCTGTTGCGACCTTGCGCAACTAACGATTCACTCCCACGACAACGGGGTCTGCCGACTTCGCAGAGATGCAAAGTGATGGACGGAACCCATATTGCAGCGTCGGAGGAAACGATCTCAATTTGAACTCAATAAATACGGACTCTTGTATCGCCGCTCCCGCCGGCCTGTCTTCGCCGGCTCACACGGACGGAACTCCCCTGAATCGGTCGTTCCATGCACCCTTTCATCCTAAGAAAAACGGTCGATCGGCCGCGCCGAAGGACTCACTCGACTGCCTCTTCTCTTATAGAACTGTTTCGTCGGTACACAGGAACCGGAACCCACGGCCAGTTTCACTCGAGGCACCCACAGGGTACGCGCAAACTCTTGTGTTTGGCAAGCATCCTGTGAGGATATACCGGAATTTTACAGGCTGACGGTGTTCGCCGTCCAATCAGGGTCCTCTGAAAACGGGGAAGCCGCCCCTCTGGGCGGCTTCGCTCCCGATGGCCAGTCGCTGGCCTCCTAAGTGATGGGCCCCGTGGAGGAGTCCGGATCCTTGTCCGCCTGGCATCGCCTCGTGGGGCGATGATCTTTGGTGCGAACCCGAATGTGCATGCCCCCTGACGCTTCTATTGAAGGCCTGTTGGAAGGCAGCACACTGAGGCTATGTGCAATCATCATGCCAAACAGATATAGGCTTTATCCTCCATATTTCACGCTTGCCCTCCCCAGGAGTTCCCAAAAAACGTGAGAATGGAGAGGTCAGTCTCCATATTTTTGGATTCTTTTGTCCGTCGGGTTTTGTTTGACCGGCTATCGGTGCAGTCCTATAATCGTCCTGTTCTGGCAGCCCTCTCGCTCCTGCCGGCGGTCAACCACGCCGGAATGGTCGAGGCACAGATGATTAGGCCGTGTGCCTGTCGTCGAGCGGATGCAGTGCCATGAGACCGGAAGGTGGCGGCTGACGCGCCCAAGGCCGAATGATTTCTTGAGGGATCCTGAAGGAGCACCACACACCGCATGAATCGTAATGTTGCTTTAGCCTCCGCCCTTGCTGCGGTCTTTACGGCTGTGGCCGTTCAGGCGCAGGTCAAGAGTGAAGCGGCGCCTGCTGCCGCTGCCGCGCCCGCCGCCGTCGCCCCCCAGGCTGTGCCTGCAAAGATTGCTGTCATCGAATATGAGCAGGTCGCTGCCGCCACCAATGAAGGACAGCGCAGCCTGCAGGAGCTTCAGACCAAGTATCAGCCAAAGAAGGCGCAGCTCGATGCGCTGGCCTCTGAGATCAACACGCTGCAGCAGCAGTTGCAGTCTGCCCCGGCCACCATGCCTGAGGACGAGCGCGCGTCCCGCGCACGAACCCTCGACCTGAAGCAGAAGCAGTACCAGCGTGATTCGGAAGATGCCGCCAACGCCTACAACGCAGACGTACAGGAAGCCATCGGCAAGGTCGCCCAGAAGCTCGGGCCTGTCGTGATGAAGTATGTGCAGCAGAATGGCTATACCATGCTGCTGGACAATAATGGAGCGCCGCAGCAGGGGGGAGGACTTACCCTGATGTGGGCTCCCGGAACCGATATCTCGAAGGAGATTGTGGACGCCTACAACGCAAGCTCGGGAATTTCCGCTCCGACGCCGTCCGCGCCCTCCGCGCCCCGCCCGCAGGGCTCGACTCCCGCAGCTCGGCCGCATACGTCCAAATAACCGGACTACACCCATTTGCAGATCGGCTATCGCAAAAGAGCCGGACTCCATCCGAAAGACCCTGAAGGAGCACCAAACATCGCATGAATCGCAACCTCGTTCTCGTCGCCGCCATCACCGTGGGACTGTCGACCTCCGCTGCAATGGCCCAGACCCCTGCTCCGGCCCAGGCTGCTCCCGCTCCCGCCACTCAGAATCATCCCAAGCCTGCTCCGCCGCAGGCCGTGCCCGCCAAGATCGCCCTGATCGCCTTTGAACAGGCTGTCTTTGCCACCAACGAAGGTCAGAGGGCCGTACAGGATGTGCAGAAGAGGTATGAGCCCAAGAAAGCCCAGATCGACAGCCTGGGCAAGGAAGTGGACTCGCTCAAGAAGCAGCTTCAGGCTGCCCCTGCGACGCTCAGCGATGCGGAGCGCGCTACCCGTCTGAAGAACATCGATACAAAAGAGAAGGAGCTGAACCGCGAGGCCGAGGATGCGAACAACGCCTACCAGGCCGATCTGCAGGACGCCTACGGCAAGGTCGCCCGCAAGGTCTCCGCAGCGGTACAGAACTACGTCTCTCAGAACGGCTACACCCTGCTGCTGGATGTAAGCAACCAGCAGAACAGCAATGTTATGTGGGCCAGCCAGAATCCCAATATCGACATCACCCAGGCTGTGGTCGATGCCTACAATACATCCTCCGGCGTCGCTGCTCCCGTTCCGTCGGCGCCTTCCGCCGGAACCCCGGCACCCCATCCCCATACGGCGGCTCCTGCAGCGACCAGGCCGGCCACAAAGTAACCAGCACGTCTCAATCTGACAAAGAATCCTGAAGAAAGAGGGAGGCCACATAGCCTCCCTTCTTTTTGTTTTTGCAATAATTTGTATCTTTTCCGCAGACGGCTATTTCTGTGGAAAAAATGTGGATCGCCGCAATAAGCAATCTGGCTGCCACGAAGACGAGTCCGCAGCCGGGATTTTTACTGAAACCATTATGTACAAGTAAGTGATGGTGAGCCAGCAGCTTAGCTCACCATCAGTCATTCTGTTCCGCAACTTCCTTCTGGACGATCTGGAAAAGATGTGTTTAGCAGCTTTCCACAGATGAAGGTTACGGAAATGTTACTAAGGCTCGGGAGCGAAGCGCTGAAAGTCCAGTATCCATGCAGGTATTTGCATAGTCGACTTTATTCTTCGCCCACCTTCAGGACTGCGAGGAACGCCTCCTGCGGGATGTCGACCTTGCCTATCCGCTTCATCCGCTTCTTGCCTTCCTTCTGCTTTTCAAGCAGCTTTCGTTTCCGGCTGATGTCACCGCCGTAACACTTGGCGATGACATTTTTGCGGATGGCGGAGACGGTCGAGCGCGCGATGATCTTCGATCCGATAGCGGCCTGGATGGCGACCTCGAACATCTGCCGTGGAATCAGCTCGCGCATCTTTTCGACCAGCGCCTTGCCACGGTCATAGGCAAAGTCGCGGTGAACGATGATGGAGAGGGCGTCGACCGGTTCGCCGGAGACCAGAATGTCCATCTTCACCATAGGGGAGATCCAGCTTCCCGCAAGGTGGTAATCGAGCGAGGCGTAACCGCGGGAGACAGACTTCAGCTTGTCGTAGAAGTCGAGCACGATCTCGTTGAGGGGAAGTTCGTAGGTGATCATGACCCGGGTCTCGGAGACGTACTCGATGTTCTTCTGCTGCCCGCGCTTGTTTTCGACCAGCTTGAGGATATTGCCGAGATACTCCTCGTTGGTCAGGATCTTCGCCTCGATGACGGGTTCTTCCACCTGCTCGATCTCGGAGGGATCGGGCCAGCGCGACGGGTTATCGACCATGATGATCTTGCCGTCGGTGAGCGTGATCTTGTATTGGACGCCCGGCGCGGTGGTGATCAGGTCGAGGTCGTACTCACGCTCCAGCCGCTCCTGGATGATCTCAAGGTGCAGCAGTCCCAGAAAGCCGCAGCGGAAGCCGAAGCCGAGCGCCACCGAAGATTCCGGCTCGAAATTAAAAGAGCTGTCGTTCAAACGTAGTTTCTCGAGTGCGTCACGAAGAAGGCCATGTTCGTGCGAATCAACGGTGTAGAGTCCGGCGAAGACCATGCTCTTGATGTCTTCAAATCCGGGCAGAGGCTCTGCGCAGGGGTGCTCTGCATCGGTGATGGTGTCGCCTACCTTGGTGTCGGCGACGTTTTTGATGGTGGCTACAAAGAAGCCCACCTCGCCGGCGCTCAGCTCGTCAAGCTCAACCGGCTTCGGCGTCATGACGCCCATGCTTTCGATATCGAAGACCTTGCCGTTCGACATCATCCTGATTCGTTGGCCCTTGCGCAGGCGGCCGTTGATAACGCGCGCCAGCACGATTACCCCACGGTAAGGATCGAACCAGGAATCGAAGATGAGGGCCTGCAGCGGGGCTTCCGCGTCACCCTTCGGCGGAGGAAGCAGGTGCACAACCGCTTCGAGAATCTCGTCGACGTTCTGGCCCGTCTTGGCGGAGACCGGAATGGCGTCATCGGCAGGAAGGCCGACGGACTTTTCGATCATCTCTTTGGTGCGGGGAATGTCCGCACTCGGCAGATCGATCTTGTTGATGACCGGGATAATCTCGAGACCGTTCGAGATCGCAAGATAGGCATTGGCAAGCGTCTGCGCCTCCACGCCCTGCGAGGCATCGACGACGAGCAGCGCGCCTTCGCACGAGGCAAGCGATCGCGAGACCTCATAGCTGAAGTCCACGTGGCCGGGAGTGTCGATCAGGTTGAGCTGGTAGGTCTCGCCGTCCTTCGACGTGTACATCATGCGGACGGTGTGGGCCTTGATGGTAATGCCGCGCTCGCGCTCCAGGTCCATGGCGTCCAGCACCTGTGCCTGCATCTCACGCGAGGTCAGGGAGCCTGTCAGCTCCAGCAAACGGTCTGACAGCGTGGATTTACCGTGATCGATGTGCGCGATGATCGCGAAGTTTCGGATGTGACTGGGATCCATACAGAGTTACGCAACGCCTCAATCTATCGATGATAGCAGCGCGAACGAACCCGCGAAGGCTCATCGCGGAGCGCAGAGACGAAACCCTGCTCCAGTTTTTGCGCCTGCGACGTCATACAATGAGCAGGAACAATGCATTGGTCTCAGGCTGACAATCTACTGCGGCGGGCTGCGCTGCTGCTTGCGTGCACTCCCCTGATCCTGCTCGCCGGCTGTCCCCAGGACAAGGCAGGCCAGGCCGCAGCTCCCGGAAAGATCGCTCCGCAGCAGACGGCTCCCACGACAACGTCCGCCGCAGCCGGCGCCGCTCGATCGCCGCAGGCGCCTGCGCGCGCAGGGGCGCAGCCCGTTGAAGATCCCGCCAGAGCCCATAAAATTCAGCAACTGATCGCCAGTGCGGAGCAGAGCTATCGCAATGGCGTCAATGACTACCGTGCCGGACGCCTTGAGGCGGCGCGTGCCGACTTCGATGCCGCCGTCGATCAAATGCTGACCAGCGGGCTCGATCTCAAGAGCGATCCGCAGCTCAGCGACGAATTTGAGCACCTTCTCGATGCAGTCAACTCGCTGGAGATCGCGGCGCTCAAGCAGGGCAATGGACTTTCGCAGCCGATTGAAGAGGCTCCGCTCGATGCTGCGAATGAGGTGACCTTCCCCCCCAATGCCGCGCTGACCGCACAGCTGAATGCCGAACTGAAGACCACGCAGTCGGACTTTCCGCTTGTGGTCAATGATTACGTCGCCGGCTTCATCAGCTACTACTCGAACTCTGCTGGAGGTCATGCACACCTGCTGCGCTCGCTTGAAAGAGCGGGGAAGTATAAGGACATGGTTTCGAAGGCGCTTCAGGAAGAGGGCGTGCCGCAGGACCTCATCTATCTTGCTGTGGCCGAGTCGGGCTTTCAGCCGCAGGCTCTGAACGCCCACACGGGCGCAGGCGGCATGTGGCAGTTTATGCCGTTCGCCGGCTCCTACGGCCTGGTGAGAAACGGGTGGGTGGACGAGCGATTCGATCCGGAGAAGTCGTCACACGCCTATGCGCGTTACATGAAGACGCTCTACAACCAGTTCGGCGACTGGTACCTCGCGATGGCCGCCTACAACTGGGGGCCGGGCAATGTGCAGCGCGCCGTGATGCGAACCGGCTATGCCGACTTCTGGGAGCTGTATCGCCGCGGAAATCTTCCGGCTGAGACGAAGAACTACGTGCCGGGTATTATCGCCGCCATCATCATGGCCAAGAACCCGGCGCGCTATGGGCTGGATAAGATGGTTCCCGATCCTCCCGTCATCTCCGACACCGTCACGGTCGATTACTCCATCGATCTTCCGCTGGTGGCTGATCTTACCGGGGCGACCCTGCAGGAGATCGTCGCGCTGAATCCCAGTCTGCTGCGCATGAGTACACCGCAGGACATTCCCTTCGACCTTCATATTCCTACAGGCACACTCGATGCCTTCCAGACGAGGGTGAAAGAGATTCCGACCGATAAGCGTGACACCTGGCGCTTCCACATCGTCAAGGCAGGTGAGTCGCTTGAGTCCATTGCATCGATGTTGCATGCGCGTATAGCCGACATCACGGAAGCTAACGACATCGCAAAGGGCGATCCGCCCGAGGTCGGCGATGAACTCATTGTGCCTGTCACCGCCGTCAGACCGGCCAGCACGCAACACTACAAGGTAAGGCGCGGCGACACGCTGATTACGGTGGCCGATCGTTTTGGTGTCAGCGTGGAAGACCTGCGCCGCTGGAATCGTCTCTCTTCCAATACGGTCAGGGTGGGACACACGCTCGCCGTCTCTGAGCCTGTTCGGCTTGCGCCGCATAGCAGAACGCGCAGAGCCGCGACGCACTCTCGACGTTCGCGCAGTTCGTCGAAGAGCACCGCAACATCGCATGCAACCAGCCATCGCAGCACCACGAAGGCAGCGAGCAAAAAGGCCAAACCATCTTCCAAATCGAAATCGAAAGCTGCCCGATAAGCTTCCCTGCGAAAAAGAGTGCTTGCCATTGCTGGCGTCGAGAGGCATCCTGTTGCTAGAATCTCGTGCCAGGATCGAAGCCGATGTTTCTCATGCTTCGAAACTGCATCACAAGAGATTTGAGAGAACGAAACAGGAAGTCAATGCAGCCAGAGGATAAGCGACCATGATGTTCGAAGACGAGACGATCAGGTATTACGCGGCGGCCGCGGACGATAACGAGTATGAAGATGACGATGATCTCGGTCGTCGATTCCTGGAAGATGAAGAAGAGGAAGTGGTGCTGATCTCGTCAGACGACGATGATGCGGACGATCTCGACGACGAAGAAGAGACCGAGATCGAAGATCGTGCGGAAGACGCGGTCCTCTTCGCTGCTCCGCCCACTCTTATCGATCCCTACACACCTGCGACGCGACAGTCCGAGGTTCCTGAAACGTTGGAGGAGATAACGGGTGCTCCCCCGAAGAGATCTTCTGCCAGAAAGGCTGCGAAGGCAGTCAGGAAAGCCCCTGCGAAAAAGGCAGTGGAGAAGTCTACCGCAAAGAAAGCTGTCAAGAAGACTGCTGCCAAAAAGACTACGAAGAAAGCGCCTGTGAAGAAGGCCGCGAAAAAGTCTGCAGCAAAGAAGAGTTCATCCAGGAAGGTGGCGGCGAAAAAATCAGCCCGTAAGAGCGCCAGGCCAGCTCCTTCTCAAAGATCTGCCGCGAAGAAAGCCGGGACCCAGCGCGGCGGTAAGGTTGCCTCGAAAAAGGCAGCCGGCAGGAGGGTCGCGGCAAACAGTAAAAAATCCATCAAGAGAGGTACTAACAACTTGGCAACGAAGAAAGCAGCAAAAAAAGCAACGAAGAAGGCTGTAAAGAAGGCTCCTGCTAAGAAGGCAGCCAAGAAGGCTCCTGCTAAGAAGGCAGTCAAGAAGGCTGTAAAGAAGGCTCCGGCGAAGAAGGCAGCTAAGAAGACTGCTGCAAAGAAGACGGCAGCCAAGAAGTAAGACGATTTAATTAAGGCAAGCAAAAAGGCCCGGTCTGCTCTCCGTGAGCGCCCGGGCCTTTTTGCGTCTGCTTGAGATCTTCCTGCCGCGCCGTAGCCCATTGTGGATGGCTATTGTCATCGCTAAAAATCGTCATCCTGAGCAATGCAAACGGATCCCTGTATTTTGCCGGGTGGCGACAACGCTGCCTCAGGCAAAATACAGGGATCCGTTTGCTGCATTCAGGACGGTGGATCGGAAGGTAACATCCGTATCGGAGCCGCGCTCTAAAATTCCTTACTTCTTGTCGGCTGCAATCTCCGCCAGGACCTCTTCGCTGTGCTTCTGCACGTCAACCTTCGGCCACACCTTGACCACCTTGCCCTGCGGAGAGATGAGGAAGGTCTGCCGGCTGGCA
Source organism: Edaphobacter sp. 12200R-103 (assembly GCF_010093025.1). Lineage (GTDB taxonomy): Bacteria > Acidobacteriota > Terriglobia > Terriglobales > Acidobacteriaceae > Edaphobacter. The sequence goes on along the minus strand of NZ_CP048114.1, from coordinate 2,830,940 downwards.
AACTTCATATCGCCGTGCGTCGTCACGGGCACGCCGTACAGGTCTACGACCTTGTGGTCCGGATCGGCCAGCAGCTTGAAGCTGAAGGTATCCTTCGCGCACCATGCCTTGTGGCCCTCGACCGTATCCAGGCTCACGCCCAGCACCACGGCGTTGGCTGCGTCGTACTTCTTCATGTCGCGCTGAAAGTTGTGCGCCTCAATCGTGCAGCCCGTCGTCTGGTCCTTCGGGTAGAAGTACAGCACAACCCATTTGCCCTTGTAGTCCGTCAGGCTCACGGGCTTGTCTTCCTGCGAGGGCAGTGTAAAGTTCGGAGCCTTCGCGCCTGCCTGAACCTCGTCGGCGGCGTACGCGGTCGTGCCAAATCCGCATGCTGCAACGACACCAAGTACCAATGCGATCCACATTGTTCTGCGCATTATCGTTCCCCTTCTGTTTTGGAAGTTCCATTTTGTAAGACGGACAGGAACCCTGTAAGACGCGTGGCGCCTCCCCACGCACCGGAAATTTTACTCCGTGGTGACAATTCGCCACTGCCGCCCCGCCTCAGGCCGGATCGGCGATGATGGCGATCCCGGCCTCATCGGCGGCTGCGACGACTCCGTCAGGGTCGAAGATCAGGGTCCTTGCCACCTCGATGGCAAGACAGGTAGCGCCGGCGCTCTTCATCGTCTGGATGGTTCGAACCCCGATGACGGGAACGTCGAAGCGCATGTCTTGATTGGGTTTGGCGACCTTGACCACGGTGAGAGCCCGCCGGAGAGTCGTATCCTGCTGGCCGTCCGTTCTCACGGCATCTTCCGCATCGAGGGTACGAAACAGCGCCCCTGCGCGCTCGATGGTGGCGTCAGTCCCCTCCATGGCCTCGACGGCGACACACGCCTGTGCGGCGATCACAACCGTCTGGCCCAGGTCGTAACCCGCGATGGCGCGAGCGACCGTGCGGCCATAGGCAATATCTTTCTGCTCCTGCTCGTCAGGAGTCCGCCGGGTCAATACGCCGGGTTTTGCCAGAAGCGGCTCCAGAAACTGCGTCGAAGAGATCAGCTCGATGCCTTCATCTCCCAGCACCTTCGCTACCGCACCCAGCAGCACATCGGTCGAGCGCGTGCGCAGATTCAGCAGCAGCTTGGCCAGCCGCCAGTCCGGCCGGATGCTGGAGAAGATCTGCTTGTGCTTTACCTGCCCAGCCATCACCGCTCGGCTGACGCCTTCAGCCTGGAAGGTTTCGATGAGCTTTGAAAGCTCACCCAGCGAGAGCCAGTGCACATGAATGTCAGGGTCGGCCGTGGCGCGCGCATTGATCTCCTGGTCCGTCTCTTCCTTAATCGCGGCGACCACCACCGTCAGCCCGTGGGCACGGGCAGCATCAAGCAGCAGGAAAGGGAATCTTCCGTTGCCTGCAATCAGGCCAAGTTTCGACATGTGCTCACTCTAACGCATGTCGATCTCAGGCGCAGACGCAGACACGACTGCTTATCAGGGAAAGGCTTTCTTCTAGCGCTTCTTCAGATATCAAGGATCGAGAGATCATTCCGACAATTCCCAGTCAGAGTGTTACGGAGAATCCGGAAAAGGAGACTCCGCAATCAAATCATAGGCGCTGGGACTTTTGAAATTGGGGATCAATCGTTCACAGATGGAGGCATTCACCGTGCCGTACGTCGTGCTTGGCTTGTGTGAGAATCCCTGGAAGTAGGCTTGAAGGAATCTTTCCTTAAAATGTTTTCGGGGGTACTGAGCCACAATTTCATCTCGTAGATCCGAAGGAAACGTATCAAGCCCTCTTCCGAGCACATCGAGAGCTACACCCGAATAGAGCAGAGCTACTTCCGGGCGCATATAGTGAGTGATCCCCGGGGTCGTGTGCAGAGCAATCGCTTGCCAGACCGTTTGTATCTGCTCTTCGGGAATGCCATGCGCGACCAGAAATTGACGGGCAGCGTTTGCTCCATCCACCTCGAAGCGATCTTTCGGGCTGGAAAACTCCGTAATAAGACCCAGATCGTGAAATGCCGCGGCGACATAAAGGAGCTCAGGATCGAATCGCAGCTTTTGTTGGCGGCCCTGTTCAGCCGCGAACAGATATACACGCAAGGAATGATTGAAAAGCAACTCCGTGGAGTGCCCGCGCAGAATATCGGTGGCTTCCTTCGCTAACGGCGAATCGGGAAGTACAAGGGAGGAAGAGCTAGTTGGCATGTCTTCAGACCTCCATGAGAGAAACTGTATTCCCTATAGAAGGAAATGTGCCATGACAAGAAAGCAGCAGTTTCAGACATGGATAAGGCTGCCAATTTCGCGTTGCCAGGGAATCCTATTGTCTTGAGGTCCTGCGTTCGTTCCCTGTGGCGTCCTCCCAGGAGCAATCAAGACGCGATGACCTCAGAGGCCAGGCCTTCGCCTAAGATATTGATGACATGGGATCAAATATCGAGTGTCGTGTCCGCTAATCAGGTCGGAGGTTTCGTTGCACGGTGTCTGGCATCGTCCTATTTGATGATGCCGCGCTGACTCCGAGCGATGAAGTCGGCCAGGTAAGCTACCTTATCTCCGAACTCACCCGAGGCAACCTTCTCCCGAATCGCTGCGAGAGCGTCGGTCGTGTTGAGCTTGGAGGTTTGCAGGATACGGTAGGCGACGCGGAGCTGCTTGATCTCGTCGCGAGTAAAGCCTTTCCGCTCGAGGCCGACCTTGTTGATCCCATAGGCGTGGTTATTGCGCTCGATGCTGGTCAGGGAATAGGGAAGCACATCCTGGGTGATGGTGGTGCCTCCGCCGATGTAGGCGTGGGTGCCGATCGTGCAGAACTGGTGGACCGGGTTCAGAGCGCCGACGACGGCGTAGTCCTCTACTGTCACGTGCCCTGCCAGCGTGGCCGCGTTTGCCAGGATGACCCCGTTGCCGATCATCGAGTCGTGCCCGATGTGGGTGTAGGCCATAATCAGGCAGCCGGAGCCGAGGCGGGTCACGCCACCGCCTCCCGGAGTGCCTCGCGAGATGGTGACGTACTCGCGGATATCGTTCTTATCGCCGATCACGAGTTGTGTCGGTTCGCCCTTGTACTTCAGGTCCTGCGGGGCGATGCCCAGGCAGGCGAAGGAGAAGACGCGGTTGTCATTGCCCATTGTCAGGTGGCCGTCGAGGACGACGTGCGAGACCAGCTCACAGCGCTCCCCCAGCACGACGTTGGGGCCGATCGTGCAATAGGGCCCGATGGTGCAGCTTTCCGGGACCCGGGCCCCCTCCTGAACGATTGCGGTGGGGTGAATGCTCACTCGGACTTGGCCTCTGGCTTCTTTGTTCCCCGCGGAACCAGCGCGCACATCACGACGGCTTCGCATACCAGCTTGCCGTCGACGGTCGCCATGCCCTGCATGCGAACAGCGGTCGAACGCCAGTTGAGCACCTTCACCTCAATCCGCACCTGGTCGCCCGGAACGACGGGCTTGCGGAACTTGGCGCTGTCGATGCCGGTAAAGACCATCAGCTTGTTCTCGCGATCCGGAATCTCGGTCAGCAGCAGGGCTCCCCCGGCCTGGGCGATCGCCTCGACCATCAGGACGCCGGGCATGATGGGGTAGTCGGGAAAGTGGCCCTGAAACTGCGGCTCATTGAACGAGACGTTCTTGATCGCCACAATCCTTTGTTTTCGCTCCACTTCGATCACGCGGTCGATCAGCAGGAAGGGGTAGCGATGGGGGAGGATGGACATGATCTCGGTGATGTCCATGGTCCGGCTGGCCTCGGAAGTTGCGGCTGCCGAAGGGGAAACTGCAGAGTTTTCCGTCGATTCACTCATGGCAGACCTGAGTATAAACTGCCCGCTCCAGCGGGATCGGCCATAACCACTGTAAGCGTCTACGGTGGTTATGGCTTTTTGAGCAGAAGATCGAGGTTGAACAGGTCGGGCGACAGCGCCTGGTCGTAGGTAACTTTGGTGATGAATCGCTGGTTCACCATGTCGCCGTTCCGGTACCGGGTGATGTTATAAGGCGTTGGGATGCCCTGGACGGTGTGATAGTCCGAGTAGGTCTCTGCCTCCTCGTCAAAGTCGTTGAACTTCTCGTTCCTCCACTTGAAGGTGCGGCGCAGCGGGAGGTGCGAGGAGGCGTCCAGCTCCAGGGTGACAGCGTCGTTATTCGCGCTCAAGATGGTGACCTTGTCGGCGATACGGCGCTCGACCATGGTGGTCCCTTCGGCCAGGATCATCACGCCGGGAGCCTTAATCCACTTCTCGACGACGCTCTCGATGGAGTGATCCTGGCGGCGGTAGTAATCCGCGACCTGATCTTTGGGGAGCTCGGTACGCCCCTTATAAGTGATCTCGTATCCCTTGCCGGCAGTCCAGATCTGGACGACATCGATCTTTTTTCCGGGGATGAACATGCCTTTGGGGGAGAGGAAGCCGATGCGCTCGGCGGGTTCCTGCCCGGAGGCGGCGAAGCGGCGCCACCCGGTGTATTCGATCACGGTACCGTTCGGGGCACCGCGAAAGAAGGCGGCCGTACGTCCGGAGACCTGTATGTCCTTGCGGGAGAACCATGCCTGGCCTCCCAGAGCCTGAACCATCTGATCCAGCAGCTCTTTCCCGCGCTGCTCGTCGTTCTGGCCGGCTGGCTCGACCGGCGACGCGCTTGGAATCGCGCTTGCCTGGGCGACGAGGCGCATAGGCGCGATGCCTGCGAGGACGAGGAACAAGGCAAGAAAGGACTTCATCATCACTCCATTCAGATCCAGAAAAGACTATCCGGCCAGCACGGCTCCACCGTTGACATTAAAGACCTCGCCGGAGATAAACCCCGCAAGGGGTGTACAGAGAAACAGGATCGGTCCGGCGATCTCCTCCACTCTGGCAGGGCGGCCCAGGGGGATGGCGGCCAGCACCTTTTTGGACGTCTCCGGATGGGTGAGGGCAGCGGAGGACATCTCGGTGTCGACCCAGCCGGGAGCGACGCAGTTGCAGTAGATGCCTTCGGCGGCCAGCTCGCTGGAGAGGCTCTTGGTCAGGCTGACAAGGGCGCCTTTGCTGGCGGCGTAGTCTGCATGGAAGGCCTCGCCGCGCTGCGCAGCGGTTGAGGCGACGAGTACGATGTGCCCGCGGGTTGAGCCAGACGATTCCTGCCGCTTCATCTGGCTGACGGCGGCGCGCACCAGGCCAAAGGTGCTGTCGAGATTGACGCTGAGGGTGCAGCGCCACTGGGCCTCGCTCATCGACTCAATCGGGATGTCGTGGGGCGGCCAGATGCCGTGATTGACGACCAGGCAATCGAGGCGCCCGAACGCCTCCACGGCTGCGCGGACCAGCACGGCGCCGTCTGAGGGCGTTGCCAGCTCCTGGCGGATGGCCTGACAATCGGAGCCGCCGCAGTCGGCGATGAGCCGGGTAGCCTGGGCTTCGGAGTTGCGGTAGTTGAAGAAGACCTGTGCGCCGGACTGGCAGAACATCTGTACTGTGGCTGCCCCGATCCCACGGGAACCGCCGGTGATGAGGGCGGTGCGGCCGGCCATGGAGAGGGCCACACCAGGCTTCGTCACATTTTCCATATGCTGACGCTACCGAAAGCCACTATGATAGTGCAACTTCAACGGAACGCCTGCACGTAGCCCAGTTCACCGGAAGGAGACCTGCTCGTGAAGATCGCCGTTCTAATTGCCCGTATCCTGCTTGGGTTGGTGTTCACAGCCTTCGGGGTGAATACCTTTCTACACTTCTTCCCGATGCCTCCTCCACCTGGTGACGCAGGCCTGTTTGCCGGGCTGCTGTTCAAATATGGCTGGTTCGCCTTCATCGCAGTGCTCTATATCATTGCCGGAGTGCTGCTGCTGTTGGGCCGATACATCGGGATAGCACTGACGATCCTGGCACCCATGATTGTCGTCATTCTGCTCTTCCACATCACTATGAATCCGCAGGGAATCGGCCTGGCGCTGTTTGTGGCCGTGCTGGAGGTCTTTCTGATCTATGCGCATTGGCACCATTTCGGCGCGGTCATCCATGGAAGGCACCGGAAGACCACCGATAGCAACCACAATCTTTGAAGGCCTCTTCCGTCAGGCCTTGTTCTGCGTTGCCAGGAGAGCCCTGCGCTGCGCGATGATGCGCTTTCGTTCGCGTAACGGCAGGGCAAGAATGTCGCGGGTCTTTCGAGGGAGCCGGGCGGCTACGATGGCGTGAGCAGCGGTAAGCTCCTCCTTCCACTCGGTGGGACGGAAGACGTCCCAGCGTTCCACGGCGACCCAGTGCGCCCTTGCAAAGTATGGCGCGGGAGAGACGCCCTCCCGCTCCAGTAGCTCCGAGTAGCGTTCCTGCCCTGCACAGAAGGAGATGACACCGCGACCGTCTGCTTCCAGGTTGGCCAGTGCGAACATCTTTCCGCCAATGGCCTTGTCCCCTGTCCAGAAGACGAGGTTTGCGCCCCACTGCATCGTCTCGGCGACGTGAGGCAGGCCGAGGAGAAAGCTGCGGATGCGCTCGACGTCCATGACCCCGAGTATAAAAGGTGTTCCAGGGTGTCTCCACATGTGGATTTGCTTTCCACGGGGGGCATCCAGAGCGCGTCGGCGCGGAAGCCTGCCCTGAGTGAAGTCGAAGTGGATCTGCGTTTTTGTTCGCCTCAGCCTTCAGCCTGAACCGCTCTCTAAAGGAGAGCCTCCGCGTGAATGAGAGCCCCAGTGTAACTGTATTTTTGCTTTGAATTCAGATTTATTACCGCAGAGCTGTTCGGCAAAACTCAAGGCAGATTCTTCGACTGCGCTTCCCGCGATAAGACAGCGCGAAGTTACGTTCAGCACGACACCTTCCTGGAGAAGGCTCCGAAGCCGGTACTCTGGATCGACTGCCACAGTGCATCTTCGCGCGGCCCGGATCGGATTCCAGATATATGGGAATACGTCCTAAAAGCGTGCGCGGACGGCTTCCCGGTGAAGATTTTCAGGGAAGACGCAGGCGTATCGGGCCCTTTGCGCTGATGGGATCGACGGGCCTGTCTTTTTGCGTCATGACTAATTTGCCGGCCCTTGCCAGACGTCGCGCGGCAGCACGGGCGGGCTCCATCAGGGACTCCCAATCGTGTCTGGAGGCGGTGCCGCCGATCAGCTTGGCGGCCTCCGAAGGGCAGATGCTTTTGCCGGGGCCGCGCTCTGCCAACAGTTCGAGGATGGCGGCTTCGAGCTCGCTGGCCCTGTCTTCTGCAGGATGTCCGCTGCATTGCGGACAATACTTCGCGATGTCCCAGTCTCGAGCACGGCCTTCGCTCCAGAGAAAGGGCCGTCTGCAGGTCTTGCAGAGGCGTTCTTTTCGCGGTGTTTCGCGGTCGGGTTTTGGTCTGCGATCCGGCATGTTTCAGGTTCAGCAAGAGGCGCGGGGTGAAGGTCGCGTCTCTGCAGGGCTGTGGTCTCTTTATACTTAACAACGACCATGCCGACTTTTCCATCCGTTGAAGAACAACTCGATCTGATCACCAAAGGGGCTGCGGAGATTCTGCCGATGGATGCCCTCAAGGAGCGCATTCAGCAGTCCATTAACGCGGGGAAGCCCCTGCGGATCAAGGCCGGCTTCGACCCGACCGCTCCTGACCTGCACCTGGGCCACACGGTTCTGATCCGCAAGCTTCGCCACTTTCAGCAGCTTGGCCACACGGTCATCTTCCTGATCGGTGATTCGACGGCGCTGATCGGTGACCCGACGGGCCGCAACGTCACCCGCAAGCCGCTGACCCCGGAGCAGATCAAGGTAAACGCCGAGACGTATAAGGAACAGGTCTTCAAGATTCTTGACCCCGAGAAGACGGAGGTCCGCTACAACTCGGAGTGGCTGGACAAGCTGAGCTACTACGACCTTGTGCGGCTGCTGGCGCAGTTTACCGTCTCGCAGATGCTGGAGCGCGAGGACTTCCACAAGCGCTTCGACGCCGAGCAGCCGATTGCGCTGCACGAGATGATCTATCCGATCGCGCAAGGGTACGACTCGGTTGCGCTTGAATGCGACGTGGAACTTGGGGGCACCGACCAGAAGTTCAACCTGATGCGCGGGCGCGACCTGCAACGCCACTTCGGGCAGCCCCAGCAGATCATCCTGATGAACCCGATCCTCGAGGGTCTGGATGGTGTGCAGAAGATGTCGAAGTCCCTGAACAATGCCATCGGGATCCATGAGCCGCCGTCGGAGATGTACGGCAAGCTGATGTCGATCTCCGACGAGCTGATGTGGAAGTACTGGACGCTGCTGACCGACCTGCGTGGTTCGGAGATTGCGGCGATGCAGGCGGAGGTTGCTTCGGGAACGCTGCACCCGATGCAGGCGAAGAAGAACCTGGCACACACCATTACGCGCGACTTCCACTCGCAGGCGGCTGCGGACGCCGCGGCAGAGGGCTGGGCTACGCAGTTCCAGCAGCGCGCCGTGAGCGAGGATGTTCCGGTGGTGCAGATTTCGCGTGAAGCCGAGGGGCTGGGAGCCGGGGAGGATGGCGAGTTGCGCCTGCCGAAGCTGCTGCAGCTGACAGGTCTGGCGGCCTCGACGGGCGAGGCTACGCGCAAGCTGGGGGAAAACGCGGTCAGCATCAACGGCGAGAAGTTTAACGGGCGGACGATCTCGTTCGATCAGCTTGGGCCGAAGCCGGTGCTTCGGCTGGGCAAGCGTGCTGTTCGGGTGGAATGGGCTTGAGCTAAGGGCTGTCTGCCTGGCGCGGGTTATTTGTTCTGCCTGGAGGAACATCTCAGCTGCGGGCGAAATACAGAGATTCTTCGCCTGTGGCTCAGAATGACGAGCTTCTTAACTTTGAGGATGACTTTCTGTCGATTGCGCTATGAGATCGATTGGATGGAGAATTTGCGACTCTCTTCGTTTTCGTGCGTCCAAAGCTCAACCCTATGACGAGCCCGTGGAAGGCTGAACAGATCCCTTTACTGACTGGCAGACGGTTTCTGATTACAGGAGCCAACAGCGGCATCGGTTTTGCCGCAGCCCTGAAGCTGGCCCGCAAAGACGCGGAGCTGATTCTTGCCTGCCGCGATGTGCGAAAGGGCGAAGCGGCGCTTGGGCGGATTCGCGAGGAAGCGCCTGGGGTGAGGGCCGAGGTTGCTGCGCTGGATCTAGCCTCCCTTGCTTCCGTGCGGGAGTTTGCGGCACGAGAGCTTGAGCGGCAGCGGCCGCTGCATGTGCTGATCAACAATGCAGGCGTGATGGCGGTGCCGCGCAGAACCCTGACAGCTGACGGCTTTGAGATGCAGTTCGGCACCAATGTGCTGGGACACTTCGCCCTGACGGGGCTATTGTGGCCGGCGATCAGGCAGGCTGAGGCCTCCTCCGCCGAGGCGCCGCGCATAGTGACGATCGCCTCGATCGCGCACAAGCGCACGCATCTGGAGCTGGAGGATCTGCAGTCGGAGCGGTCGTATTCGCCGATGCGGGCCTATCAACAGTCCAAGCTCGGCAATCTGATGCTTGCGCTGGAGATGGGCCGGCGGTTGCTAGCCAGAGGATCGCGCATACGCAGTGTGGCCGCGCATCCCGGCATCGCGGAGACGGCGCTGTTTCGCACGGAGGAGCGTTCAGCCCTCGCGAGAACTCTGCGCGTGGCGATTGGACATGCCATCGGCATCTTTCTGAACGATGAAGCCGAAGGTGCGCTGCCTACGCTGTACGCTGCGACTTCTCCGGAGGCAGAGAGCGGCGGCTACTATGGTCCGCAACAGTTTGGCGAGACACGTGGAGATACTGTCGGACCGGCGAAGATTGCGCGTCATGCCCTTGACGAGACGCTGGCTGCAAAGTTGTGGAAGAGGTGCAGCGAGCTGACCGGCGTTGATTTTGCCTGAACAGCGTGGCGGCAGATTCGGCTGTCATTGATCGATGCGGCAATGATCCCGGCGCGAGGCTATGACCGTGCGTGATGTCTGGTGAGGTAGGTCTTTAGCGCAACGGCGTTATTGTGCTCCGTGTCGTGAGAGCTGAACAGGAGCGTAACCGTGCCTTTGCGCGCGGCACTGCGAATCGGTTGCAGAGCTTCGGGCTTTGCATCCAGCTCCGCGAAGTAGCGCCGTTGGAACTCCTTCCATTTGTCCGGATCGTGATTGAACCACTGCCGCAGCTCCGTGCTGGGCGCGGCGTCTTTTACCCAGGCGTCGAAATGCAGGGCTTCTTTTCGGATTCCGCGTGGCCAGAGCCGTTCGACCAGAAAGCGGGAACCATCTTTGGACGGTTCATCCGGTTCGTAGACTCGTTTGAGTTGAATCACAGCGTGATCCTCCGTTTTTGACCTATGCCATTGTGACGGATGTCATAGCATGTTGGTCGCCCGCTCTGTACTTTTATAACGTGACCGCCGAGAGACAGGATGCGACTTCACCGCGTCGGGAGCCAGGACACCGTATGTAAAAAGTCGATGCCGAAGGTTGTGAGGAAGCAGAGTCGTGATTATGCTGTTTCAGGTTGATGGGAGTGCTGAAAGGCCGACATGATTTCTTTTGATGCAGCGCATAAGGCCGTACATGATCCCGGCGACCGTCGCCTGCGGGTATGGGTGCGACCATCGATTCTGATTGGGGCCGGTGGAGTTATCGTCGCCCTGGTCGCGGCTGCCTGGATTCAGTTTCTCTGGTTCGGTATGCCCAGGATTCCGGCCGTGCCTCAGGTCTATCCGAACGATTTTGCGGGGCCGCACGGTTTTCCGTTGTGGGTGCGCTGGAGCCACTTCTTCAACTTCCTCTTCGTGACACTGCTGATTCGCAGCGGGCTTTCGATCCTGTTCGACCATCCGCGCCTGTACTTCAATGACAATTGCACGCCGGGCAGCGAGTGGCTCCGTACGACACCCATCAAGGTTCCGCGCGATCGCGTGTGGACCGCAAAGGACGATGCCCGGTATCTGACGCCGATGATCGGCACGCCGGGATATCGGCATACGATCGGCATCGCCCGTGTGTGGCACTTCATCAATGTGCACGGCTTTATCATCACCGGGATATTTTTCATCTCAATGCTGTTCAGCACCGAGCAATGGAGGCGTATCGTTCCCACCTCTCCTGTTGTGCTTACGCAGGCCTGGAACACATGGGTTCATTACGCCACGTTTCATATGCCGGCGGAGCCGAATGGCTTTTACGGATACAACGCGCTTCAGCAGATCGCGTACTTTACCATGGTCTTTGTCTTTGGCCCCGGGGCCATTCTTACCGGCATCGCCATGTCACCCGCCGTCGTGAACCGTTTCCCGTGGTATGCGAAGCTGTTCGGAGGCAGGCAGGCGGCACGCTCGATCCATTTCCTTACTATGTTGAGCTTCCTTGCCTTTCTGGTGGTGCATGTGACCCTGGTGGTGATGACCGGGTTTGCGCGCAATATGAACCACATCGTGCTGGGCACGGATACTCTGGGGCATCTCGGAATGTGGCTCGGTTTCTGCGGCATCGGCGTAGTGGTTCTGTCGTGGGTCGTTGCGCACTGGCTTTCGTGGCGGCATCCGCGACGGTTGCAGCATGCGCTGAAAGTAGTGACCTACCCAATGCAACTGCTTACATTGAACCGGCTGGTTCCGGAACAGCGATACGACGAGAAGGATATTTCGCCCTATTTCTGGCCGAATGGCAAGATGCCGGTTCGGGAAGACTGGAAGCGCATGGCGGAGAATGGATTTCGCGACTTCCGGCTTAAGGTGGGTGGCCTGGTCGAGCATCCGGTGGAACTGTCGCTTACCGAGCTGGAAGAGTTTGGTGTCATGGAGCACATCACGATGCACCATTGCATTCAGGGCTGGAGCGGCATTGCCAAATGGGGCGGGCTGCCGATGAAGAGGCTTGTAGAACTGGTGCGCCCAAGCCCGGAGGCTCATACGGTGGCCTTTTATTCTTATGGCGAGGCGCTGTACGGGGGGCCGTACTACGACACGCAGAGCCTTGAAAACGTCCTGAAGAATGAGTGTCTGCTGGCCTCGCAGATGAACGGCGAGCGGCTCGACCAGCTTTATGGCGCACCGCTCCGGCTGCGGGTCGAAAACCAACTCGGATACAAGATGGTGAAGTGGATCGAAAGAATTGAGTTCGTTGAATCCGAAAAACTTCTGGGCAAGGGAGAGGGCGGAAAGAATGAAGATGACGAGTATTTCGATCTCCTTCCGAACATCTGATGCAAGGACATCGGGCATTGCCGCCGCCACCCCATAAGGACCACGGCCTCGATCATATTCTGACGCTGGCAGAGCGGCTGCGCCTGGAATGGCTGCTGCGCCATTTTCCGCCGCGGCTGGTGCGAGCCCTCTACGTCTTTGTCAATGGCTTTGTGACGATCGGGCTGCTCGCGCTGCTGGCTCTTCTCACGGATAATCCGTTTGTCTTTCCTTCGCTTGGTCCTACGGCATACCTGCTCTTCTTCTCGCCGCTGGCCGAGGCATCCAGTCCGCGAAATACCATCCTGGGGCACGCCATCGGGCTGATCTGCGGCTATCTCGCTTTCGTATGCACGGGTGCAGGGAACGTGCCGTTCGGGATTCATCCGGGCATCTTCTGGCCGCGGATTCTGGCTGCCGCGCTCTCGCTTTCGGCAACGGGGGCCATCATGGTTCTATCCCGCGTCAACCATCCCCCTGCAGGAGCAACAACGCTGATTGTCTCCCTGGGAATCATCGATAAACCAGGCGAGCTGGTCATCATCGAGATAGCCGTGTTTCTGCTCGCGGCCCAGGCTCTGTTGATCAACCGCCTCGCCGGGTTGCCGTATCCACTTTGGAATGCACTGCAGACCGGAGCGGGGCGGACCGGCGGTGGCGAAGCAGGCCGTTGCTGACCTGTTGCCCCAGAGCGAATGTGCTCGTTGACCTCGAAGAGATTTTATTGCCGGGCAGTCCGGACACCTCGGCCTGGTTCCGCGGATTTCCGAAATGCCGGCGATACGTCTAAACACTGAATCGGCAGGATTGTTGAGTGAATCGGCGATTATTCGCTAACCGAGATGCCTAAACATGCGGCACTTCAACCACCATTTACAAGACACCTGTTGTTTTCCCAATGGAAATATGTCATTCTCCTGTTGGTAAGCCAAATGACTGGCCAACGGGACGATTTTGTATGAAACAGAAGAAGGATGTCCAGCAGGGAACGCTGACACTGATGGTGCTGAAAACGCTTCACGTGCTCGGACCGTTGCACGGGTATGGCATTGCCCGGCGTATCGAGCAGATCAGCGGCGACTTGCTTTCGCTCAATCAAGGCACGCTTTATCCTGTCCTGCTGCGGATGGAGCAGGAAGGTGCCGTCGCATCCGAGTGGGGACCTTCGGAGAACAACCGTCGAGCGCGCTTTTATCGTTTGACCCGTGCAGGACACAAACTATTGGAAACCGAAAAACGCAATTGGGAGCAGACGACGGCAATCATCGCGCGCTTCTTTGAAGTGGAGGCAGAGGATCTGTCATGAAAGCCCTCAGACGGTTATTCACTCGCCTTTATAACTTCGTGGCTGGGCAAAGCGGCGACGAACGGCTCCGAGAAGAAGGATTGTGAATTGGCTTGTACAGGGTCAGGCACCCATTGAGATCTCCTCGATACGAACATGGCGATCTACCTCCAGTTGAGAGCAGGGGCGACGGTCGTCAGGATAGCTTCGAGAACGTGAACATTGTAGGCAACGCCTAGCTGGTTCGGGACGGTTAGCAGTAGCGTGTCGGCCTCCGCGATTGCCTCGTCGTTCCTGAGCTGTTCGATGAGGATGTCCGGCTCAGCGGCGTAACTGCGGCCGAAGATCGCCCGCGTGGTTGCATCGATGAAGCCGATCTTGTCCTTATCCTCGCCTCCTCTTCCGAAATAGGCGTAATCCCGGTCGTCGACCAGAGCGAAGATGCTGCGGCTGACGGAGACTCGCGGAGTGCGAACGTGGCCGGCTTCCTTCCAGGCGGCGTGATAGGCGCGAATCTGCGCCGCCTGCTGGATGTGGAAGGGCTCGCCGGTCTCATCGTCTTTGAGGGTTGAGGACTGCAGGTTCATTCCCAGCTTTGCCGCCCAGACAGCCGTCGCATTGGAACCGGCTCCCCACCAGATACGATCACGCAGTCCTTCGGAGTAGGGCTCGAGACGCAGCAGACCGGGCGGATTGGGAAACATCGGGCGCGGATTTGGTTGAGCAAAACCCTGGCCGTCCAGAAGCTTGAGAAATTCCTTCGCGTGATCCCGGCCCATGTCGGCATCGTTCTTGCCTTTAGGTGGGAGATAACCGAAATAACGCCAGCCATCGATGACCTGCTCCGGAGATCCGCGGCTGATTCCCAACTGCAGGCGTCCTCCGGCGATAAGGTCGGCGGCCCCTGCGTCCTCGGCCATATAGTGCGGGTTCTCGTACCGCATATCGATGACGCCGGTGCCGATCTCAATCTTTCGCGTCTTTGCTCCTATCGCCGCCAGCAGAGGGAATGGCGATGCCAGTTGGCGCGCAAAATGATGAACCCGGAAGTAGGCTCCGTCGATGCCAAGGCGCTCTGCTTCCACGGCGAGATCGATGGATTGGAGAAGGGCGTCCGCTGCCGACTGTGTCTGCGACTGCGGTGAAGGCGTCCAGTGGCCGAAGGAGAGGAAGCCGATGTTCTTCATACTAATCAGTCTAGAGCTGGCTGCAGAATATTGCCTGCTGCTGAAGACTTAGCTGAGACCTCGTTCCACCATGACCACCAGTCGTTCACCCAAAGCCAGAACCGTCTCGTGCGGCATGGCATGGAGTGGCCCCTCAAGCACCAGAAGCGCCAATCCATGAACCGTCGACCACGCGAGATACTCCGCATTCTGGCGGGTCTTTTTGCTGAGCAGGCCGCTCTCCAGCATGCGGTCCAGAGCGAGTGAAAGCAGCTGAAACGCATTAAGTCCCATGGAAGCTGTATTTGCCGGATCGGGAGAATCAACCGGCGGAGGAACCGAAAAAGCCGTGCGAAACATTCCCGGCTCTCTCATGGCAAACCCGAGGTAGCCCATTCCGACGGCGCGCAAACTTTTCCTCGCAAAGGCCTGTGGATCGCGGCCTGGGCGGCACTTCCTCATCTCATCTTCAATAGCTGCGGCGACCCGAGACAGACATGCTGAGCGTACTGCATCCAACAATTCAGCCTGACCGGCAAAGTGTCTGTAAGCCGCATTGGGAGAGACACCTGCCCGGCGGGTCGCTTCACGAAGAATCACGGCATCGGGCCCTCCGCTCCGCGCCATCTCAAGGCCGGCGGTTACAAGCGCATTGCGCAGGTCGCCATGCCGGAAGGTCGTTCGCTTTTGAGTGGAGCCTCTCTTTTTCATGATTTATTCAAAAAAGAGTGTATCGCGGAGAGGGCATTTGTGGACAGCATCCACTTTTGAGTGATAGCGTATGTGGACGGTGTTCACTTGAAAAGACAATCATCAACGGAAGGTGCGACATGGCAGACGGATTTATCTGGTACGAGCTTGTCACCAATGACATGGACAAGGCGGTAGCGTTCTATCGCAAAGTGGTGGGTTGGAACATCCGCGATTCGGGAATGCCGGGAATGCGGTACATGATCTTCGGCAAGGACGGTAAAGATGTGGGCGGCATGATGACCTGGGCGGGCGCCGGTGCATCCGAACTTCCGCCTGAGTGGATGGGACACATCCATACAGCAAAACTCGACGAAGAGCTGAAAGCTGTAACGGCCGATGGGGGAACCATTGTGAAACCTGCTCAAGACATCCCCGGAGTCGGCCGTTTTGCTATTGTGCTGGACCCGCAAAAAGCGAAGTACCTGCTCTTTGAGCCTGCAAAACAGGAGGCTCCGCCGCGTCTGGATCAAATGGCTGAGGGCAACGTTGGCTGGCACGAATTACTCGTCGAGGATGCGGCGAAGGCCTTCGATTACTACTCCGGGCATTATGGCTGGCAGAAAGATCACGCACACGACATGGGAGCCATGGGCATCTACCAGACCTTCCGCACCGATAAGCCCCTTTACACCGGCGGAATGATGAACAGTAAAGGTCCCGGTATGCCCGAAGGTATTCCGCCGCACTGGCAGTTCTATTTCATCGTGGATGATATTGAAGCTGCGCAGAAGCGTGTGACTGATGCGGGCGGCAAAATAGTGCTGCCTCCCATGGATGTTCCCGGAGGCTCGCGCATTCTGCAGGCAACCGACGATCAGGACGGCCATTTTGCCTTGATGCAGGGACCAAAATCGTAACAGCGATGTACCTGATATCCGACGAAGCTCAAAAGTGAGAGGAGAGTGATATGTCCGAAAAGATGGTGACCTGCCTGTGGTTCGACCATGGGAAAGCCCGTGAGGCTGCGGAGTTTTATGCAGCCACATTCCCCGACAGCCGCGTGGGCAAGACCAGCGCTTCCCCCACGGATACGCCGTCAGGCCCCGAAGGCCAGGAACTTATCGTTGAGTTCACGGTCTGCGGCCGTGATTTCCTTGGCCTCAACGGCGGTCCCACGTTCGTCCCCAATGAAGCGGTGAGCTTCATCATCCTCACCGAGGACCAGGCAGAGACTGACCGCCTGTGGAATGCCATCGTCGGCAATGGAGGCCAGGAGAGCATGTGCGGCTGGTGCAAGGATCGCTGGGGCTTTTCGTGGCAGATCACCCCGCGTGCGTTACTTGCCGCGACGCAGGATCCGGACCGCGCAGCGGCCAAGCGCGCGATGAATGCAATGATGACGATGCGGAAGATCGATATCGCAGCGATCGAGGCCGCGCGCGCCGGCAAGCCATAAGTTCCTTAGCCGCGGGCGTTGTGACAGCCAGCGCCTGCGTTTTTAATACTCACCTTACGACCCTTTCGACAAGGAGTACTGAATGGCCGATAGCACGAGCCTCACTCCCGCGGCGGAGTTGGCTGCCAGAAACAAAGCACATTTTCCAAATGAGACTTCGGAATATCGCCAGGCTCGCAACCGCCTTCTTTCCGAGGAGATCGAGCTTCGGCGCAAGAATGAGCAGGTGGCGGCATTGCGCCGATCCCTTCCGTCCGGTGGCAAAATTCCCGAAGACTATGCTTTTGAAGGCGCCAATGGCGTGGTTCGCCTCTCGCAGCTGTTCGGCGACAAGGATACGCTCGTGCTCTACAGCATGATGTTCGGGCCGCAACGCGAGAGGGCGTGTCCCATGTGTACCGCCATGCTCACGTCATGGGATGGAACGGCCAGAAACCTGCGCGAGCGTGTCGCTGTCGCGGTCACCGCGCGTTCGCCCATCGAACGTCTTCTCGACTTCAAGAGAGAACGCGGCTGGCAGAACCTGCAGATTTACTCCGATGCCAAAGGCGACTACACACGCTCCTATGTCAGCGCCGACGATGGCGATGTCCCTGGCCTCTCCGTCTTCACTCGACGCGATGGAGCCATTCGTCATTTCTGGAGTGGAGAGATGAGTGGGGAGATGGCCGACCCCGATCAGGATCCGCGTGGCGCCCCGGACCTCGATCCTTTATGGACGATCCTCGACCTCACGCCTGGGGGACGCGGCTCTACCTGGTACCCGAAGCTCGAATATTGACAGGGAAAAAGTCCGATGGTCGGGGCGGAGGGATTCGAACCCCCGACCCTCTGCTCCCAAAGCAGATGCGCTACCAGACTGCGCTACGCCCCGACTGACTCTTAGTCTAACCCACCCGTTCTATCGCTGTCGCAATTAAAGCCGGACCTGTAGGCCGCCGCTAAAACAAGGTCGGGAAGTGAACGTTGACGCCGAAGAGCGCGTGCATAAGACCGTTTGCGAGCCATGCCAGCAGGACCATCGGGATGAGCATGAGTAGAGCCATGATGGCGAAGAGGACGATAAGGAAGATCCAACTCTGGATGGTTTGCTTGCGCGGAGCGTAGAGGCTTCCGGTCAGCAGGGCGTAGTTGCGGCGGTTGGCGCGCCATGCGATATCGAAGGCGTCGCCGAGGAGCGGGATCGCGCCGACGATCACCTCGATCACGACGTTCGCCACCATGCGGGTGAGGACGACATAGGGAACACCACGCATCCAGGCGGCGAAGATGATAAAGCAGGAGGCAATGCCGCCGAGGATGTCTCCGATGCCGGGAACCAGGCCGACGATTCCGTCAAGGCCGAAGCGGATGGAGGTTCCGGGGATGCGAATGAAGTCGTCGAGGATGTGGGAGAGGATGTCGAGGTTCTCATCGTCGAAGACACCGCGACCTCGGCGGGTGCGTGGAGAAAGGATCTCGGGCTGGAGGGGAGGTTGCATCGGGAAGATTGGGCCGGACCGCAGGATTTTTCCGTCTTCGACAAGTGAATGCTACAATTGATAACGATACGGCGGCTATAGTTCAGTGGCAGAACGCCGCTCTGTGGCAGCGGATGTCGTGGGTTCGAACCCCACTAGCCGCCCCAAAAATCCCTTCAGTTTCAAGGTCTTCCGGGGTAACCGTATCACAAGCCCTTCTTTCTGACGCCGTGGCCCGATCTTCACAAGCCCCGTTTACTACAAGCGAAAGCGCAGGGCTCGCGGCCTCCGCGAAAATCTTTGCTGGGACCTCCGGCTGGGCTTATCCGACATGGAAGCCTGAATTTTACCCGGAAGGTACGCCGGCGAAGCGCTTTCTCGAGTTTTATTCCAGACAGCTCAGCTCCGTCGAGGTCAATTACACCTTTCGTGCTCTTCCCTCGGCAACGCTGTTGGAAGGCTGGCTTGCGGCTACTCCTGAGTTCTTCCGGTTCAGCTTCAAGGTGCCGCAGAGAATCACGCATATCAAACGTCTGGCTAACTGTGAGTCGGATGTGGCCACTTTCGTGTCGATGCTGGAACCGGTGCGGGAGGCTGGCAAACTCGGCCTGTTATTGTTTCAGCTTCCTCCCAACCTGAAGGCAGACGCGGGCCGGCTGGAGAGTTTTCTTGCGGCTCCGGCGCTTCATGGTGCGAGCGCGCCATCGATTGCGTTTGAGTTTCGCAATGAGTCCTGGTTCACGGAGGAGATTTACGCCGTTCTTCGCGCGCACGATGCCGGACTTTGTATCGCTGAAAGCGACGAGCTTGCGACCCCGGAGGTGCATACCTCGCAGAGGTTTGCCAGTTTTCGACTTCGTCGCACAGGGGCTTATAGCACGGAGGAGATCACGAGGTTCGCCGAGCGGTTTACGGCGCTCGCTGCCGGGCGCGATGTCTTTGCTTACTTCAAGCATGAGGATGAGCCGACCGGAGCGTTGAATGCGGTGGCCTTTTTGAAAGGTGTTGCCGAGAGGATTAAGCGCCAGTGAGCAGCACGAAGGAACGGATTGCGCAGAATGTGGCGCATATGGTTGAGTTTGCGCCGCGGCGTTTTGCCCGCAATGGGCACCTGCAGACGATCGTCGGCAACTTTCTCCGCCGGCAGAACTCGCTTCCGCCGGCGGAGTCGGTGCTGGTCGAGGTAGCTTCCGGAATCGATGGTCGTATGGGGAGCCAGGTGCTCTGCGACTGTCACTGGCAGCCGGAAGAGGTACGGGCAGTACGTCCTACCGCGATCATTGTCCATGGGCTCGAGGGCTCTTCCAACTCGCAGTACGTGATCGGTAATGCCAACAAGCTTTGGCAGGCCGGGGCCAACGTTATTCGAATGAACATGCGCAACTGCGGCGGGACGGAGGCGCTCAGCTCGACGCTCTATCACTCGGGCCTGTCAGGCGATGTTGGCGCGGTAATGCGGCACTTTGTCGATTTGTACGGTCTTAAATCGATAGCGCTGATTGGGTATTCGATGGGCGGAAATCTGGTCCTCAAGCTGGCTGGAGAGCTGGGTTCCTCCGCGCCGCGCGCACTGCGTTCTGTCATCGGGGTATCGCCGGTCATCGACCTGGCACCGTCCGCCGATGCGCTCCATGCCCCTCAAAACCGCATCTACGAGATGAAGTTCCTGCGCGCACTGGTAGCGCGTTTTCGGCGCAAGGTCGCACTGTTTCCGCATGTTTACGATCCTGGCCGGGCCGATCAGATTCGCTCCATCCGGGACTTCGACGAGCGAATCACCGCTTTCTACTCCGGTTTCACCGGAGCGGACGACTATTACTTCCGCGCTGCCAGCGCGCGGGTTCTTGACATCATTGCAGTGCCAACCGTGATTCTGAATGCGGCGGACGATCCCTTTATCCGGCTGTTGCCGGAGAGTCGCGAAAGGATCGCCGGCAATCCCCGGATTACCTTCCTCGAAACCTCCCATGGCGGCCACTGCGCCTTTCTCGCTGCTCCTGACCAGGCGACAAACTATGACGGCTATTGGGCGGAGCATACCCTGCTGCGTTTTCTGCTGGAACACACCGGCGAATAGGACGCTTTGCATTCGGGAGCATTCAGGATTCGTCATCCTGAATGCAGTGAAGGATCTCTGTATTCTGCCCGGAGCACCGTCGACGTCACAGGCAAAAATACAGGGATTCTTCGGCTTTCTGCCCCAGCGAGCAAGCTCGCCGGGGACCCCGTTCGCCTCAGAATGACGGCATCCAAGTGTCGATTGCTCAGGATGATGAAACACCGCAGTGGGATACGAGAGGAAGAATCTTTATTGAAGTTTTTTTCGGGGGTATCGCGGGGAGTACCTGCGCGAGTTTTCACCGTAAGGGCAAGCGGATGAGCCTCTTAAACTGAAGCTGCGATGTCTGTGTGCAGCAAAGTGCGTAAGGTCGGGTTCTGGTGTGCCGTTTGTGCGGCTGGGTTGAGTTGTACAGCCGTTGCCGGCGGTTTCACGTCGAGAACGAAGACGACCTCGGGAGCCAGGCGCGCGGTCGTGTTGTCTCCCTGGGAGAAGGCGACACAGAGCCGGGAGGCCCTGGAAGCGAAGCCTGCCCGAGAACGCACGCGTGAGGATTATCAGCGGACGCTGGACCTCTTCCGGACGATCTACCATGACGATCCGGGAAGCAGGTATGCTGCCGCGTCGGTCAATTCTGTGGCCGAGCTGCTGGCCGCGCAGGGCCGAGACCTGAAGGATCAGAAGAGCCTGAAGGATGCTGTCGGTCAGTACGAATTTCTGCGGAAGCAATATCCCGGCAGTTCGTTCCGCATGGGCGCCCTGCTGGCTGAGGGACAGATCTACGAAAACGACCTGCGCGATGAGGCGACAGCGCGGGAGAAGTATCAGCTGTTTGTAAACCTGTATCCGGGCAACTCACGTGTGGACGAGGCGAAGGCCGCGCTCGCTTCGCTGGATCGAAGCACGGCGGCCACGAAGTCCTCACGGCAGACACTCCAGACGAAGAGCACAACTCGAGCCGCGACGAAGGCCAACTCTGCGGCGGCTGTAGACGATCCGTCCTCGTTCGCTCCTATGCCGACGACGGGGGCCGCAGTCGCGGCAGCGTCTCGCCGGAGATCAGTACAGCCTGCCACGACGGTGCCGAACACAGCGCAACCCGCGGAGGCGGCGAGCCCGCAGCCCGCGATCTCCCACGTGGCGGCGATAGAGAGGCATGGCGGCGGACTGGCGCAGGTGACTGGCATCCGGCATTGGTCGACCCCGAACTACACGCGCGTGGCCATTGATCTGGGCGACGATGTTACCTACGAGGCGGCGCGGGTTCCGAATCCGGACCGCATCTACTTTGACCTGCACGGTACACGGCTGGCGCAGTCGCTGGCAGGCAAGACGTTTACGGTGACCGATGACGGATTCCTGAAGCAGGTCCGAGCGGCACAGTTTTCGAACGATATTACTCGCGTGGTGCTGGATGTAAACGACGTGACGGAGTACTCGGCGTTCCTGCTGCCGAATCCTTATCGCCTGATCATCGATATCCATGGCAGCAATGTGCGGTCGCAGGTGGCAGGCACGCAGACGCCTGTGCCGGCGGCAGGTCCGCAGAAGAAGGAGACAGCATCCCGTGTTCCTGCTCCCAGAACGGAGCGGGAGCAGGTGGCTACCTCAAGGCATCCGGTTCCGGATTCGGTGGCGACCAGCAGCGCAGCCGCGACGGCCGATGTTGCGGACCTGAGCCAGCAACCCGGCAGGCAGGAGGCGACAAAGGTTCCAACGTCGAAGCCGATTGCGGTCGTTCCATCGAAGGCGGGGAACCCTGCCGGATCGCGCGCATCGCGCCGCAGCAGAACCCAGACGGCAGAGGCGGCTCCGGCGCGGGCGGCAGTCCCGACGGCGGACGGGCAGACCTCCCTGGTTCGGGCTCTGGGACTGAAGATCGGAAGGATCGTGATCGACGCAGGGCACGGCGGACACGACTCCGGAACGATTGGCGTGGATGGCCTGGAGGAGAAGGACGTGGTGCTGGATGTGGCGCTTCGCCTGGGCAGGCTGCTGCACGAGCGCCTGGGTGCGGAGATTATCTACACGCGCTCGGACGATACCTTTATCCCGCTGGAGACGAGGACGGCCATCGCCAACAAGTCGCAGGCTGACCTGTTTCTGTCGATTCATGCGAACTCATCGCGTGATGCCAGTGCGCGCGGGGTTGAGACCTACTACCTGAACTTCACTTCGCAGCCGGACGCGCTGCAGGTGGCGGCGCGTGAGAATGCGGTGAGCGACCAGTCGATCTACCAGTTGAGCGACCTGGTGAAGAAGATCGCGCTTAAGGAGAAGATCGATGAGTCGCGCGAGTTCGCTGCAGACGTTGAGGAGGGCCTCTTCGCGGGACTCGCACATGGCAATGCGGGTCTGAGGAATCGCGGCGTGAAGAAGGCTCCGTTCGTGGTGCTGATCGGGGCGAATATGCCTTCGGTCCTGGCAGAGATCTCGTTTGTGACCAATCCACGGGATGCCGAGCAGCTCCGTCAGCCGGAGTATCGGCAGAGGGTGGCCGAAAGCCTGTACAAAGGCGTGGCCAAGTATGAGGCTGGGCTGAGCGGAGCGAGGATTCCGGTGGAACAGGCGCAGGCGGTCAGCAGTGCTCCGCAGGTATCGCGGTAGTTCGAGCGTGGTCCTGTGTTCCGTCGTTTCTCTGATTCCTGGGCTGGTAGTTAACCGGCCGGTGGAACCGCAGATCCTTCGACTTCGCTGCGCTTCGCTCAGGATGGCACGGCTGGTGGACGGGCCAGTACGTTCTTAATATCTCATTTCATTGAATATCCCGCTTTCTAGATCTCTTCTACAGGTGTCATCCTGAGCGGAGCGGCGACGCCGCGCAGTCGAAGGATCTGCGGTTTGGGGAAGGCGAATTGAGCGAAGATCCGCAGGTTACCACTCAACCTTCCGGCGGTCAGATCTCGTGACGGTGCCCGAGAGAACTCCCATTCAAAACGATCAGTTACCGGATGATGTGAAGAATCCTGTCCCACCGGGCGAAGCGAAGAGTGCTGGAGTCGTTGGGCGGATGGGTGAGGCTGATTCCAGCGGCGCGGGGGAGGACGTACTCGTTGGAGCCGGGCTGTCGCAGAGAGAAGTAGACGAGCAGAGGGCGGCCGACGATGTTTTCGCGCGGGACGAACCCCCAGTATCGGCTGTCCTCGCTGTCGTTGCGGTTGTCGCCCAGGACGAAGTAGTGATTCGCCGGAATGATGAGCTCGCCGTCGTCGATGAGCTTGCGCATCTGCATCCACCAGCGAGACTCGATGGCAGGATCAGCGTTCTGGAGTCGGGGGAAGTTGTCGCGGAAGTTGTCCGGTCCGGTGGGCCGGTAGATGGCGTAGGGTTCGTCAAGGCGCAGCCCGTTGACATAGACGTGACCATCGCGGAGACGGAGCCGGTCGCCGGGAATGCCCACCACCCGCTTTACCAGGTGGATGGTTGGATTGACCGGAAAGTGAAAGACCACGACATCTCCCCGGTGGATGGTTGCGGAGGGCAAAAAGAGAGAGTCGGCGGCATCGGAGGTGATCTCCTTGTCGACCAGCAGAAAGTCGCCGATGAGAAGAGTCGGCTCCATGGAGCCGGAGGGAATGCGGAAGGGCTGGACCGTGAAGGTGACGATGAAGACCGCGATCACGATGATGGAGATCAGCGACTGGATGGCAGGCAGCAGTCCGGGTGGTGGGGTTTGCCGGCTCGCCGATGGAGTGAAGCGCGGAGAGGATGGAGCAGGGCGCGAGAGTGTCGCACCATCGCCCGGACGAGCTGGAGCGGCCGGCGTCAGGGCGGGGGTACTCATTGCACGGTCCCTGCCTGACGCCGTCTTTCAGAGATCGGTTTTGTCACGGGTGCAGCCAACTGGTGTTCTGCCTGCAGGCGTTCAAAGCCGATACGGGCGGCACGCTGCTGCGCCTGTTTTTTTGTTGTCCCTTCGGATTCGGCCAGAGCGCGCGAGCCGCCGTTGCCGTCCGGGATGCGGACCTCGACGGAGAAGAGCTTCTGATGGTCCGGGCCAGTCTGGGCTTTGAGGACGTATTGGGGCTGCCCGGAGCCGATGGCCTGCAGGTACTCCTGGAGAGCGGATTTGTGGTCGCCGATGGCGTCGCTGAAGGTGTTTCCGGAGTCGAGCGCACCCTGAAGCGCGGGCAAAGAGGGCTCAATGATGCAGCCCTCGATGAAGGCACGGGCGACCTCCAGGCCGCCGTCAAGGTAGAGGGCCGCGATGATGGCCTCCAGGGCATTGGCCAGCAAGGCGGGTTTCTGGCGTCCGCCGCTCTGCTCTTCTCCGCGGCCCAGGCGCAGCATGGCGCCCAGCCCGATGCGCTGGGCTACTGCCCCGAGATGGCGGCGGCTGACGAGGGAGGCGCGGAGGCGGGTCAACTCTCCTTCGCGGGAGTTCGGGAAGCGGCGATAGAGACTTTCGGCAACGGCCAATCCGAGGACAGCGTCGCCGACGAACTCAAGCTGTTCGTTGTCGCTGGAGGGATCGAGCAGGGTCTCGGGGTTGGTCTCGTAGGCGAGAGAACGGTGGGTCAGGGCCAGGGTCAGCAGCTCGGGTCGCTGGAAGTGGTGGTCCCATGGAGGAGTGGGTGTTTCGCCCGATTGCTCACGTGCGGACTTTCTGCGGCGCGTCGGCATTACATCCTCTCTCGGAATTAACTGTACCGAAATGTTGGACGCTCCAAAGCGGGGAGGGGGTACTACTCATTGGGGCGATGGTGGTCGATAGGCGTCCTTCTCTGCTTTGCCACTAGGGTCAAGGGGTTCATTATCGTTATCTTCGGCGCGCCGGGGAAGAAGGAATGGCTCTTTGAGTCCCTTTTCGGCGGCAGCCTTGGTGTCGGGTTGCGAGTCGCGGACGGCGAGTGCGGCCTTGTACTCGGCGATCGCCTTTGTGCGCTCAGGGTGGTCCCCGGATTGTTCCGGGTCGCGGGCGATGTCGTAGAGGCGACCCAGGTAGATGTGGGTCCAGGCGAGGGTACGCGGATCCTTGGCCAGCGTCAGGGTCTTGTTGAGGTGGGTAAGGGCGGCCTCGGGATCGCCCTGCACCAGCTCGACCCGGCCTGCGAGGTAATTGGCCTGGGGGTCGTTGGGGTTTGCCTTGAGGGCTTCGTCGGCCATCTGGCTTGCGCCGTCGACGTCGCCTTTCATCAGCTTTATCTCTGCCAGTTCCATCCCCTTAAGCTGGCGGGGAGCGCGTTTGACGAAGTCGTGACTACCCTCGGGAAGGAAGACAACCTGCTCGGCGGCATGCTTTTCGCGATCGACGTCCATGCCGTAGACCATCTCGGCGATGTCCTCTTTAAGGCTGACGCCGTCCTTCTCCATCTGGGCGAGCTTGTCGTAGAAGTAGCCGGCGAGCACCCAGCCCTGGCGAATGTCGAGGTCCACCTGTTTGCGGCGGACGGTCTCCGATTGCCGCTCCCAGTTGGCGAGCGCAGCCTCGTAACCGGTCATATCGGAGCGCTGGCGCACCTGGCTGGGACGCCTGGGTTTCTCGAAGCCCGTGTCCATGGTGTGGGCTTCGACGGATTTGATGAGATTTTCGGTGATGAAGGCGGAGATGTCGGACTTGTAGGTGAAGTCCAGCGGAGCAGTCTGAACGGTCTTCAGGAGCGGCAGCAGCCGATCCATGGCGCTGGCGCGCGCGTAGACCATCGGCTCGATCTCATAGTGCAGATAGGTGTGGCGAATCTCGTCCATGTGGACCTGGCCGAGCGGATTGCCGGAGGGCGAGACGACCACAATGTAGTCGGTGCCATAGATGCGCGCGTTCGTGGTGGAGGGCGCCAGCATGGGCTCAAGCACGACGAGGAAGCGACGGCCATCGTAGCTCGAGATCGGCAGATGCAGATAGATGTTGGTGTCGAGGATGGCCTTGGTGAGAGGGTCGTGGACCTTGTCGACCAGGGCCTCATAGTCGCCGCGATGCGTCACCCAGATGGCGTGGAGGTTGATGTCCTCGGCGAAGGTGCGGAGCAGAGGGAGGATATTGACGACCTGCGTGGAGTCCGGGGGCAGCTGCGTCTCTTCCACCGTGGGAGTGAGCTGCGGAGGGGGACTGAGGTAAAGCGAAAGAGAGATGTACTGCGCAAGGTTCAGGCCGGGGTCCGCCAGCCTGTGCTCGCGAATATAGCCGCAGAGCGCGTCACGATGATCGCGGGCCGCGGGAGTGGCGGAGGCGAGGGACTGGTTGATCTCGTCCCGGATGGCCTTGCGAACAGGTGCGGAGTTTTCGAGGTCGGCATCGTACCCGCAGGCGTTGAGAGCGGCGGAGAGATAGAAGAGCGGCTCGCTTGTCTCCAGCGAAATGGCGGCTCCCCCAGGAGTCGACTGACCTACGCTGGGCCGCGCCGGCGCGCGCTGGTCGTTCTCCATCGACGAAGAGGACTGGGGATTTGAAGAGCTGGAGGAGCTTGAAGACTGCGCTCCGGCTGCCGGGGCCGCCAGGGACGCTGCAACCAGAAGAAATGTCGCTGTTTTGGCTGGAAAAAACACGTGAATATTGGACTCTCTCAGGGGAGTTTAGGGGAGCGGTGAGGCAGGCGCAAGACAGTATGCCGTAAATATCCTGTTTTTAGCAAGATACCCACCACCAGGCGACCTGCCGGTCAGCGAATCGGAAGGCTGCTGGTCGAGGGTTGAATCTTGAGTTTCCAGACGTGAATGGGTTCAGTTGTCTCCGGAATGGTTCCGTCGTTGACCAGCACTTCCTGCGGGGTTCCTTCAAAGACGATCCGGGTGGAGACGTTGGAATGGGGAGGAACGTTGACCCGCTGGGTCGAGGTGAGGGAGCCGGAACGGACCGTGACGGGAACGTCGGCGTTGACAGCGCCGGCGTTGTGGATCTCGACGGCTACCAGCCAGCTGACACCCTTGCCGTTGCGGGCGGGCAGATCACGCGGGGTGACGTTAACGATGGAGAGATCGGCCAGTCCGCGGTCGTTATAGACCCAGTCGTCGAAGATGGCGGAGAGATTCTTGTGGCTGGCGGCCTCAAGCACGCGCTGGAAGGCGCGGGGATCTTCCTGGGACTTGGGATCGGCGTTGTGGACCTCTTCGCGATAGGTCTGAAGAGCGCGTTTGAGGGGGGCGTCACCGACGGTCGAGCGCAGGAGCCACAGAACGGCAGCGGCCTTCGCGCGGTAGTACACCTCGTCGTGCGCCGCGATAAGGCTCTGGCCGGGAAGGCCACGAGGCGGCGGAAGCGTCGAGGGCAGCGCACCCGGAGGCGCATTGGGATCAGGCTCTGCGGAATTGGATCTGGACGAAGAGCTGCTGGAAGAGCTGCCTGAAATCGCTGAGGCCTGTGGCGTGGCTGTCTTTGGGCTGGGGGAAATCTCGGGTTCGACCAGTGTCAGAGGGTTGATGAGCTGACGCAGCTCGCCGAGCGCCTTATCGCGGCCGTCGACGTTCTCGGTATGGAGCAGTGAGATGAACTGCGGGACACCCTCGTTGAGCCAGGGGAGAGAAGAATGGAACCAGGCGTGTGTGAGCGAGTGCACCATCGCGGGCGTGATCTGGCGGGCATTTGTTGCCGAGAGCGGGACGGCGAGGAAGGCATCATCCTCAAAGGGCTGGCCAGCGTGGTCAATCAGGGTGAGAGATTTTAGAGGAGCTGGTCCCAGCCAGTCGCGCAGCAGCGGAGCGACGTCGTTGGACGCGGTCGTGTAGGGGGTGATGGCCTCCGGCCGGATCGTGGCGACCTGTAGCAGCTGATTGGCCGAGGGCCGGAGGCTCTGCCAGACGACAAACAGGCTGGGGACACGAAAGCCCAGGGGAGACGCCGGGAAATCGGCGGTCGCGACGCCATGGGATTCTACGACCGGGGTATTCGGCTCTTCGGCGACGTTCTTCAGCGGCTGGCGGTGGCCATTCAGGAAGGCGTCAACCGGGGGCTCGCCCACGTACTCCACCGTCAGCCTGAGCCGAAACGCTGCGTTCTGCTGCTGGAGACGAGAGAGGCCGACCGCCTGAAAGAGCTTCGCTCCATCTCCCAGGAAGAAGACAGGCGAAGAGACGGGATACCAGAGGACGTTGCCAAATCCTCGCAGGGCGACGAGTCCAGGCGAGATGCGGTCCCAGTCAGCTTGGGCCGCCTCTGTAGAGGGGGCGCCGATGCGGGTGAGTCGCTCTCCGGAGGCTTCGATGGTTCCGGAGTAGAAGCCGGTCAGAGTGAGGGAGGAGCCGGGAGGAATGGGCTGCGACAGATGGACGAGCGCCTCGGTCATCTGACCGGTGTGGTCGGCGTCGGTAGGAAGAACGTGCTGAGTAAGGGTGAGGGGAATCGGGGCTGAGAGGCTCTCCCAGTGGAGTGTGGAGGAGAGTTGCAGGGTGAGCTGCGAGATGGGGGCCTGCGAGATATTGCGCACGGTAAAACGGGCACGAGTGGAAAGATGCGAGGTCGCCGGCTCAAGGTGAAGGTCGAGATCCCACGCCGTGAAGGTGATGGCCGAGCGTTCGGCGCTGGTGATAGCGTCGACCTCTTTCTGGGGGGTGCGTCCGGGTTTTGCGGATCGAACAGCGGTCTGGGGCGTCTGGTCTTCGTTGCGATGGAAGAGGACCTGGCCCTGCCGACCGGATGGGGTGGCACTGTGGGTCTGTGCCGAAGCGCTGCCTGCGAGCACACAGGTGAGGACCGTGGCTGAAGCGAAGGCCGATCGGAGACGGGGAGGGCGGTTTACCAAGCTGAGCGTAGAGAAGATCATTCAGAGACTGCCAAGGCCCTTGCGCTTTTTGGTTGTGGCAGGCGCGGGGGCGGTCATGGGTTGGACGGATGTCGCCCGCCTCTGACGCATGGCCTCGTACATGACGACGGCTCCGGCGACCGAGACGTTGAGCGAGGAGACCTTTCCAGCCATGGGGATGCGCAGAAGGTGGTCGCAGGTCTTTTTGACCAGGTCGTGGAGCCCGGCGCCCTCGCGGCCCAGCACCAGGACGCAGTCGGAGGTGAAGTCGAAGTCCATATAATCGGGGGTTCCGCGCTCATCGAGCCCGATGACCCAGACGTTGGCTTTCTTCATCTGCTCGAGGGAGCGGACGAGGTTGGTAACGCGGGCAATGCGGACGTGCTCGGAGGCTCCGGCGGAGGTTTTGGCGACGGTCGGGGTGATGGGGGCGCTGCGGCGTTCCGGCACGAGGATGCCGTCGACGCCGGCACCGTCCGCGGTGCGGAGGAGCGCGCCGAGGTTGTGGGGGTCCTCGATGCCGTCGAGCGCGAGAAAGAACCGATGGTGTCCGTCGGAGGGGGGAACGAGGAGGTCTTCGATGGAGAGGAAGGCGCGATCGCGCAAAAAGGCGATAACTCCCTGATGGGCATCGGTTTTGGCGGCGCGGGTGAGCTGCTCGCGGGGCTCGAGGGCGACACGGATTCCGGCGGAGCGGGCCAGCGCGGCGATCTTCTCAAGTCGCGCGTCGCGTCGCTCACGGGCGATGGAGATGCGATCGAGGCGACCAGACCCGGCTCGAATGGCCTCTTCAATGGGGTGGAGGCCGAAGAGAACTTCCATGACCCAAGTTTACAGGGGGGAAGGGAATGGGCGAATGACCGTGAAGTCCGTACAATATCAGCACTGCAACATTTTCTATTTTCTGCCTTGCCGGAGTGTCCAGATGGGTCAATGGAGGAAAAAGGGAGCTTTTTCCGAGGATGTAACCTCTGACCGAGACTTTTTAGAAGGGAATCGCGTCACTACCACTATGCAAGGCGGAGCCCTATCGCTAACGGCGCATGCTGCGCTGACTCAGGAAGAGAATGTCGCGATCGCCCGTGGGCTGAAACGGCAGGATCCTGAGCTGCTGGATCATTTGATCGAGCTCTACCAGCACAGGCTGTTGCGATACCTGCTTTTCCTTACCGGGAGGCGCGACGTCGCCGAAGACCTCTTCCAGGAGACCTGGATGCGCGTCCTGCTCCGAGGTGCGCAGTACAACGGAAAGGCCAGGTTTGAGACCTGGTTGTTTACGATTGCCCGAAATCTCGTGATCGACCTTTCGAGGAAGCGGACAATGTCCAGTCTTGACGAGATGCGGGAAAGCAACGAAGATGATCGTCCGTTTGAAGTTGCAATGCCAGGACCGTCGCCACTGGAGCAGTTTGCGTCGAGGGAGGATTCGGCGGAGGTGGCCGAGGTTCTGCTGACGCTGGATACAGGGTACCGCGAGGTGCTGGTTCTGCGGTTTTACGAAGAGCTTTCGCTGGAGGAGATTGCCGGGGTTACAGGGGCTCCTCTTTCGACGGTGAAGTCGAGACTGTACAGGGGACTGGCCTCTCTGAAACCGGAGCTTGAGAAGGTGCGCAACTATCGTCCAGCAGCTGCGGAGGCGCGGGGATGAACGAGTTGATCGATGGAGCAGTGGACCGCGAGAAGGCTTTGGCGCGTGAGGCGATACGATCGCTTGACGCTGGCGCCCAGGTCTCCGTGGTAAACCGGACGCACAGGGTGGTACGGCAACGTGCGGCACAGATGTCGGCGCGGCGGAACCAGATGCGTAGTCTCTGGTTGCCAGTGATCGTATGTGCTTCGATGCTGATGACTGTAGTGACAGCGGTCTGGACGATGCTCGATCAATACGAGCTGAATCCGATCGGTATGCCCGACGCCAGCGATCAATATGTGGTGCTTCTGTTCTGGTTCCTGCCGGTAACGGCAGCGCTGCTGGCGATCGTATGGCTTCGCCGGACGCAGAACAGGCGTTCTAAAGGTGAGATTGCACGATGAGGATGGCTTCGGCTCAAGGCGAAAACCGGGTACAGGAGGTTCAGGGCGGTCAGGAGGATGAACTCAGCCTGATTCCGGCCTGGTCCGTTGTTCTGTCGATCATCATCTTTGTTGCGATTCAATATCTTTTTCACGTGGTGATGCCGCACCACAAGCATGAGATGCTGCCGATGCGTATTCTCATGAGCTACTCGTGGGGAACGGCGTTTGCCAGCTATGTTCTGCTGGTGGGCTATGTCAGCCGCGACGTAAAGCGTCGCAGGATGCCGGCAGGCCTTTGGATGCTGATCGTCGTCCTTTTGCCGGGCGGTATCGGTGCGGTCGTTTACTTCCTGCTGCGGCAGCCGCTGTTGCGGCCATGCCCCCATTGCCGGACGGAGATTCCTTCAAGCTGTCACTTCTGTCCGCAGTGTCAGTTCCAGATGGCCCCGGTGTGCGGGCGATGCTTTCGCGGCGTGCAGATTACAGATGTCTACTGTGCGCAGTGCGGCCACGACCTGGCCGAAGATCATGCCCCGGCCCGGCTCAGGGCGTATAGTGACTAGTAGCGTGGTTGTTGCTGTTGCGACACGCTGACTGGTCGAAATGCCTCTTACAGCACTCATTATCGACGACGAACCCCTGGCAAGGCAGGAGCTTCAATACTTGTTGGAAGGCGTGGACGGAGTCGAGGTCCTGGCACAGGGAACCAATGGAATCGAAGCCGTTGAATTGATCCATACCCACAGGCCTGACGTTGTCTTTCTGGATGTGCAGATGCCGGGCCTGGATGGTTTCGGGGTTCTGAAGAAGCTGCTGGACCGGAAGATTCCGCTGCCCCAGGTGGTCTTTGCTACAGCATTTAATCAGTATGCCGTACGCGCCTTTGAGGTGAACGCCGTCGACTACCTGCTGAAGCCGTTCGATCGCAAGCGAGTACTGCAGACGATTGAAAAAGCTCAGAGCCGGCTGGCTACGGAAGAGCGGACTGAGGTGAACGGCACGACCGATACGGATTCAAAGCTGGATGCACTGCTGCGGCTGATAGGAGAACAGACCCAGACCCCTGCAGCAAAGGCGAACACCGGAAAGGTGATCGTGAGGGCGCAGAACAGGTTGCTGCTGGTAGACCAGAAAGAGATCTGTTTCGCCACAATCGAGGAAGGCACAATTACGGTGGTTACGCCCACGGTCGAGGGGAACTCGAACTGCAGGACTATTGAAGATCTGCAGGAGCAGCTGGACCCCGAGACCTTCTGGAGAGTGCACCGCTCGTTTCTTGTGAATATCCAGCACATTCGCGAGGTTGTGCCGTGGTTCAAATCCAGTTACCAGCTCAGGATGGATGATCCGAAGAAGACGGAGATTCCGGTGAGTCGGGCGCAGACCCGGCGACTCAAGGAGCTGTTCAATCTTTAGATATGCTTGGACGGATTGATTTCTTCCCTCTATAGTTTCGGGCGTTTGAGCGAAATACGGGGATTCTTCGGCTTCCTGCCCCAGCGAGCAAGCTCGCCAGGGACCCCGTTCGCCTCAGAATGGCGACTCCTTATTGGCTGATCTAAAAAAATGAATTCCTGAAATTTAATTGGAACTGCGCGGGGCTGGTTCTCGTACTGATGCCTAGACAATCTACAACTCTGTATTGTAGATACCCATAGTATGGGAAGACCAAATGATCTCGTGCAGGGAACGCTGGGGATGCTGATCCTCAAGACGCTGTTGCTGGAGCCGAAGCACGGCTGGGCGATCGGCAAGAGAATTCAGCAGATCTCCAATGATGTGCTGCAGGTGCAGCAAGGCTCTTTGTATCCGGCGCTGCAGCGGTTGGAGCAGCAGGGCTGGATACGGTCGAAGTGGGCGGAGACAGAGACAGGACGCCAGGCTCGCTTTTATTCGCTGACTCCGGCCGGCCGCACGCAGTTGGAGAAAGAACGCGAGATGTGGTCGAGGCTATCCGCGGCGATCGATCTGGTCGTTGAGAGCTGAGTTTCCCAAAGGGAGGCAGTATGCGCTGGCTGGACCGAGCAAGAAAGTCGATGGCGACACTGTTTTGCCGCGGGAGTGAGATGGCCCGCGTGGAAGAGGAGATGCGTTTCCACCTGGAGCAGGAGGAGGCCGAGCGCATACGGATGGGAGCGACCCCGGAGGAAGCTCACAGATCGGCGAGGCTGCACTTTGGAAACCCTGCGGTGCTGCGAGAGGAAGCGCGAAGCGGTTGGAGCTGGGGTTGGCTGGACACTCTCAAACGCGATGTGAAGTACGCTGCGCGTGGTCTGCGGCGATCGCCCGGTTTTACTGCTACCACGATTATCGTAATGGCCCTGTGCATCGGGGCGACAACTGCGCTCTTTACTGTCGTTCGCGCTGTTCTGCTGGAGCCGTTGCCCTTTCATGACCCGGATAACCTGGTGATGGTCTACGAACACTGGCGCTCCAACACTGGTGGAAATCCATATAATCCGGTTTCTCCCGGGGACTTCTACGAGTGGCGTAACAGCACGCACGGATTTGAAGATATGGCGTCGTACTACAACGCCAACTTCAACGTAAGTGGAGATCATGGAGAGCTGCCGGAGGTCGTGAAAGCACAGCATGGGACCTGGAATCTCTTTCCGTTGCTCGGGGTTCAGCCAGCACTGGGACGAACGTTCCGTGAGGACGAGGACAGAGTCGACGCCGACCACGTAGCCGTGCTGACGTGGAGTTTCTTCCAGCGTCGCTTTGGGGGGGATCCGTCGATTGTGGGGAAAGCCGTTCGGCTGAACTCCAGGCCGTACACGATTATAGGGGTGTTGCCGAAGTGGTTTGTCTATCCAGGCGCGGGAACACAGTTATGGGTTCCCTACTCTGACGGAACGACAACCGAGCGGTTGCATGAGCACGACAATCACTATCCATACGTGATTGCACGGATGAAGCCCGGTGTGAGTCTGAAAACGGCTACGCAGGAGGTAAGCGCGCTGCAGTACAGGATGCATCTGCAGTATCTCGGCAGTCCGGTCGCTGAGGATGCTATGTCGCGTCCGATGATCGATGACGTTGTAAGCGGCGTGAAGACACCACTGCTGATGATGATGGCGGCCGTGATTTGCATGTTGCTGATCGGATGTCTGAATGTTTCGAATCTGCTTGTCGCCCGCAGCGCAGCGCGTCAGAAGGAGATGGCGATCCGCGGCGCCCTGGGCGCCCGGCGGGGAGTGCTGCTGCGTGAGCAGATGACGGAGACGACCATTCTGTGCGCGTGCGGCGGCGGATTGGGCTTGTTGCTGGCGGTGGCGGGAACGGCATGGCTCAAGGTGCACTGGCATGGATTGCCGAGGGTGGACTCTATCCGTCTGGATGGAATCATCGTGCTTTTCACCTTTGGAGTAGTATGCGTGGCCGCATTTCTTGCGGGACTGTTGCCGGCTTTATCCGCGACGCAAAAAGGAATTCTTGGCGCCTTGAAGGATTCGTCACGAGCAGCGGGTGCGAGTGTCTCGCGGGCGCGGCTGCGCAAGATGCTGCTCAGCGTTGAAATTGCTTTGACAGTCGTGCTGCTGATTGCTGCGGGACTTTTATTGAAGAGCTTTGTGCAACTAAGGACCACGGATCTTGGTATTGCAGGCGATCACGTGCTGACGATGGGATACAGCCTGCCGAAACAACAGTACAGCAAACCGGAGCAGAACATTGCCTTCGGCCGGTCGCTGCTGGAACGAGTGAAACGTATTCCGGGAGTGGAATCTGCCGGTCTGGGTGGGGGCGTACCGGGATCAGGCTGGTGGGGAGACCAGGTGTTCATTATTCCCGAGCGGCCGCACTACGAAGACAACAAACAGCCGGATGCAATGACGAGATTCGCAGACCCGACCTATTTTGCAACGCTCGGGATTCCGCTGAAGTCGGGGAGATTTTTCACCGAGCATGATCTTCTGGATCAGTCGAAGAAGATCATCGTCTCAGAGGCTTTGGTAAAGCGTTATTATCCCGGCGAGAATGTGCTCGGACGCACCATTGTGATGGGAACGGACATCACCAATAAGAAGCGAACCTATGAGATCGTTGGAGTTGTCGGCGATACGCTCTACCATGTGGGCGAGCCGACGAAGGCTACGACTTACTTTCCTGTTTCTGCAGCTGACCCTGGCCAGATGCTCACCCTCGTGGTGCGGACTGTGGGCGATCCGTCGAGCTATGCCATTGCCATTCAGAAGGAGATCGCTGCGCTCGATCCGCAGCTGCCGGTGGTGGATGTGCTTACCATCCCTCAAATCGTGGGGGAATCGATCGTCAACGAAAGCTTTTCTGCGTCACTGGTGCTGATCTTTGCGGCGCTGTCACTTGTCCTGGCAGGTGTAGGGCTCTACGGGGTTCTGTCGTATCTGGTCGCGCAGAGGGTGATGGAGATTGGAATCAGGATCGCGCTGGGAGCCCAGAGGGCTCAGGTGTTGGGGCTGGTGCTGCTCGATGGACTGCGTCCTGTGTTGGTGGGAATTCTGATTGGGCTCTGCGGAGGCGCAGGGACAGGATATGTCATCCAGTCCCTGCTGTATGGGACCAGGCCGCTCGATCCGTTGGTGCTGACAGGAATGATCGGGACCCTTGTGGTTGTGGCAGCCGCTGCCTGTGCGGCGCCTGCATGGAGAGCATCGAGCGTCGATCCGATGCAGGCACTGCGCACAGAGTGAGCCAGCGGTTTACTTCGGTTCCTGGCCGGGGTTGGCGCCCTGCACCACGAGTTGGTTGTCGACGCTGAAGGCACCGGGCGCGGAGTTGGCCTGCATCAGCGCGATCGAGGAGTCGCTCTGGTTCAGCACCGCGCCGTACAGGGTTACGTGACCGTTGTTCACGATGATGTGGATGGCGTGGTAGCCGATGGGAGGATTGTTTGTGATTCCTCCGGACATCATGGCAAAGCTGCGGCCGCCCGGTCCCAGCGCCTGGGCCAGTGATCCCTGGTTGGCGTTGTACTTGCGCAGAGAAGCCTGCGTGTAAATCCGGTTATAAACCGCTGCACGAATGCGATCGTCGTTCGGGGAAAGAGGAAGCACCTTGATCTCATTGTCGACACCGCTGAGTCCCTTGATGTTTTTTACAGCTCTGGCGGCGTCGTCC
The DNA here is from genome assembly GCF_010093025.1 of Edaphobacter sp. 12200R-103. Taxonomy (GTDB): domain Bacteria; phylum Acidobacteriota; class Terriglobia; order Terriglobales; family Acidobacteriaceae; genus Edaphobacter. The sequence goes on along the minus strand of NZ_CP048114.1, from coordinate 2,794,929 downwards.
TTGAGGGTAGGACGTGAGGCGTAACCATTGAGGACAAGCGTGGTTCCGCGGAAGCCGAAGGTGATCCAGTCGAAGACTCCATAGTTGGAGAGACCGAGAAGCGCCTTTCGAACCTCGCCCACAATGCGCATGCCATCTTCCTGCGACAGGTGTGCGCCCTGTTGCACCTGCTGGGCAAGGGAAGGGGTAGGAGCAGAAAGGGTAGTGAAGAGAATCGCAGCTGCAAGGCAGGGTACAGCACGTCGCACCATAAAATCTCCTTTTCGAAGTCAGAATCAATTTCTGTAAAGAGGAGCCCGAGATAGTACTGGAGGTGATTCTAAAAGCGTCCCTCTCTTCTTTGCGCGAGGACGAGTCCTCGCGGCGTAGGAAGTAAGATGCAGGAAAGTAGCCCTTCGGATTCCATTCTCACCGCAGCTTGGCGGACGAGCTTGAGATGAGAGCTGGCGTCGTGCATCAGGATAACGCCCGTCGGACGGATCTGAGGGAGAAAACGCTTGACCTCGGCTTCGCGGATGGGAAGGTCCGAGTCTGAGAAGAAGAGGTCGATCGTGCCTTCGACCTTCATCTCGAGCGAGGATTCGTTGCGCAGCTCGATCCATTCCGCAAGGTCGGACGCCGCAATCTTCTCTTTCGCTTTGGCGAAGACTACGGGATCGAACTCGCAGGAGATGATTCTGCCAAAACCGTTGGCTCTCAGGGCCTTTGCGATCCAGAGAGTAGAGACTCCCAGGAAGGAGCCGGTCTCCACGACCAGCTCGGGTTTGATAGTGGTGACCAGGGTATAGAGAAACTCGAGCACCTCGGCTTCGGCGGTCATGGAATCGTACATGCGCCAGCGCTCCGGGTGCGGGCACTCTGGCGTAGGCCTGTGATACTCGGGCAGGAGAGCGCCTGCGGCCTTTTCGGCCTGCATCATGACTTTGTGCTCCTGCTTGATCTTCTTTTTGAAAAGCCCCATTCGGCAGATTCCCTTTCCGCTCTTCATTATAGGGAGAGGACGGGCACGATCCTGGACGCGATTCCAGACACGCATGCGGATAGTCGGAATAGAGGTGGGCGGCCCTCTAAAGTAGCGTGGGTGCGATGCTTACCACTTTGGCGATGGCCGCGATGACGCTGGAAGCCGTCGAGATGTTTTTGGTGATGGTGTTGATCCTGTCCTTTACCTCTTCAAGAGCTTTGTTGCTGTCGCGAATCTTTGACTTGAGGGAGAGGAAGAGTGCGGTATTGGCATCGAGCTTTGCCCTGTTCAGGTCGGTCAGAATCTCGTAGATGGCATCGCGAGCGCCCTGAATGGTGTCCTTGGCGGTGATGTCGGAGGCTTCCCAGTAGGCCCGGCCCAATACGTCGTACAGCGTCTGGTAGGTCTGGATAGTGTCGGGATTCGTCAACGCCGGGGCCGGTGCTGCCGTGGGTGCCGAGGGCGTCGCGGTGGAGGTGCCCTCAGAGAGGCTGGCATCTGGTGCCATAGCTGCAACCGGTTTGGGAGGGATCTTTGGGGAAGACTTTGAAGGAGACATGCCTGATCCTCTATTTCGTGTTTGTGCTGGATAAAGATTCGTAAAAGTCTGCCAGACCCTCTGCGGAGGCGCGGAGATCGGCTATGCGTGCCTGAAGAGATGCGTCATTTTTGCTGGTGGCCGCAGCAGCCAGCGCATGGTGCGTGACTGCAAGCTTCTTGAGCGAGGCCTGCAGATCGGCGAGCATATCCTCGGTCGCACTTTTATCGGCGAGGATGCGCGGGAGGCGCTGAATCTCCGTGCGGTGTTCCACCGGAGAGAGCGAAGAGCCGGCGTGTCGGATGAACTGATCCTGCTGGGCGAGTATCTGTTCGTAATCGCGGCCCGCCTGATCGCGGAGCACGTCGATATCGTTTGAGAGGAGCTTGGTGAGCGCGTCGACGTTGGGATCCATGTTGCGGATGATCCTTGGGACAGATCCCTTGACCTCGCGGTTGACCAGCAGATCACCAAGGGCCTTGAGTGCCGTGCTGGCAGCATTGGCCTCGGTGTCGCCGATCTTGATTCCGATGGGCGTGGCACTGGAGAGCGCGTCACCCAGAGACTTCAGGTTGGCCCCGCACGCGGCAGCGGCATCGTTCAGCTTGGGAGAGGAGACTCCGCTGGAGAGATCGGCGATGGTCTGGGCGTAGACGCGCAATCCGTCGAGCACCTCAGTGCGCGCCTGAAGTCCCTTTTCGTCGATGAGGGGACGAATGGAGTGCGGATCCATCGGGTGGTCGGTGTCAAAGCGCGCGACCAGCATCGAGTATTGGGCGTCTTCGTCGAGGCGGACGGCCGCCCGATAGGCGTTTCGCGTGTTTTCGACGACGGCACTGGTTGCCGTCGAGAACTGTGCAGTGTTGCGGGCAAGCGGCGACAGCGAGCATCCGGTCAGCGACAGCAGGCATGCCAGCAGAAGGCCCGTTGAAGATCGACATTCGCGCATGGAGCTAGGAAATTCCAGCAGTTTTGGTTTGTCAAGGCTGCAATCATTTATTTTGAGGAAGAAAGGCTTCGGTACCTGTGGCGAGCGGGCGAACCGCAGATTCCTCCACTGTGCTTCGCTCCGGTCGGGATGGCAATTTTTGCAGAGGGCTAAGTTCCGTACAGACGGCGGTCTGGATGTATCTCATGGGAGTATCTGGTGTGGCTGGAACTGACTGCTGCTAAGCCACAACCTGAACGGTGGAAGGAAATGAGGGATGATACGGATCCTGGCTCGCGCATTGATGTGGGTGCTGGTTGCAGCGGCCGTCCTGTGGGCGTCGGACTGGCTGATATGGCAGGGTCGGGCCCTTGGGGGCGGAGGATACAAAACCATATCGATCAATCGCTTCGTTGTGGCTCCGCTGAAGGGAAATAAGGAGGAGTATTATGCCGACGGTACAGAGGAAGTTCGCTGCACCCGCTCTTTGTTGCCGGAAGGCGTTCCGCAGGCAGGAGCGAGGCCGTGCTGGTGGATAGAGCGTCATCCTGTCGATTTCGATCGATAAGCGGATCGAGAGAGACACGATTGAAACGATCCTCCTCTAGACTAGAAGCAGCCCGGCACGGTGTGGCGAAGATTTCCCCAGGTGAGGAGAATTTGCAATGAGTGTCGAAGACGAGAAGAAGAAACCCCGCAAAGCTCCGGCGAAAAACGCAACAACGGCTTCCTCCAAGGTGGTCGCGGGAGAAAAGAAGGTGAAGGCGGCCTCCGCCAAGTCTTCACCGGCGAAGAAGGCTGCGAAGGTGGTTCCACAGGAGCCGGTTCAGCAGCATTCAGCCGGGCAAGAGCCCGGGCAGGTTGAGCACGCGCAGCAAACGGCTGCTCCGGTCGCAGGGCGCAGAGAGCCTACCCGTGTCGAGATTACAGAGCTTGCTTATGCTTACTTTGTAGAGCGTGGACGCCAGCATGGCTTTCACGAGCACGACTGGTACAGGGCAGAGCGAGAACTGCGAATGAAGCTGTCTTAGTAGTTTTTGCAGTAGAGATACTCAGGAGCCGACGATCGGCGACGCCGAAGATCTTCGATTTCGGTGCGTCGATTGTGCAGGCAGGCGTGAGGGCTGCTGGCTTTACTTTTGCGTGCAAAAGAGGGCATTGCCCAGCCAGGCCATGCTCATCAAAAACACCATTCCATCTACCAGTTCGCCTGTAAAAGAAAGCCAGAAGGGCTTCCAGAGGAGAACGAGGATCAGTAGAGTGGCGGCGAGAGAGCGTTTCGTTCCGGAATGGTCGAGGTCTTCGACCAGCCACGCAAGTGCTCCCGTCAGGTAGATGAGCCGATAGTCGAAGCTGGCGCCTGCGATAAAGGCTAAGCAGAAGATAGAGAGGCAGGCAGTAGCGATGGCTCCGCGGGGCTGGGTGAGATCGAGCGCGGGCAGGAAGCGGTCGATTCTGTCGCCAGCTCGCATTCCGAGAAGGATGCCTATCCCGCCGAGCAAAAACGCACCGATGGGTGATGCGAGCCGGTGGTCCAGCACAAGAGGCGCAAGGGCATGCACTGTGTGGCGGCTGAGAGCATAAAAGAACGGAAAGGTGCCAAAGGAGATATCCGGATTGCGTGGCGTATTGGCGATTACCTGCGCGAGCCGGCTGCCACTGGTCAGTAGCAGAGCCGTCGCCGCTACCAGGGTGGTAGTCAGTATGCGCCTCCATCCGCGCCGATGGTGCAGAAATACGGTTGCGGCGGCGATGGGATAGACCTTCAAGACAGTGAGAATGGCGATAAGCGCACCGACGATACGAGAGCGGAGCGGCGGCTTCAGAAGCCAGGCCAGGAAGAACCCGAAGACAAGAAGGAAAAAGACAATCTGGTCGCTATTGCCGCGTTCAATCGAGAGCAGAACGCATCGTGAGGCAACGGCAAGGAATACGATTGCCTGGGTGAGAAATGTCCGGGCATTCAGCAGAAAGATGTACGCGCTGATGGCTGCGATGGCGAAGAGAAGTCCGATCAGATCGGAGGAGCGCGAGGTCACCCCGAGGTGTCGGGCCATCAGCCAGACCGGGGGGTAATTGTAGAGCCGATGCCAGGGATCGAAGGTGCTGACGGTGTAGGGATCCTGACCATGACGTACACAGTCAATGGCGTGGGTAATGCCTCGTGTATCGGCGAACAGGGGCGTATTCGCGGGAATATGGAGCATCTTCCACGCCCGGGGAAGGCTGCCGCGCATGTGAACCCCCACACCCAGAGCCAATACGACCAGAACGATAGCAGAGATCGCAGCCACCTTGGGCCGGAGAAGGCATGCAAAATTCTGCATGGAAAAAGATCACTCCTCACGATAGGTGTAGACAAGAAGGCGGGGAGGCCAATTGCTCCCTATCTTGGATGAGGGCGAGTGCGAAGGTGTTGTATGAGAACGGATACGAGGATTTCAAGCTGCATGAGGCGGGAGTGGAGAGAGAACTAGCCCTGCCTTACGCAGGATTTAGAGCGGCCACTTCCAGCCCGTAATCTCCTTGCGGTCGATTCCGTTTTGGTGCGCGTAGTTGATGCTGTCGATGATCTCGTCCTTGAGCCATTCTTTGAGGTGGGCCGCGGAAGATTGCAGCCGCGGTACGCGATCAATGACATCGATGGCCAGATCAAAACGGTCGATCTGATTGAGAATGGCCAACTCCAGAGGAGTATTGATGCTTCCTTTTTCCTTGTAGCCGCGAACATGGATATTGTCATGATTCCTGCGCCGGTAGGTGAACTTATGGATGAGCGAGGCGTAGGCATGAAAGTTGAAGATGACCGGCTTATCGAGCGTGAAGAGTGAATCGAACTCGCGCTCTGACAGGCCGTGAGGATGTTCGGTTTCGGGCATCAGGCGGAAGAGATCGACGACGTTGACGAAGCGAATCTTCAGGTCGGTGCAGTGCTCGCGCAGAATGGCGGTGGCGGCGAGGGCTTCCGCGGTGGGAATATCGCCAGCGCAGGCGATGACGACATCGGGCTCGGAGCCGGCATCGGTGGAGGCCCAGTCCCAGATGCCGATGCCCTTCGTGCAGTGCCTGACGGCCTCGTCCATGCTGAGGTACTGAAGGTGGGGCGCCTTGTCGGCGACGATGACGTTGACGTAGTTGGTGCTGCGCAGGCAGTGATCGGCGACTGAGAGCAGACAGTTGGCGTCGGGCGGAAGATAGATCCGCGTTACGTGCGGACTTTTATTCGAGACGACATCGACGAATCCGGGATCCTGATGGGTGAAGCCGTTGTGGTCCTGCCGCCAGACCAGCGAGGTGATCAGAAGGTTGAGCGACGAGATGGGGGCACGCCAGCGAAGCTCAAGCTTGCTCTTCTCCAGCCACTTGGCATGCTGGTTGAACATGGAGTCGATGATATGGACGAAGGCCTCGTAGCTGGAGAGGAAGCCGTGACGCCCGGTGAGGACATACCCTTCGAACCAGCCCTCGAGGGTGTGCTCGGAGAGCATCTCCATGACGCGGCCATCGGGAGCGATGTCGGTGCCATCAGCGTCCTCCGGGAGAATCTTTGCCATCCACGTCTTCGGGGTGGCTTCATAGATAACCTGCAGACGGTTGGAGGCAGTTTCATCAGGACCGAAGACGCGGAAGCTGGTCATGTTCTGCCGCATAACATCGCGGAGGAATGAACCGAGCGTATAGGTGGGAGAGACCTCGATCTGTCCCGGCTTCTTAACGTCGATCGCATACTTGCGAAAGTCCGGCAGCTCGAGTGGTTTGCGCACCAGGCCTCCATTGGCGTGAGGATTGGCGCTGATGCGGCGCGTGCCCTTTGGCGCGAGCTCGCGAAGCTCCTCGATGAGACGGCCTTTTTTGTCGAAGAGATCATCGGGCTTGTAGCTCTTCATCCAGCCTTCGAGCTGCTTGAGGTGCTTGGGGTTTGTCTTGGGATCGAGAATCGGGATCTGGTGAGCGCGCCAGAAGTCTTCCACCTTGTGACCGTCAACCTCCTTGGGGCCGGTCCAGCCTTTGGGAGAGCGAAGGACGATCATGGGCCAGCGGGGACGCTCCGGCGATTGTGATGCCTTGTCGCGGGCCTTCTGCTGGATATCGCGGATCTCGAGGACGCATCGCTCCATGACCTCGGCCATCAGATGGTGCATCGCAGCGGGGTCGTCGCCTTCGACGAAGTAGGGGGTCCAGCCGTAGCCGCGGAAGAGTGCGTCGAGTTCTTCGTGCGAGATGCGCGCAAGGATGGTCGGGTTCGCGATCTTGTAGCCGTTAAGGTGGAGGACCGGCAGAACAGCGCCGTCGCGCACGGGATCGAGAAACTTGTTGGCGTGCCAACTGGTAGCCAGCGGGCCGGTCTCGGCCTCGCCATCTCCAACCACTACCGTAACGATCAGTTCAGGATTGTCAAAGGCCGCGCCGAAGCCGTGCGAGAGGCTATAGCCAAGCTCGCCGCCTTCGTGGATGGAGCCGGGCGTCTCTGGCGTGCAGTGGCTGCCGATGCCGCCGGGGAAGGAGAACTGTTTGAAGAACTTCTGCAACCCGGCGATGTCTTCGCTCTTGTCCGGGTAGATCTCGGAATAGACTCCCTCGAGGTAGCAGTTCGATAGAACTGCCGGAGCGCCGTGGCCGGGCCCGGAGATATAGATCACGTTGAGGTCGTACTTTTTGATCAGCCGGTTGAGATGGACCCAGGTAAAGCTTTGGCCGGGATCGGAGCCCCAATGGCCCAGCAGGCGGTTTTTTATATGCTCGGCCTTGAGAGGCTCGCGCAGCAGAGGATTATCTTGCAGGTAAAGCATGCCGGCACATAGATAGTTGCATGCACGCCAGTAGGCATCCATCTTACGCAGTTCTTCGTCGCTGAGCGCTCCTGTCTCCTGCCGCTTCGTCCTGGTTGCTGACATGGCTTGAAGTTCTCCCTTGTTCGAATTTGTTTCCCGGGCCTGAACGTGCAGTGAAACGTATATTAGCGCTTCAGAGACCAAGCATGCGCTGAAGATGAATGGCGATCATCCAGTCTTCTCTTGCAGGGACGAGCAAAATCTCCGTCTTTGAATCAGATGTTGAAAGCCGCTGAACCGGTTCTTCGGAAGATGCTTTTGCGGCAACGTTTAATGTTGCGTCCAGATGAATTTCGAGCGGCTGCAAATGCGCGAGTATCTCTGCGCGGGTCTGTGAGTCATGCTCTCCAATGCCTCCGGCGAAGACAATTGCGTCCAGCCCGCCCATCAGCCAGCTGAAGCTGCCGAGCGTCTTGCGAATGCTGCGAGTAAAGGCCGCGATGGCGAGGCTGGCGTTCTGATTGCCCTCGGCAGCGGCCTTGCGGGTATCACGCATATCGTTTGGCAGACCTGAGAGGGCCGTGATGCCCGATGCATGATTTAGAAGTTGCTCGAGAGAGTTCGAGGCCTGGTCACGGTCGCCCTTCATCTGGCGAAGAAGGTAGAGCACAAGCCCGGGGTCGAGGTCGCCGGGCCTGGTCCCCATGACGACGCCTCCGGTCGGGGTGAGTCCCATGGTAGTGTCGATCGACCTGCCGTCCAGCAGGGCGGTAACGCTGCATCCGCTGCCGAGATGAGCAATCGCCATGCGGTGCGGGAGTGAACTTCGCGTGCGGCGCATCTGCTCGACGATGGACTCGCAGCTGAGGCCATGCGCGCCGTAGCGATGCACGCCCTGCTCACGATAGATGGATGGGATTGCGTAGACCGAGGCTACCTCTGGCATCGTTTGATGAAAGATGGTGTCGAAGCAGGCAAAGTGCGGCGCGTCGGGGAAGCGTTTCCGGGTCTCGCGGATGATGGCTGTCGCTGGAGGATCGTGCAGCGGGGCAAAGCGTGCGGCTTCGTCCAATTCGTGAAGGATGGCGTCGTCGATGCGCACATGATCGTGAATCTTCGGGCCGGGATGGACAACGCGATAGCCGACAGCGCCGATGTGAGGCATGGAGGGCTGGGTAAGCGCCTCGAGAACTTTGCCGATCGCCTCTGTCGGATCCTGCGCCTGAACTGCGGAGGAGGGCTGCACTTCGCCGGTGCGATGAAAGCGGAATGACGCGTGTTCGGAGCCGATCCCCGACACTTCGCCCTCGTACAGCGAGCGGGGAGAGTCATCGTGGGCAGCGAAGATGGAGCATTTGATCGACGAGGAGCCGCTGTTGAGAATGAGCAGGTTCAAAGAAGGATCTCCTCTGTGCAGGATCAGGCTGGTTCTTTTCCGTCTCCTGGAAGGGCGGCTTCATCGTTCTTATGCATGAGATCGATGACAGTTTGATAAATCCGGTTGCGCATGTTGAACCGATCTGCGGCGCATGTGACATATCTTATGATGACCTCGAACCCTGACGCGGCTGGACGCATATCCACGGATGGCTCTGCGCCAAAGTGGCTCAGGTCGTGATTCCCAGTGGCGCGCTGCCATTCCTTGACGGCCAGCTTGCTGTTGGCCTCTGTATCCTGACGTACCGCCTGGTGGATCGCTTCGATAATTTTGTAGCCTTGCGGGCCAGAGGGGAGGTTGACGTGAATCTCGTCCCAGAGCCACTGACCTGAGGTGGAGAAGTTGAAGTACTGGCCACGAATGGCAAAGCTGTTGATGAAGTTGATCCGGCGGCCCGTGGGATGGCCGTTATCGGTCCAGTTTCCCGTCTCGAGCACTGCTGTACGGAAGAGTCCGACTTCAACAACCTCGCCCCCGACGCCGTTGATCTCCACCCAGTCGCCAACACGGATTCCATTCTTGCCCATGAGGACAAACCAGCCGAAGAACGCCAGGATGAAGTCCTGAAAAACGACAGTTAGTCCTGCCGTGACCAGTCCCAGGATGGTGGGCATCTGGCTGGGCACCCCGAAGATGATGAGAATGACCAAAAGAAGAGTGATGAGTTGAATGACGAGCGTTACGATCGTTCGAAGCGTAAGCAGGGTTCTGCGGTCGATGCGCAGACGGTCGAGAAGTTTGCCGGCCATAAGGGTGATGAGGGCCGAGCACAGCAGGAGAAATGAGATAGCCGCGATGGACTGAAGAATAAGGTGGAAGACGATGTGATGCTGGCGGCCTACCTGATCGAACCATTGCTGATAGACAGCAGCCAGCTGCTTGTGCGTCTGGACGCGATCCTCCAGGATGGACCGAATCTGCGAAAGTGAATGCAGCTGTGCCAGGCGCGCTACGCGCGATCTTGCGCCGGCGTTCTGTCCGGCGTCGTCGGCAGGAGCATTCAGCTTCGCCTCGACGGCTGCCTGCTGGGTGGCAAGTGTGGCTGCGTCGCTCTCTGCCTGTGCTTTCGCTGTTGCAATCAGGCTGGCCCGGCTGCGCTGATCCAGCCAGCCGGAGATACGGCCAGCGAGCGTGCGATAGCCTCTTGCCGTTTGCATGGCCGAGGGGCCCGCAGCCTCGGCCTGCTCCTCGCGCTTCTTCATGGCGGCCTGGCGGGTTGCGAGCTCACGCTGAATCTCGTCGCGGTTGTCTCCCGTAAGCCTGGCCAGCTCCTCGCCGGCATCGTTCAGGTTGTCGGTATCGAGCTGGAGCTGCGCCTTGGCGAGGTCAAGATCGTCCTGGGCAGGAGCATCTGGCTTCGTCGAAGGCGTCTTCAAGGCTGCGGTGAGCGTATTGACCCGATCCTGGTCATCCTTGACGACGGACTGCAACGCCGTCACTCTCTGCTGAACCTTGATCGCATCCCCGTTGAGGGCATGGCTGTCGAGCGCTGCCTGACGGAGCGCCAGGGCGAAGGCCTGATCGACCTCATGATCTGCCAATCGCTCGGCCTCACGGGCATGCCGCTTCTCCTCCGCAGAGATGGCAAGTGGAGAGAGCGCTTCAATCGTCTGCCACGGACGCTGGTCTACGAGGCCGCGTGCATTGTTTCTGGAGAAACCCTTTGCCCGCAGAAATGGCAGGTTTGCCATTGAGCTCTGCGTCATGAAAAGGCCGATCAGAGACGCGATCAGAAGCGCCGCTGGAATCACGATCGAAAGACTTTTTAAAGCCTTCATGTCTTCACCCTATACCGCCTGGAGCAGGACGCCAAAGAGATACACCGGAAGAACCTGCGGCAAGTCCGGCCCGTGTTCATGCGGCAGAGGTTAGGTCTTTTCCTGCCACGAACGAAGAGCGATTACGGCATTGAGCCCGCCGAAGGCGAGAGAGTTGGAGAGAGCGAGGGTGGGGTCAGTGGTCCGGGGCTTGCCAGTGATGATGTCCAGGTTGAGAGAGGGATCGGGGGCCGAGACACCCGCGGTCTGAGGGAGACGGCCTTCCTGGAGCGCCAGGGTAGTAGCCAGTGCTTCAAGAGCGCCGCTGGCCCCGATGGAGTGGCCATGCAACGCCTTGGTGGAACTGACAGGAATGTGTGCAGCACGTTCGCCGAAGACCTGGTGGATGGCGGCGGCCTCGGTGGTGTCGTTGGCCTGGGTTCCTGTGCCGTGTGCATTGATATAGCCGACTTCATCGGGCGAGGCCTGGGCGTCGGTGAGCGCCTTCCGCATGGCGCTGGCAGCACCATCGGCCTGCGGCTGGGTGATGTGGTTGGCGTCGGCCGACATGCCGAATCCGACAATCTCGGCAAAGATGGTGGCGTTCCGCGCCTTCGCGGACTCAAGCGTCTCGAGCACCAGCATGGCGGCGCCTTCTCCCAGCGTCATGCCGTCACGGTCGGTGGCAAAGGGACGGCACTGAGTCGGTGAGACGACGCGCATGGAGTCCCACGCTCGATAGAAGCCCCAACTGAGCGGAGCCTCATGGCCTCCGGCGAGGGCTGCTGCCGCCATCCCTGAGCGAACCATGTGGAAGGCGAGGCCGATGGCGTGAGTGGCCGACGCGCAGGCGGTCGAGATGTCCAGGGTCGGTCCTGTGATCTTCAGGTCGATGGAGATATTGCTTGCCCCTGCCGAGGACATGGTGCGCACGATGGTAAGCGGATGTGCGCGGGCATTGCGGGTGTAGAGGTTCTTGACCTCGCTCTCCTCGGAGGAGCGGCCGCCGCAGGCGCATCCCATGATGATGGCGATATCTCCGGGAGCGTGATGCGCGAGAAACCCGGACTGCTCTGCCGCCTGCCGTGCGGCGACGATGGCGAACTGGGTATTCCGGTTGGTCGCGGTGATGATTCCAGAGTCGAGGTGGGCGGAAGGATCAAAATCGAAGACCTGGGCGGCCCGGCTGTAACGAACCCCGGGGTTCCCGTCGGGAGCGTCCGGAACGTTGACGATAGGGGCAATCCCGCTGGTACCGGAGAAGAGACTCTCTCGGAATGCCGGGACGGAGGAACCGATCGGTGTAATGCAGCCTAGTCCTGTGACAACAACACGATTCACGATGGAAGGGAACTCCCGATAGATTTTAAGAGGTCGCCGCGGCGGATGCTGGAAGGACTCCTCAGGATGCCTTCGCTGCCACCAGCTGCTCCACGCCGCGCACCACATCGCCGACGGTCTTGAGTGAGCCGAGGGCGTCGTCAGGAATCGCGATCTCGAACGCTTCTTCCACCTCGAACGAGATGTTGATCTTGTCGAGAGAGTCGATGTTCAGCTCCTCGAAGGTGGTGTCGAGGGTGATGGTGTCGGCAGGAATGTTCTTCGCCTTGGCAATAATTGAGATACAGCGTTGTGCAATATCGTCCATCAGGGGGTCTCCCTTTCTTCCCGGATTCTCAAACGTACAGGGCGCCTTGGGTAGTGTAAAGGTACACGACGCCAAATTGATAACCCCTTATGGGATGGGATCTACGGTGGCTCCTCCTCTCTCAAGACTTCTGTGAGGAAAAGAGGGCTGCACGGACAGACTGGCTGCATCAGAAGAGGAAGTGGGTAGGCTCTCCGCCCGAAGAAAGAGGTCGATATGGCGCAACACGGCGCGAAAGTGGCGATCCAGTGGAGATACGTCTCGAGTGATCCAGAAGGTCGTCTGGTCGTTGCAAACGATGAACGTGCGAGGCGCGAGAAAAATCTGGATAAGACACTGGCCGATTCCTTCCCCGCCAGTGACCCGCTGTCCAGTATCCCCGATCCTGAAGGTGAGGCGTAACCTGTTTCGCCGTTTGTTCCGGTTCCCGAACTGCAAAATCGTCCGTACTCCGGCGAAACTGCGCCGTGGTTCCACCTTCGGAAGGTCGGCTTCGCTGAATCCTGCGGCAAGGTGTCCGAGGTAGACTGAGCTGCGGATGAAGGGAATGAGAAACAATGGTAGGCACGATTGGATCCGAACCAGCGGTCTCTATCGCGTCAAAATTTAAATACATTGTAATTCAACAACTTACAGGCTATCAGAGACTGCCAAAATCACTGATAATCCTTCACATCCTGTTCGCCTAAGGCCCACAAATTTTCGCAGGGGGCCCAGGATGGCTCTTGGAGGAGTCAATCCGCCCGCAGGACAAAGGAGCTACGCCGCCTTCACCCGGAGAAGATGGCGCCTCAGAGTCCAGTCAGGTATACAGGGCTGGCCTGGCGCATCTCAATAAATCGATAGGAGCTTTCTCAATGAATCCACTATGAACTGTTGTCTCAGGGTGGATCCAAACGTCGTCCAGGCTCGCCTGCTTCGCCACCGTGTACGATGGTGGCGCGATCCGTGCCCGCGCTTCATTCAGCGGCAAATCTATCCGATCGCGGAAGCATATGGTACCCCGCCGGATGAAACACGCCCCTTTCCTTGTCCTACTCCTTCTGGCTGGAACATCCGCCGTTTTCGCCGATAACTCCCGCCTTCCGGACGGCACCGAGTTCCCGACATGGGAGAAGCCGCTCCACTTCACGAAGACCTACTACGTCGACGCAAATGCCAAGAATGCAAGCGACAGTGGGCCCGGTACGAAGGAGCATCCGTTCCGCACCATTAACCATGCCGCTCAGCTGCTCCAGCCGGGTGAACATGTCATTATCGCCAGCGGCGTGTACCGCGAGGCGATCCGCCCGGCCCGGGGAGGCACAAGTCCCGATGCGATGATTAGCTACGAGGCGGCGCCGGGCGCGGATGTCGTTGTATCAGGCGCGACCGTGACGACAGGATGGCAGCCCAGCGAGGGCTGGAACATCGGCCCGGACCGGGAGACGAATCAGCCTGTGAAGGCATACCAGCTTCACCTTGACCCCAAGCTGTTCCCGCTTGGGTATAACCCGTTCGCTCTCGACAACGTGACCGACGACCGCTACTGGATCAACTACGCCAAAGACAATATGTGGAATTACTTCCGGCGGCGGGGCATAGTCTTTGTGGATGGCAAACCGCTGGAGCAGGTGGAATCGCCATCGGCTCTCGCGGGGCTGTCGGCGCGCTCGCTAAGCTTCTTCAGCGACATCCGCTGGACGCCGTTGTACCAGGAGTTTTCGCCCTACGCTGGTAAAGTGTGGGTCGAGTCGGACGGACTGACTTTGCATATCCGGCTGGCAAATGACGATGATCCGGCGAAGCACGTGATCGAGATCACGAACGAGGAGTCGGTGTTCTCTCCTGCGAAGCCGTACCAGTCGTACATCCGGGTGAAGGGCATCAAGTTTCGGTATGCCGGAAACAGTTACCCAAATCCCCAACGAGGGCTGGTCTCGACCAATCACGGCAACCACTTCATCTTTGAAGACAATTCTTTCGAGTGGGCCAATAGTGTGGGGCTCGACATCGGTGACGTTGACTGGGCAGCGGCGCGCCCGCCGCAGCCGGTAGGTTTTGACGTTGTCCGCCACAACGTCTTCCGGTACTGCGGAATTGAGGGACTCGGCGGAACGGGTGGTCCACAGAATGTGCTGGTGGAAAAGAACCTATTTGAGTGGATTGGCTGGCAGGATGCAGCTCGCCTGTCGGAGTCGGGCGGGACCAAGATGCATCGGACGCGGAATCTGCTGTTCCGGAATAACGTGGTGCGTCACATCCGGCATGCCAACGGAATCTGGCTCGATATCGGAAACACAAATGATCGGCTCACGGGGAACGTCTTCGCCGACATTCCCGGCGACGTGAATCCACACGCGATTCAGATCGAGGGCAGTGATGCGTTGAACGAGATTGACAACAATATCTTCGACCACCTCACCGGCGGAGTTCTGATCCGCGACACAAATCACGTCATCATCGCATACAACCTGTTCATTGACTGCGCCAAGGTGTGCATCGATACAGCGTCAGGCCTCGGAGCACCGCGCCCAATCAACGGCCACACGAACGACGCACATGACCTTAGAGTCTTCGGAAATGTGTTCTCGGGCATCGGCCAGTCGGCCATCGAGTTCAACAACCCGCGCAACACTGCGGATGGAAATGTCTACGGCTTCGCTCCGGGCCGCCGAGTGCGAATGCAGCCCTACCTGCGTGTGAAATTTCCCGATCCGCCGGAGTGGGACAACCTGGAGTCCTGGCGTGATCAGCACGATTGGGACAAGACGGGAACCACGGCGGAAGTCGCAACGACGTTCAACCCGGACACTCTACAAATGAGCGTGGCGGTGAAAGGCGAAGTGAAGCCTCTACCGGTGTATGGTGGAATCGATGTGGACTTCTACGGCCACTCAATCACCGGGACGAACCGGATGCCTGGGCCTTTCGCTGATCTAACAAATACGGCAGGTTCACGAACCATCGACCCACGCTAGATCGCAGAGAACCGCGACATTTCTACTGACGTTTCCAAGCTGCATTTCCCCAGTCATGCGCAGATTCCCCCCCCGATGGGTGGGGTGGAATCTGCTTCTTACAAGCGCGTTTGAACGAAGCCGCTGACGTAGCGGCTGCTACATCCGTTGCAGCGCGGAGATCAATCGTTAGGGTTTGGGACACAACTGCTGATTGCCGCTGTGCGGCGCCTCATAGCGAAGCGAATTGGGAATATCCGCGTCCCAAGAGTGGGTCGGCAGGCGCCTTATTCGCGCATGGAGGACGTGATTAATCTGCTCCGACGGTGGCCCCACCGCTTTTCGTGTTCCGTTGCGACTCAAGCGCACCTTGCAAAAGGGCAAAGCCCCGCCCCAGCAGATGTGCGGCAGGACCTCGGCCTTCGATGGATTGTAGAAGTTGCTGCTAGAACAAAAATCGTCCGGATAACTGGAATGCCCTGGGATTGTTTATCTGGGTTGTGATATTGCCAAAGAGAGCATTGCCAACTGATGTATTCGGATTGCCGAACTGTACGCGGTTGAAGAGGTTGAATGCCTCCACGCGCAAGTTGAATTTCATATTCTCGTGGATAGGGATGTCCTTGTAGAGAGACATATCCCAGTTGGCTTGGCCAGGGCCGCGCAGCGTGTTATCGGTACGCGACTCGTTACCGTATTGGAAGCGATTGAAGACGTATGGGTTATTGACGCTCTGCTGCACAAAGCAGCTAGTGTTGAAGTAAGTCGTCGCTGCGAGAGGTCCTCCCAGCCGGTTATACATTGATCCACCGTTCTTCTTGGTTCCGTTGCAACCTGCCGCGTCGGGGACGTACATCGGACGCATCGAACCCTGGAATGCGTAGGTCGAGAGCGTATTGGTGGAATTGGTCAAAGCAAGTGGAAGTCCCTGCTGGAAGGTCGTGATGCCCTGCACGCCCCACCCGCCGAGCAAGGCGTTGCCAACTCCGGAGAGATTGAAAAGGAACCGTTGGCCCTTCCCGAAGGGCAGGGGATAGACATAAGCGACCACCAGTCGCTGACGTGCGTCGAAGCTGGATAGCGCGTACTCACCGTCAAGGTTGTTGTAGTTCGAGAAGCCTCCTGTACCGGTTGCGTCGAGCCATGAGGTCAGGTACTCAGCATTGGTCAGCAGCTTGGAGAAGGTGTACGACCCAAGTATCTGCCCGTTCCCCGGCATCCGCTTTTGCAGCTTGAGCTCCAGCGAATGATAGTTGCTGATGCCAACGTAGTGGCCGCTATTGGTGATGCCGCCATACTGCGGGAAAGGCCGCAGCAACTGGTTCCTGGTCACCGTTGGGTTTCGCAAAGTCCCCTGGCTTATCTTCGGATAGTACGGGTTAGCCGCCTGCACGTTCAGAAAGCAGTTTGCGATACTGCCCGATGAGCAGTTCGGATCTGCGGCTGCCTGGGATATAACGCTGTCCGACAACGGATTGATCGGAACGCTGATTGGCAGGTGCTCGCCACGCAGTCCGGCATATGACGCTGACAGGGCGATCCCCTTCCAGAACTGACGTTCGGCTGTCAGGTTCCATTGGTACGTGAGGCCGTTCGGTTCATCAGCGTAGAGGGCCTGAGCATTACCCCCCAGCAGCACCTGCTGGTAGCTTGGATCCCGGTGCGGCGGTCCTTGCAGCCCGCTCGGATATGGGTTGTCCAATGTGTTGTAGGGAGTTTGCTGTCCGTCGATCGTATTGACCATCAGATTGTTCAGGAAATTGACGCCTGCTTGCAGCGGAGCGCTGGGGAATTGTAGGTCTGCCGGGACAAAGAATTTGCCAAACGCTCCTCGGATGACCGTGTTGTCGTCGAGGCGATAGGCGAGGCCAACTCGCGGCGCCCAGTCGGTCCAGTTCTCGTTGTAGACACCCGCCGCAGGATGCTGTGGTGAACTCACCAGGTCGTAGGCACCTGGTATGTTCAAAATTGGATTTATTTCGGTCGGGTTGAAGGTGTTCGCCCAGCCATGCCGTGCAATGAAGGTGCCCGGCACTTCGTAGCGCAACCCGAGCGTGGCGGTCAGCTTGTTGGTTATCTGCCAGGTGTCCTGGAAAAAGTAGCCTTGGTAGCGGAGGGTCTGATAGGTTGGCGGCGCAATCTGCACCGTCTGCGCGGTGCTGGTCGAGACGTATCCCAGCTCAAAGGAGGCAAGCGGGTTGCCCGTCGCTCCCGGCGATCCTGTGCTCTGTGAGGTGAAGATGTTATCGAAGGTAAAGATGCCGCCTGGGTTGTTGTTCTGGAAATAGTTCATCTCCAGCCGGCGCAAATCCACGCCCATTTTGAAAGTGTGCCGTTTCCAGACTCTCTGATAGGTCGACGCGATCGAATAGTTGTTGTTGATGGAGAAGATGTAGCCGGCAGAGCCTTCGTAGTAGCTGATCGGCCCTCCAGTGCTAATCATAGGAACTGCGGTGGACTTTGGCAGGTTGTTCAAATGGCCGAAGTCCATATACGAAGGCCAGCCGAATGCCGTCGATTCGTTTAGGCCGAGATTAGTCGGAATGCGGTTGTAGTTCCACCGCAGATAGCCGAGGCGCAGGTCAGCCACCGAATTGGCGTTGAAGAGGTACGTGCCACCCACGACGATCTGATTGGTGCTGAATACCTCTGGCGCCAGAGCGATGTAATAAAGATTATTGTTCGGGAATGGCTGGGGGTCGATGTTCCTCGAGTTCCACCTCGTGTAGCGCTCGAACATAGAGAATTTGGAGTTGAGGTTCTGGTCGCCGCGGGCAGTGTACTGATCATTAATGCCGCCTGCGGTGGCCAGTCGCGAAAAGTTGTTCAATGGCCCTTGTGGTGAAGGCGTTCCGGGAACGTTCGGCAGTCCGTAGATAGGAAATGCAATCAGGTTCTTGGCTACGCTGCTCAACCGGTTGGGGGGGATGACGTTCGCAACGCCGTTATAGGAAAACTGCCGCCGCGTAGGAGCGGTTCCCGCGCTCTGGGCTGCCGTGCAAGCGGGATTGTTGAGAGTGCCGCAGGTCGTCAGAGGATCGTAGATGGGAGCGCTGATGCCGGAGAAATCACCCTTCAGTTCTGCCTCCGTTGGTACCGTAACGAGAACCAACTGTCCGTTGGTCTGTCGGTAGCCCTGGTAAGCGCCAAAGAAAAAGATCTTGTTCTTCATCACCGGGCCGCTGATGTTGGCGCCGAACTGGTTCTGGTGCCACGCTTGCTTTCCGGAGTTGTTTCTCTTCGCAAAAAAGGAATTTGCGTTGAGCACGGTGTTGCGTAAGTACTCATAAGCCGTGCCATGAAAAGTATTTGAGCCGGACTTGGTGCTCATGTTGATCACACCGCCCGTGTACTTGCCGAACTCCGCAGTGTTGTTGTGTGTTTGAACATTGAATTCCTGAATGCTGTCCTGATCCATCACCAGCTCGACGGCGTTGCCATACGACGTATTCACGGACACACCGTCCACCAGGACCGATCCCTGGTTGGCATTACCGCCGCCGATCTGGAAGTTGCCAGCTGCGAACACGTTCTGCCCGCTGAGGTTGGTATTGGAAGCACCTTGCGGCACCACACCCGGCACCAGCGCAACCAGGGCCAGCACGTTGCGACCATTGAGCGGCAGGTCGCGCACCGCGGTCCCTTCAATCGCCTGTCCGAGCGAGGTAGTGTCCGTCTGCAGGATGGGAGTCGCGCCGGTCACATCCACCGTCTGGGTCTGTTCGCCGATGGACATGGTGACATCGACGCGCACTACTTGGTTTACAACCACATTGATGGGGGTGCGCGTGAAATGTTTAAAGCCGGTGGCGTCGATGTCGATCGTATATTCCCCACGCGGCAAGGATAGGACCTGATAGTTTCCCTGATTATCGGTGGTGACGGAGCGCTTTTCGCCTGTCGCGGGGTTCGTGACGGTGATAGCCACGTTCGGGAGAACGGCTCCCGACTGATCGTCTACTGTTCCGACGATCGAGCCGAAGATGTTTTGAGAGTACGCTGAAATTGTCGCCAGGCCGGCAAACAAAAGTGCGACCGCGACCCTTCGCAATGCTGCCTTTCCCAGTTGCATCGACTTACCTCCAGTAAACGTTTTCTCAAATGAGCAAAGAAAGTACTCGTTGCATAATACGCAGTGAGAAGAGCGAATGGACCAATAGCAAGTGGCGCGAAAATTAGTCCCCGCGACGAGTAATTGTCAACAGGAATTTGAGGCTGATGTCCGGGAAATCGGCGAATGCATCTCGCAGCTACGCTATCTCACGTTCCTTAAAGGGCCTGCCTGTCAGCGTTACCCAAGAACCAGGTAAAGCTGTGTCAAAAGAATTGGTATAGTTTTCTGCCTAGAATTTGCAGCATGAAGATGGCGACGCAACGAGGTCTTATTTCGCCTACGTCAACCACAGATCCTAGTCACATTCGTTATTCGCCGCTGACGCAAGTTGATACCAGGAATGTGAATGATTTGAAGCCTGTATGGGTTTACGACTCGGGCGTGAAAGGGCGCATTTCGGTTACAGTGCAAAAAAAATCATAAAGAATGCATATCTTTGCCTTGACGTCGGAGCTCAAGTCAAGATAAGTTTTCATTTCAAAAAAACATCCTGCAACTTGCACCTACATCGCGGAACCGGCGCCATCCGCGCCATAGACCAGAGCCCTGACCTTATTTGGTTCTGTGTCATTTCGGGAAACACACGGGACCGAGCCCAGTGGGCCTTAAGGGGATGTGTGTCCATCGGGCAAATTAGGAGGTACGTAAGTGCCTGATTTGTCGCTGTTCGACTTGATGACGCCCTATGTTTTACGGGGCGGGGGCTTTGGGGCGTGGCATCCTGCGTTGGCGGCATTGGCCGTCGATCAGCACGAGACCTCGATTGGACCCGAAGGGATTGTCGTTCGGGGGACCGTCCGATTTTTCGGCGATGTCCAGCCGTATATCGACCCTGACCGTATGGTCATGGGCGTCGATGCTCAGAACTCAGAGAATCATCCCCTGAATGACCCGGGGCGCCGGAATCCTTGGATCGATGTTCGCGATGCCAAGATCGAGTTTCAACTCACCGTTCCACGCATCGCATCAGCCACCATCACGCAGGCCGTGACCGCGATTGGCGGCGCGGGTGGCTTTGCGAACGCAGCCGCGGTGCTCCAGCAATACGACTTCATTCCCGCCGACGCACCGCCTTCGGACTACCCCAACACCGAGTTCGTTCTCGACTTCATCCTCACGTCCATCGTGCTGCGTCCTCCCTTTCTGCGTGGCGCCAAGCGCGAACCCGACGGGCAGTTGGTGGAGGATCCACAGAACCAGCAGGTGAAGTTCACGCTGCCGAAGATCAAGATGCGCCTGTCGCAGACATCGGCCTTCGAAAGCCCGCTCAACGCAACCCTGCTCTCCGCAGGCGCATCAGGCCTGGATGATCCCGGCGACCTGGCCATCGCCGAGCTGATTACCATGGACCCGCCCTACGCGTTCATCGGTTCATCGAACGTTGTGGGCTTTGGATTCCGGTCCGCGGTGCTGGACCTATCCACCAACTCCACGCCGCCCGACATTCTGAGCCAGTTCGGATACGACGAGAACTGGACCGGCCTCTACCTGCCGGAGATCCGTCTCTTTGTCGCGCCCCACGGCGCCCGAGATCTCGCGGTCGATGGCGGGGTCCGCAATCTGCTCATCGGCTTTGGTCCGTCTGCCGGAGTCACCGGCGACTTCGAACTTCAGGTTCTCAATCAGGGGGCAGGTCCACTCAAGCTGGGCGCTCGTTTTTATGACGAGACGATGCAGAGCTACGGGATCACGCAGACCAGCGATACCGAAGCCACCGTGCAACTGCCGTCTCGCACGCGGATGATCATTGATGTCGATGGCGGGCGAACGCCCATTACCACGTCTGCCACGTTCGACGGAGGAGCCGCACAGAACGGCCGCGAGCATGACATCGATCTCTCCACCGCGACGTCCCGCACCATCGTCATCAATGCGACCGACACCAGCGCCCCGCCGAAGAATCAAACGCTGACGATCCACGCAACCCGGATCTCAACTCCCGCCCTTCCGCCTCCTGGCTCGCAACCCTCCACCACTCAGAACGCGCCCGTCGACCTGCAGACCACATCGGTGACGCAAGGCGGCGTAGCGGTCAACGCACCGCGCTTGCGGCTGGTGAGTGAGACTCCCACGACGGCGACCATCGGCCTGGATCGCAGCGGAACGCCTACCTGGACGGTGAATGGATCGCCCGCCGGGTCCAGCACCACAGTCACGGTGAACGTCGGTCCGGGCGAGAGCGTCAGCGTGCGAGCGGAACTCCCGGGCGATCCGAGTACGGGACAGTTCACGGCTTACTATCGCTTCGATCATCCTGCGCCGAATGAGGGCAACGCCTACTCGACGAATTCCGCGAACTCCCGCACTGAACCGGCGCCCGATGATGGCGCTACCAGCAACTGGTTCTCGGGCTCCGACTCTATCAGCGCGTTACGCGGCACGCTGATGGGCATCCCCAATCACTCCGACATCGCGATTAAGGGATATGCCAGCTACGAAGGTCAGAACACCCAGCAATCGCTCACCTACAACACCGCGCTGGCCCAGCGTCGTGCGGATGGATTGAAGGCGATGTTCGACAAGGTTCTGGCGGAGACGCCGGAACTGGCTAGCCGTTCCTATACATTCACTCCGTCACCTGTCGCGGAGATGTCGCAGTGGACCACGCAAGGGACCACGCTCGCCACCCGTCGCAACTTCTGGAAGGCGGAGGCCTCCTGGACGCCCGGCCCCGGCGCGGGCACGGTGACCGAAGGCAATGTCTCCCGGCGAGCGAATCCCAATAACCCGACGCCGCAGCCGATTCCAGTCCCCGATCCGACGCCGGCCGCGGAGCCGCCACAACCACCATCCTGGTTTCGGCAACTCGGCGCCAAGGTCCGCATCGTTCGCAATCAATTTGTTGCCTGCGAAGTCTTCGGCAAGTTCGACTATCAGACTGCCGCGGAGAACCGGCTGCGCGACGGCGCCGGTCCTGGCACCACGATGCCGCAATGGCAGGGGCTGGGCAGCCAGAACCCCGCGGACGGTCTGATCGACATCCGGATTGTCGTACAGATCGACGATGCAACCGACACAGTGATCGTCACCGGCTACTTCGGTGCCGATCCGGCCGACCGCGATGGTCTTGCGCTGCTAGGCACGCGCCCAAATCAACCGCCCGATCCCGGACCGAAGAATTTCGGCCTGGACTTCTTTGGGACCTCCTGTGTGTTCCTGCCGCTCATTGCGGAAGGCGCTGGAGCAGTGGCCAAGGAAGGGGCGTTGGCGGAACTCGGTGTCTCCGCGGCGGGCTTCGGCCTCTGCGCTTTGATTGCCGGTCTGGGATGGATGCGCACGGAGCGCATCATCTGGTACGGCGGCGAACTGAACGTCACGGCGAATGCCAAAGGCGAATGGTCCACCACGGTCCTCTTCGACATTGAGACCGCGATCAGCGCGGACTTCCTGGGGCTGGTGAAGATTAAGCGCGAATCGCCGCTGGTGGTTCGCTACAAAGCGATCGGCATCATGTTCGGTAGCCCTCCGGGCGGTTTGCCGTTCCAATTCCGGCCGATGTTCGACTCGTCGAAGGGCTATTCCATCGATCTGTCGAAGCCCGGTGCGATTGAAGTCGCCGATCCGTTGGGATCGATTCTGAAGATTCTGGGCGCGCGCATTGCGCGCAACAACCCGATGTTGATCGAAGTCGATCTCGGCTTTGCAATTGATCTCGGTGTCGTGTCGATCGATCGCGCGCGCATCCGTGCCCGTCTGGAAGATCCGGTGAAGGTGGAGCTCACCGCCTTCGGTGCCGGCATCGATATTCCGGGAGCTCTGCGCGGCCGCGGCTATCTCGAGTTGAGTGAGACCGAGATCAAGGGGTATATCGATCTCACGATCGTGCCGGTCTCGGTGCGCGTGGCCGCGGGCATCGGCATCCGCCAGATTCCCGCGAGCGAGCCAGGGGGGCCGGCCACGGGCGTGATTGTCACGCTGTACGTTGAGTTCCCCGTGGCCATTCCCCTGGGCTGTTCGGGTCTGGGCATCTATGGATTCCTGGGTCTCTTTGCAATGCACTACAAGCGCAATGAAGACGACGTCCCCGCGGACAACCAGGCGCCGGCCTTGGCATGGCTCAAAGCAACGGGCGGCAATCCCACCGACATTGCTTTCTGGAAGAGCAATGTCAACAGTTGGGCCTTCGGTGTCGGCGCCATTCTCGGCACCATGGGTTCCAGCGTCATCTTCAACCTGAAGGGCGTCATCTTACTGGAACTCCCCGGGCCGCGCCTGCTGTTGATGATGAAGGCGAACCTGCTGATGCCGATGCCCGACCTGGGCGGCGACGCAGAGGGCCTGCTCTTCGCCGTCATCGATCTCGACATGGGCCGCGGCACGTTGACCATCGGCATCTCTGCTGAGTTCAAAGTCGAGCCACTTCTTCGCATTCGCATTCCGGTTGAAGCCTTCTTCAACTTCAACAACATTCCGGACTGGCACCTCTATCTGGGCAAGTATAACGACCAGATTCAGGCCGACATTCTCAGCGTGTTTGAAGGCAGCGGATACCTCATGATTGCCGGCAACGGCATCTCCGGGATTCCGAACCTTCCTGCCGTCACGGGCTTTTCCATTGCGACCGGTCTCCATGTGGCGTTCATTTGGGGATCGAAGCCCGCGGGGCTTTATGCGGAACTTGCGGCCGGCTTCGACGCCATTGTCGGCTTCGATCCTTTCCGCTTCGCGGGCATCCTCTACGTCCGCGGATCGCTGCATCTCTGGATCATCAGCATTTCGGCCTGGGCCAACCTCAAGGTCGATATGGGAGAGGATGCTGGCGGCAACGAGATCTGCCGCATCGAAGGCGATATCTGTGGCGAGATCGACTTCCTCTTCTTCACCATCTCCGGGTGCGTCCACTTTGCCCTTGGGGATAACTCTGTCCCGGTTCCGGATCCTCCGGCGCTGTCCAAGACGTTGAAGCTGATCAGTCGTTCGCCCGCATTGGTGATGGGCACGGCCACCGACCGGCCTGTCGACGGCGGGATTGGCGACGGCAAAGAAGGCGCATCGCAGCCCGCGGATCTACCCATTGTGCCCATCGATGCGATTCCGGTCTTGATGATGTCGGCTCCGCCGTTGGCCAACGGCGTTCAATTCAAGGGCAAGGATCTGCAGGGCAGCTCCGAAGCTCCGCCGGATGGCTGGATCGCCCATGGCGATACTTTCTTCAAATACACGCTGAAGAGCATTGAACTCTCCGGCTCTGTGACCGAAGGCGGAACGCCAGCGACCTGGTGGAAACAGAAGAGCGGCGACAAAGCGCTGGAAGCGCAGCTCGCGTTGTTGAGCTGGATTCCGGAAGCGACACCGAAGGCGATCGAGTCGAGCAAGTTCCTCGAGGAGACCATCGTCGAGCACTGGGGCACCGTCTGCACGCCCATCGCACCCCCGACGCCAGTGCTGTGGACCTTCCTTCAGGAGATCCTCGGCCCCTCGCCATATGGCTGGTGGCTGGATGGAACGGCATGGCCCGACCCTCCGGGAACTCTGCGCTCCGGCCCCACGGACTTGACGTTGCGAGTGACGGAACGCTGGCGCTCCGGTGATCGCAAGTTGGATCAGATGCGCGGCGTGATCCCGGCGCAGGTGGAAGGACTCGCGGTGGTCTGCCCGCCGGACCGGAAGCCGACCACTCCGGGGACTACGCTCCCGGGCGGCTCAACGGCACCAGTCTCGACTGCTCCGCAGCCCATCGCCATGCGCCTGCCCATTATCGAGTCGGCAAAGGGCGTGAAGCGGATGGACACCGTGCCCGCGCAAGCCCTGACGCTGAACGATGTCGTGCGCAACCTGAACAGCGGCATCGCGATTCCGCGAGCTGCGTTGCAGTCGATGGTCATCCATCCGGCAACCACCACGGCTGCGGCTGCGGCGCCGAAGAACTGCCAGAGCCGCGTGTTGGCGTCGCCCTTCCGCGACGATTTCATGCGCTTCAAGACCGATCCGAAGACGGATCGCGACAAGACCCTCCTGGAGCGCCTGCACAAGCGCGGCTACAAGCCAGGACCGCTGGTGGACGCGGTGGTCTTCGGAACCGGCGCGCTCGACTACGGCACCTTCTATTTGTTCGTGAATCGAGTGGTCCTCACTACTGGGCAACTCACGGTTGCGGTGATGGACGATCAGGAAAACACGCTGACCGAACACATTGTGATCCCGGCAGACGCAACACCGGGTGTGCCCTATCCGGCGAAGTGGATCGATCCCACCGGGCTTTGGATGGGGAGTTTATACAAGCTGGTTCAACACGCGCAGGCATTGCAGCAGCAGGGCTATGTCCCTGTCATCGTCACGGTGAAGGGCCATCCCAAGGGCACTCAGGTGCAAGTGGGCTTGAAGTCCTGGACGCCCTCGATGGACAAGGAAATCACCTGGCGGCCGTTCTATGTCGCGGCGATCGACGCTATGCGCACGGCGGAGGTGTGGCGTTATGACTACGACACCACGGAGCAAACCAAGAAGAAGGGGATTGCCGGCACCGTGCTGAGTTCGGAAGCGGGAGACTATGCGCTGCTCGCGAAGAACACGGTTTATAGCGTCACGGTGAAGTGGGATGCGTCGCGGGAACGCCGTCCTGCCGGTGGATCGCCGACCGACAAGAAGACGATCACCGACCAAACCCAGACCTACTGGTTCCGGACCGATCCCGATCCGCCCGCGCGGCTGGATCCGTGGATGTTGGCCAGTATTCCGCAGGATGGTGAGAAACACTTCTTTTCGCTGGAAGAGATCAACATCATCTTTGCCACCAACAATGTGGTGCGGCTGTATGAAACTTACGGCAAACGCCTGCAGGTGAGGCTGAAGGCTTCGTCGTACCATCCGCCCGCTCCCACACCCGGTGCGCCCCATCCGTTCCCGATCAATGCGGACACGGTGAAGCCGGTGGCCAAGAGCATCGCCGACCCGTTTGAAGAGACGCTCGAAAAGGTCCTGGATGGATCGTGCGTGCCGTCATCCGGAACGCGGATCCGGCACTCCAAGGTGACCATCCCGATTCCGCTCGATCTCTACACGGACTACGTGCTCGACATCGAGATGCTGGACAAGGATGCGCCGGAGGACGCGGCGGGGACTTCGATCTGGCGGCGCGTCTTCAGCACGGGTGGATTCCAAACCCTGGCGGACTTTGGCGCTTCCTTCATGGTGAACCGCGTCAAACACCGTCCGGTGAATCCGAATGCGATGCAAGCGATCGCGAACAAGTACGCCGCGGAGTCGCGAACGCCGCAAGGCAGCGAACTCGATCAAGACTTCATCGGCGCGGGTCTGGAACCGATGGAAGTTCCTCACGACCCAAGGCTGGTGGTCTTCTGGGAAACGTCAGCGACTCCGCAGCCGGCTGCGATTATTGTGGATGCCTCAGAACCGCTGTGGCGTAGCCGCTTGCTGCCAAGAGAGTCGATTGACCCAACTCCGGCGCAGAACAAGCGCTATGAGATGACCCCGGTCGATTGGCTGGTAGTGGCTCAAGCCGCGGGCGGGGACGACATCGTGGATAAGATCGTGCCCGCGCCCGGTGGTCAACGCGCCTTGATCACGCTGAAGCCGAACTCGCGAGGCAAGAACCTGAAGCTGGCTTTGAAGAAGATCGCCCAGCATGAAACCTATCTCGATGGTCCCGGAGCCCCTGACGAATATGTCGTCATCGCCGATCTGAATTTGGCTCGCGCTCCGTGGGAGGAGGAAGAAGACTAATGGCCTACGTCGTTGATCAGGATAAATTCAAGGCGGAAGCCGCCTATCTCGACTGGGCTGTGGTTGCTCGGCGGCTCGGCTATCCGTATCAGGGTGCGAACCGGTACACGCTGCAGATCCGTTGGATGATCCATCGCGAACTGGGGCTACCCACAGAGCCGTTCATCGTCTGGCGCAGGCCGAAGGGAAGCAAGGGCGAGAAGGCATTGAAGTATACGGTCCGCTCGCAAGGCTTCCTCCTGGGCAATCAGTTGGTGGAATGGACGGACGGCCCCATGCTTCGTGTCTTTGTGGAGGTGGACCCCACCTCCACTGGGACCATTCTGGCCTATACCGGCTCGCCGATCTTCTCCAACTTCAATGCGATTGTGGCGGTGAATGCGGGAAGCACCGTGGTTCAGGTGAGTGCTACCTCCATCGATGGACTGGTGGTCTCGCCCACCGTCGTCATCAAGAGCATCACCGGCATTCCCGTGGATCAGCTTTCGGCCGCATCGGGCTGGGAGAAGTTCGAGTATGTCGGTCTGCCGGTTCCGGTGCCAGAGTGGAATGGCATCGCGCATTATGCGGCGCCGCAAGGCATGGTCGCCGCGTTGACCACGCCCCAATCCGCGGCCCTGCAGCGTCTGGAGCGTGGCGCGCCTCAAGTGGGTTGGCAGCCCACTCTGCCGACCGGCGAAGCGGTGCCGCCATGGACGCCGCCCAACACGAATCAGTTGGTTACGCAGGAGATCAAGACCGGCATCATCGATCTGCTGAAGAAGGTCTTGCCCGCGACACCGCCCAATCAGCAGTACGACAAGAAGATCACTGTTGTTGTGCCGCCCCCGGAGAACTCTTCGGGGAAGAAGATGCCGGTGAGTGATTCCACGACCGAGTTCTCGCCTCTCGCGGCCACACTGATGCCCGCGGGCGTGGACCCATGGCTCGCATTGTCGCTGGGCTTCGGCACGGCTTATCCCGTGATCACCGCGAACTTCGCCGCCGTGTCCATTCCCACGGCGCTGAGTTACGACTACATGATCACGGCCCGTTGGGAAAAGGGTCTCGATGGAAACTCGCAGCCTTACGAAATGGCGGCGATGGTACCGTCGCCTCCGCAAGCATTGGCCCCTCCGGCTCCCGCGAACCTCTACACGGAGATGATGGGCAATCTCCGCCCGTTGACCACCGACGCCGATTGGCGTTGTTCGGTGAAGGTGACCTGGGACCGTCCGGCCGATCTGGAACTGATCCGGCCGCGCACCTACGCGGTGATGCGATCCAGCCTGTCGCCCGCTGAACCCGTGCGCCCTTTGATGAATCTGCGGCCCAGCGGTGGCTACAAGTACGGCGTGATCAATAGCGCGTTGCCTACTCCGATTCCTCCGGACTGGTGGCAGATCTCCGATGTCGATCGCGAACTACCCATCCCTGCCAATCCGGGTTCGCGCCAACTCCGCTACGGCGTCGCGCAGCAGGACATTTATGGGCAGTGGAGCGTGTGGTCGGTCGCCAACAGCAACGTGACGCAGCCGCCGGTCGACCATGTGCGTATCGTCACCGCGACGTTGAGCGCGGGACAGCCGGCGACACCGGATGGCACCGAATGCCCCGGTACGCTGACCATTGAATTCCTATGGGATTGGCGCGTCCGCCGTCCCAGGCGCATCAGCTTTGTCGGACGCCTCTATGCGGCAGCACATCGCGGCGATCCACCGCCCATCACCTCGGTGCCCGGTGTGCTGGAGCGAAAGTTGAATCACACCGGTTCGATTCTCGACCTCACCTTCACCGGTGAGAGCCCGGACTCTCCCGCGGTCCAGTTGCTCTCCGAAGACGGGCAGAAGCTGGTCGCAACCCCCGCGCAGCAGGGCAACGAGACGCGCCGTTATCGCGTCACCCTGACTGACTTCACGCTCGACTTCGCGTCAACCGGTCACATCGGTTTGGCGCTGTGGGCGATGGGTCAGGAACGCATTCTTCCTCAACGGCAAGGTGCCTGGTCGAATGATCCGAGTGTGATCTCGGTCTCGGATCCGCGTCCGCCGAAGATGATCCCGGATATTGTCACGCTGGCATCTTTACCTGATGCCGCGGGTGAATGTCATGCGCGGCTCACCTGGAACACCAGTGGTCAGCCGACGAACGCGGTAGGCTATTTCATTTACGAATCAACCGAGTCGAAGCTCTTGATGGATGCGGGCCTCCCAGAGCCGCCGCCGGAGAAGACTTTGAGTGAACGGCTCACCACGCTCAAGCAGATCTTCCGCGACAACCCGGCGAAATGGAACTTCACTCGCCGCAATGACAGGCCGATTCAAGGCAACAATACCGACATAGCGCTGCCACGCGGCTCTACCTCGATCCATCTCTTCATCGTTATTGGTGTGAATGCGGGACAAGTGGAGTCGGACTGGCCGTCAGGACCGGATGCAGGTGACGCGCTGCAGGCCATCGCGGCTCCGCGCGTCATGAAGCCCGCGCCGCCCACGTTGGAGGTCCGGCCTTACTTGGACATCAGTGTCGATCCGCCGGTCTATCGCACTCGGGTGGAGGTCGGTTCGCGTCTGGGACCGCGCGTCCGCAAGGTACAACTGTTCCGCGTTCGGGTGGATGATGCCGCGAAGGAGTTGGACACGATGGGGCCGGCCCTGGCGACCATCACGGGCAACGGCGCAGGATGGACGGTCGATACCGCTGACGATGTCTTCGGGACCAACATCAACAAGGTGACCGGCTATGACACGCCGGCGGGTTCGTGGAAGCGGGTTTGGTATCGCGCCGCTGCCTGGTCGGATCCGGATGATCTGCGCGGCTATCTGGGCGGGCGTTCGGGGGAAAGCTCCGCGGCTTGGGTGGTGATCCCTCCCTCCGGCAAGCCGAATCTCTCCGCGGTGACGGTCTCCTGGCCCTCCGGCGGAGCCGTCGGCGACGTCCTGCTGCAATGGACCAGCACGGTACCTCTCGCTAAAACACCTTTGGGTCCTCATGTTTTATCGGTGAAGGCGACGGTGAAAGGCGCGGCCGCGCCATTGATCGACTTTACCTCGAAGATGGACGCAATCCCCTCGACTGAGCCCGCGACCGGTTCCGGTGTCTGGATCATCGATCCCAACGCAAAGGCGCCGCGTCATTATGCCGCCTATCTCCGCCGCGCTTCGGAGAACGATCCAGTCGATGTGATTATTCAACTCACCGATCCCTTGGGCCGCATGAGTGAAAAGGTGGTTCGCATCGCCGCCGGTTCCGTTCTGCCGCCGCCGAAGTTGGGCAAGTTCCAGGTGAAGAAGATTGCGTCGCCCGCGGGCACCCAGCTCTTGTTCATGTGCAACGCGCAGGTGAATGTGGACGACCCGCCGTATCTGCTCAAGGTCACCGCCTATCGTCCGCTGCTGAGTCCCGTCCCGCCGAAGTTTCCCTTCGCGCTGTCTGACACGATGAAGGCGAGCGATGCTATCAAAGCGGTGACGCCGTTGCGTACGGTGTCGGAGGATGCCCTGATCAATGCCGCGCATGGATTGACGGAGCCCGTGATCAAGGGGCCCATCATCAAGGGTGCTCCACCCATTACGATCGAAATCCCCGTGCCGGATATTCCCATCGACAACGACACGGGTCCTCCGGCAGGCAATGATCCCTTGCTGCTCCGTCGCGTCCCGGGACCCCACGGCACCACCCTGGGTTACTACGCCTTCTGCAGGGTTTCCGTCACCAGCTTCGTCGTGCGGTTGACCTCGCCCGACGGACGCACCGATGAACACACAGAGGTGGTGAGCTAGCCATGGCGACTCTTCCGATCTACACGCTCACCGCGGCCAACGCGCAGACCAACCTCCAGAACGACGGGTTGGATGCGCTGGGTCTCACCACGCTCGCGCTCAGCCCGCATTGGTCCACCGCGGCGATTGGCGGCTATGACTCCAATCAGCTCACTCTGCACATCGCGGGTGGACTGCGCGCTCCCTTCCGAGGTCTGCTGGAAGGCGCCTTCGCACCCGCGTCCTCCACGCTGTCAGCGAACATCACGGCGGACGACACCACGATCAATGTCGCGGCCGGAGATGGCAATCGATTTCCTTCTCCCACGGGCGGCGACTCCGTTCTGCTCACGCTTTCCAATGACAGCGGGTCGAAGAAGGAGACCGTAGCGTGTACCGCAAGAACCGGGGACGCGCTCACGGTGGTTCGTGCTTTCGACAACACGACCAAGCAGGCTTTCTCCTCCGGCGATCGAGTCTCTTTGAAGCTCACTCGTGGTGGAACCGTGTCGCAGTTTCTGGGCGCGGATGGCCAGCCGCTCCAGGTGCCTTGCGCTGTCTTTCGTCTGCATCCCCAGGCTGTTCACCGGCTGGAACGATTGATGTCAGTACGCTACGCCTCCAACGGCGCGGTGACCCATCCCTTTCCGGTCTGCATGCTGGTGCGCAGTGCGGAGTTCCTCAAGACGAATCAGTTCTACGATGCTGACGCCACTCTACCTGTGAACGGCGACATCTCGTTTCACGATGGGCGCGGCCTGATCGTCGATCCCATCTATGTCGCCTCGCTCTTCGATCATCTGTTGACCTGGCTTCCCGGCCTCCAGCCCGCAGGTGTCACGGGGGGACCCGGCGATGCAGGTACCGGCATCCGAGCCATCGCACAGACGGTCAGCACCACCCTGGTGCACTTCATCGATCCGCACGGAGCCAACTACCGGCCGGTCATTCCGTCGGCCAAGATCGTCATCGGCCGCGACGGGGTCATGACTCCTGAGGAGATTCCAGCGACCGCGCTGGTCACGCTCGGCGCCAGCGACAAGGTGAAGGCGGACGCTGGCGATGACAATCGCATGCGTTGGGGGTGGGCAACGAATGGCACGCTGGCGCGCGCTGATCTTCAGCCGCCCACCATCACCGCACCCGCCGCATTGAACCGGCAGTTCTTGCGCGTCATGGTGGCCGACGTGAAGTGGAGTCTGCTCGGCAACCGCTCGGGCTCTGATGTGCAAGGTGTGCAAAAGGACGATGGTCGCATCCCTCCCGAGCTTCTCCCGGAGGTGCGCGATCAAGTGGTCATTGACTACACCGTGGACGGTCCAGACACCCTGGCCGAGTGCGCACGTGTTCTTTCGCGCCCCAATCAAAGCATGATCATGGCCGTGTCGCAGGAGATCGACGGCACGTTGATTCTGCCCCCCACCCAAGGCGCGACGGCGCATTGGCCAGCCTTTCCCGCACAGAATGGAGCACCGGGCGGAACACCTCCGGCGACACTGCCGGCTGGTAGCCTGACGGCCTCTTTTGTCGCGCTGCCGTCGAATGACGTTGTGGTGCGGGTGACCAACGTTCCGGCGGAGGCGCACATTCGCATCTACCCGCAACAGTTTGTCGCGATCCCTGCTATCGCGGAAGAGCCTTCCTTCGTCCGCGGCGATGGCGGCGCCAACATCGCTGATGCCTCGGGTGCTGCGGACGTACTCGTACCGAATCCATTCCGGCTTGCCAATGGCGGTCAACGCCCGTCACCGGCCACGCTGACGCTCGATCTGGTCGTCGCACCGCGAGGCGGCGGCCGCCGTTTGTATGGTGCCTTGACCGTGAGCGTCGCGAACGGCCCCGCCGGTCCTCTCTCGCCCACGCCGCCCTTCAACGGCACCGGTGTCTTAACCCCGCTCCTCCCCGCGTTGGAAGGCGTTGGTCCTTCGCCGTTGTTCGGCGTGCCGATGCCGCAACCTCCGGCAACCCCGAACCCTTCGAACGTGATCGATCTCGCCATCAGTCTCGCCGCGGAACCTTCGCCCCGCCAGGCCCCCAGACTGCCTACGCAATCGCGATTTGAAACGGTAGTGCTCACGGGGACCACAGGTCCAGGCACCCCCGCGCCCACCGGCACTCTGTTCTGGGATGCGATTGTCACCGGCGGCCGCCTCACGGGCGAATCGCGATCCGCACAGCATGATCTCGGCAACCCAGGCAATCCCGGCGGCCCCGATGTTCACGCACCCGGCGTTCGCGTCACCGGTGCTCTCGCCTATGATGCCGCGCTGGCCGCGATGCGACGTGTTCAACCGATGATCCCGTGGCCCACCACCAATGGGCTCAACCCGGGTTGGGTAGTCGGCTCCATGGGCGACAACTTCAACGTACCCGATGACTCCGCCAACACCACCAACACGAGCGTTGGTGTTCTGCTGCGGACCATCGCTGTCGGCTGCGAGACCTCGCAACTCAGCGATCAGACACCGCCCGATGCCGGACTCACCGTCACGCAGATGATCAACTCCGCCGCTACCCGCCTGGGACTGCCGGCGCCGAACATCCCCGTCAACATCGACAACGAACCGCGTCTGCAGAAAGAGGTTCGCAAGGAGTTCTTCATCTCCAAGCATGGCCTCCGCGATGTGCAATGGTCGTTGCTGCGAGCGATCTCAGAAGCGCGCGAACTCATTTACATCGAGTCGCCGCAGTTCGCTCCTACTGCTCGCATCTCTCCGCCTGCCAAGGAGTATCAGGTCGACCTGGTCGCGAAGCTCGCTGACCGTCTCACGGCGATGAAGTGCCTGAAGGTGATCATCTGCACGCCACGGCTCACCGACTACGCGGAGAACTTCAAGTCCTACTCGCGTTACCACTACAACGCGCGCAACGAAGCTGTCTCCATGCTAACCACCATTGCGCCGGACCGCGTTGCGGTCTTTCACCCCGTTGGCTTCCCCGGCCGGACTGCCTACATTCGCACGACGTCCATCATCGTCGACGATGTCTGGTCATTGGTGGGAACTGCGCACTTCCGCCGGCGCGGCATGACCTTCGATGGCAGCGTCTCCATCGCTTCCTTCGACCGTCAGCTGGAAGACGGTTATTCGAAGAAGGTTCGCAACTACCGGCGTGCGTTGATGGGCGCAAAGCTCCATGTCGCAACGCCCATCGGCGGACAAGCTGCTCCGGCCGACTGGATCCGCTTGAGCCGGCCGGACTCTTCCTTCGCGCTTGTCTCTGATCTGCTGGCGCAAGGCGGACTCGGTCGCATTCAGCCCCTGTGGCCTGGTCCGTCGGACACGACCGTTCTGGCGGCACAACCGGACGCGGCCGATCCCGACGGATCTACCAGCGATCAGTTCATGATCACGCTGGCTGGCTCGTTGAATGAGTTGGGGGACTAACGAAGCAGCATCGCCGCACGACGCGGGCACATGCGACAGGTGCGCGATCTGATGCGGATCGCCCGCCCGCGGCGGAGAATTCCAGCAGGCCTCGTATGTTATTGAAAGGGATGGTAGGCACGATTGGATTCGAACCAACGACCTCTACCGTGTCAAGGTAGCGCTCTAACCAACTGAGCTACGCGCCTGCGTTGTTTCTTTAGTCTACTGGCAAAGACGCAGAGAGAGCAACTTCCTACAGTCGGCGGCTTCCTCTCCGATCCTAGGCAGCGCTTTCATTTACGATGATGTAATCTCAGCGACCGTGCCATTTCTCGCCCAACTCCGAGCCGCACCCAATCTGCTTACTCTTTTGCGATTGTTCATTCTTCCGTTTCTCGTGATCGAGATTCTGGACAATAACTATCCGGCTGCGTTCGCGCTCTTTGTCGTTGCAGGGATCACCGACGGCCTCGATGGCCTGCTGGCCCGCTGGCTCAGCCAGAGGACGACGCTCGGTCAGTACATGGATCCAATCGCCGACAAGCTCCTGCTCAGTACGCTCTTCATGGTGCTGACGCACGCCAACCTGATCCCAAGGTATGTGACCGTGTTGGTCTTCAGCCGCGATCTTGGAATTCTTCTAATTTCTACGCTGTTGTTCGCTACCGGCACAATGCGGGATTTCCGTCCCAGCCTACTGGGCAAAGCCAACACCCTCATCCAGATTGTGGGGGTTGTATGTGTGCTGCTGGAGCGTCTGTGGCCTGCCGCCGGGTTGAGCGCAATGACCGGTGGTCTGCTGCAGCTCATTGCGGTCCTTGCTCCGGTGTCTGCGGCTCAGTATGCCTGGATTGTCTTCCGCAGAATCAATGCTGACCCTGCGACGGCTTAGCTCTCTTCCTCGGCTTCAGCCTCGACCTCCTCTTCGATCGCCATGTCGCTAAATTCATTGGAATCAAAGATTTCGCCACATGTCTGGCATTCAACATATTCTGCGTCTTCATCTCTGGAGACGATCTTCACAACGGGATGTTTGCACTCGGTATTCATGAATCGAAGATGGGGAATTGGGAATAAGTTGGTTGGATTCTGCCCGTCTCCATTCGGGTTGTCAACCCGCTCTATGACATGGAACGGTGAATTTTAGCGCCTCCGGCGAGCGCGTCATGCGCCTTGTGGCCCGCCCGAATGCCTTGCGACTGCCTGTGCCGGAGACGTACACTAAAACAAGTCCCGCTGTGCTGTGAAGAGTCCTGCGGAGGTTTCCGCTTGCGGACAAATCTTAGGCCGGCGAGAACAGGCTCAGATGCTTCGGTTAACCAAAAAAGCGGATTATGGTCTGATGGCGCTGAAGTACCTGGCCGAGCAGAAGAGCGGCTCCGCGCATAGCGCCAAGGACATCGCAGAGGCTTACCATATTCCTCCGCAGTTGCTCGCAAAGATTCTGCAGACCCTGGCCAAGGGCGGGTTGCTGGTCTCGCATGCCGGCACCAATGGTGGGTATGCTTTAGCTCGTCCAGCCAGTGAGATCTCGGCCTTTGAGGTTATCCGGACCATCGATGGCCCATTATTTATCACCAGCTGCATTACCATTCACGGCGCCTGTGACCTGACCTCCACCTGCACGATCAAGGAACCGCTGCGCAAGGTGAACGACAGCATCAAGGACCTGTTGAGCGGCATCTATATAGCTGACCTGGTAGAGCCGCGGGATGGTGAACGCGGCGGCGCTCATGCGGTTGGCGGCGGGCTGGTTTCAATCGCCCTGTAGCCGCGGCGAAACGCGGCGGCAGTACAAACAAAGTTTTAAGAGAGAAAAGTCAGGAGTGGGAACGCTATGAGCACCAATGGAACCGGAGTTGTCATCGCAGAGTCGGCACAGCCTCTGCCGGAGGGTGTGCACCTTCCGATCTACATGGACAATCACGCCACGACGCCGCTGGACCCCCGGGTTCTGGAGGCGATGATGCCCTATCTGACCGGAATCTTCGGCAACGCCGCCAGCCGCAACCACAGCTTCGGCTGGGAGGCCGAGAAGGCTGTGGAGAAGGCGCGGGAGCAGGTCGCCAAGCTGATTGGAGCCACGGCCAAGGAGATTATCTTCACCTCTGGCGCGACGGAGTCCAACAATCTCGCCCTCAAGGGAATCGCGGAGATGTACCGCGAGCGCGGCAACCACATCATCACCCAGGTGACCGAGCACAAGGCCGTGCTCGATACCTGCAAGAAGCTCGAGAAGATGGGATATCGGGTGACCTATCTGCCTGTCGGCGCCGACGGTCTGATCGATATTGAGGACCTTAAGCGCGCCATCGACGACAAGACGATCCTCGTCTCCATCATGTATGCGAACAACGAGATCGGCGTCATCCAGCCCATCCGCGAGATCGGCGCCCTCTGCCACGAGAAAGGAATCCTCTTCCACACCGACGGCGTGCAGGCGGTTGGAAAGATCCCCGTCGACGTCCAGAAGGACAACATCGACGTGCTCAGCCTGTCGGCGCACAAGATCTACGGACCGAAGGGCGTGGGCGCGCTCTATGTTCGCCGCCGCAACCCGCGCGTGCAGATCTCTGAACAGATCAATGGTGGTGGCCACGAGCGCGGCATGCGTTCCGGAACTCTGAATGTTCCCGGCATCGTCGGTCTCGGTGCTGCCTGCGAGATCGCCATGAACGAGATGGAGGCCGAGGGCAAGCGTGAGAAGGAATTGCGCGACTACTTAAAGAACAAGCTGGAAGCCGCTCTCGACTATGTTCACGTCAATGGCAACATGGAGCACCACCTGCCCGGCAACCTGAACATGAGCTTCGTCTATGTCGAGGGTGAGAGCCTGCTGATGGGAATCAACGATATCGCCGTCTCCTCAGGTTCGGCCTGCACCTCGGCGACACTGGAGCCCAGCTATGTTCTCAAGGCGCTTGGCCTGGGCGATGACGTTGCGCATAGCTCCATCCGTTTTGGCCTGGGACGCTTCAACACCAAGGCCGAAGTGGATTATGTCTCTGACAAGATCATCGACGTGGTTCAAAAGCTCAGAGAGCTGAGCCCGCTCTACGAGATGGTCAAGGAAGGCATCGACCTGACGAAGATCGAATGGGCCGCTCACTAGGGAGCGCTTTTCAACTCGCAGGTTCGAGGCTGGGCGCTGCCCAGCCTCTTGTTCTGGACGGCGTAATTGTGAGGAGCCAGGTGGCAACCTTGTGCCAAATCGAAACATCCAGCAGAGATAGCTGCTTGTCCGTCAGCAGTATCACGAATGCGAATCTTCCGGCCCCTTACAATTCTTCTCGCGATTTGTCTGTTTGCTATCCCTTCGGCAGGTGGCTACTCCCTGCTGACACACGAGCAGCTGATTGATCTTACCTGGGACGCTTCCATCGTTCCCCTGCTCAAGAGTCGCTACCCCACCCTCACCGATGCCCAGATTGAACATGCGCGCGCCTATGCCTACGGGGGGTGTGTCATTCAGGACATTGGTTATTACCCGTTCGGCGATTCTTTCTTCTCCGATCTGACCCATTACGTCCGGTCCGGGGATTTTGTGGTGAATCTGTTTCGCAATGCAGGGAATGCAGATGAACTCGCCTTTGCAATCGGTGCTCTCTCACACTACATCGGCGACAGCATTGGCCACGCCTATGCCACCAATCTTGCCGTTCCGGTCGAATTCCCGAAACTCGGGGAGCGATATGGCCGGTCAGTCAGCTACGCCGAGGGTGAATCTCAGCACGTCCGGACGGAGTTTGCCTTTGACGTGAACGAGATTGCCCGTGGACGCTTCGCCCCGGTCCACTATCTTCGACACGTCGGCATCCAGGTTCCGCAGCGGCAGCTGGAGCTGGCCTTCTATCAGACTTATGGACTGGCGGAAGATTTTTCAGCGGGCAAAGGCCGTCGCGTCAACGTAAAGGGATACCGCTTTGCGGTCAGCCGGTTCATTCCCCGCATCGCCTACGCTGTCACCCTGCTACACCGTCATAGTGAACCGCCGGTGGTCGATTCTCCTGAATTGCAACGGCTCACGGCAGAACTCGCAGAGGTAGCGAAGAAGAATGATTGGGATGCCTATCGGCGCAAACCTGGTATCGGAACCTATACTCTGGCGGGCTTCCTCTTCATCGTGCCCAAGATCGGCCCGCTGAAGCTCGCAGCGGTTAAAGGGCCTACGACGGAGACTGACCGGGCGTACATGCAATCAGTTCTCCGCTCGGCTGATGCGCTTAACTTTGCTGTCAGACGTTTCACCCCTCCACCTGCCACACGGCCTTCGGCTGCCGAGGCGGCCAGCATGGATGTGCACTCACAGCCTCCACCCAGCGATCCACTGCCGGCAAGGCTGGGAGCGGAGCAACCTGTACCGCGCGGCTCCTCTGATCCGAGGCACCCGCTTAGAAATCGCGATCTGGATACCGGCGAGACGGTGCGTCCTGGAGGCTACCCTCTCACTGATGCAACCTATTGCCGTTTGGTGCACAGGCTCGCGGCCAGGCCTGATCAGCCAATTCCTCCAGGAATCAAGGAGGATATTCTTGCCTATTACGCGGACATGAACATCAACTTCGCCACTAAAGCCAGGTCCGCTAACTGGAAGGATCTCCAGGCTGACCTGGCGACGCTTCACACGATGACTACGAGCAATGAGCCGCTTCCGTATCCCACCTATGGTCTCGATGAAGAGCAAGATAGCGGTGAAAACGCAGCGCGCTGAGATCAGCTGCTCGTGCTCGAGGTATTGTGGCTGATCCTGAAGATCACAAACTCCGCAGGCTGAATGACGGCAACTCCCACCAGGCAAATCAGCCTTCCCGCGTCAATATCGGTCTGGGACATCGTCGTCTGGTCGCATCTGACAAAATAAGCCTGCTCCGGCTTCACTCCCAGCAGCGCTCCTTTGCGCCACTCTGCGTTGAGGAAACCCGAGATGCTTGCCTGCACGACAGTCCACACGGTCGCGTTGTTTGTTTCAAAAATTGCCCACTGCGTCCCTATATCGATGGAGTGCTCGAGGTACAAAAGGTAGCGGCATACGTTCACGTATCTCCACTCCGAATCCGGCGAGACGGAGCGCGCTCCCCACACCAGGTTCCCTTTACCGGGAAAGCTGCGCAGACAGTTGATGCCCGCCTGATTCAGCACGGAGTTCTGCTGCTCGTTCAACGACACCTCAAAACCGAGTGCGCCTGCGATGGGAAGATTCGCAGGCGCCTTGAAGACTCCGCGTTGCGCATCGTTGCTCGCATAAAGACCGCATATCGCGCCCGAAGGAGGAACCTGCATCCGCGCCTCTGAGCTTGCTGCAGCGTTCGGATCGGCGATTGTGATCCACGGATAGTAGATTGCCGCGTTTTTTGAGTCGAGCGATGCCCGGACTGCCTGTACCTCTGCGATGGCGCACCCTGGGGGAGGATCGAGCACGGCGAAGCGATAGGCCGCGGTTCGCTCCGTATGAGCGATGAGCGCCGCATGAATCGGGGCGACGGAGGCAGCTCCCGAAACTCCGGCGACCGCACCCCCGGGGGCGGCGACGATGTCGATTTCAGCGATTCCCTCGAAGAACGTCAGTGCCCGGGTATAGTCATCCGCTACAGGAGGAGCCGCGTTACTTCCATCCGCCCCGGCGACGCGGCTGATGTAGAGTTTCGTGCCTCCGTTCAGAAAATAGGCGCTCGCGGCCATTGCCAGATAGTTCGGCGCCGTCACGCCATTGCCGTACTGGAGCGGTTCGGTTCCACCATAAATGGCCTGATACTCAGCAAAGGAGTTCAGCGGGGCCGAGACTTGTCCTGTCGGACCGGACAGAGCCGGGCCTGTAAAGGCAGCTATTCCTGTAGGAGTTCCGGTGATCGTCCTGGCAACGACAGGATTTTCACCCAGATAGACTCCCGGGACGGAGAACTTCGAAAAACCCTTTGGTGGGTCGATCGGCGGCGGCATGGCAGAAAGCTTACTCCCATCGGGAACTGGTATGTGTTTGTTTCGGCGGAAGTTCCAAAAACCACCGAAAGATGGCGCACCAGAACGATAAGAGTTATCATCTAAAGAGAGCGAGGTTTTCCCATGGCATATAGCGACAAGGTTGTAGATCACTACAATAATCCGCGGAACGTCGGCACGATGGACAAGGGCTCTCAGGAGGTCGGTACTGGCCTGGTGGGTGCTCCGGAGTGCGGCGACGTGATGCGTCTCCAGATCAAGGTGAATCCCGAGACTCAGGTGATCGAGGACGCGAAGTTCAAGACCTTCGGCTGCGGTTCGGCGATTGCGTCCAGCTCGCTGGCAACGGAGTGGGTCAAGGGCAAGACGGTAGCCGAGGCTTTGGCGATCTCGAACACGGACATTGTCAAGGAGCTTGCGCTTCCTCCCGTCAAAATCCATTGCTCGGTTCTGGCCGAGGATGCGATCCGCGCCGCCATCGGCGACTGGAAGAAGAAGAACAATGTTGCCGAGACCGAGGCTGCAGCGGCATCGGCTCACTAAGCTTCGCATCACGAAGAAGAATTGCGCCCCGAGTCTCGCTGCCGTTTTGCGAGTCCGGGGTGCTTTTTACATCATCAGACACTTAGAGACCTCCGTCCATGAGGGCGGTGTTCCGTAGGTCTGGTTTTCTGCATACAGCAGGCACTGGTGAGGTTTTCGTTATGTCCATGGTTTCCATTCAGCCAACCACTTCGCAGGACGCACGAGCTGCCGCTCCGGAGCAGCCGAAGAATGCGCTGGCGGGGATGACCCTGCTGACTGCCGAAGGTCAGGAGCCGCGCGCCAAGGCCGCGGTGGAGATTACGAAGAATGCTCTGAAGCGCATCCGCATCGCAATGGCAAAAGAGGGAGTGTCGCCGGACCAGGGTGGGTTGCGTCTGGGCGTGATGGGCGGAGGGTGCTCCGGGTTGAGCTATTCCATACGGTTCGACTCGCAGCCGCGCGATCGCGATCGAGTCTTTGTCTTCGGCGAGGGACTTGAGACGCCGGGCGATCCTACGGGAGGCAAGCCGGTGCGGGTCTTCGTCGATCCGAAGAGCTTCCTCTATCTGGCGGGCATGGTGCTGGACTTCGAAGAGACGCTGATGCGACAGGGATTTAACTTTATTAATCCAAACTCGACCAAGAGCTGCGGCTGCGGTTCCAGCTTTTCGGCCTGAGTGGGTCGCTCACTGTCATTTTTCGCAGAGTAAAAGGCGCTGCCGAATTGATCGGCAGCGCCTATCTCTTTTTATATGTGATGCATAAGGTAGATGGGTCCTTGACGGGATACCGAAAAGCTCTACCCGGCGCTTATGGTGGATTTCTCCGCTGCGGGCTCCCGCTGAATCCCGTAGTCTGAGTCCCAGCCAGGGAGATCCTGGGAACCGGTGATCAGACGGGCTCCGTCGCGGAAGGTCAGGTAAGTCCAGGCCCACTGACGGAAGACCGCAAGGCGGTTCCGGAAGCCGATCAGGAAGAAGATGTGGATGACCAGCCAGACCATCCAGGCGGGCAGCCCGCTCCAGTGGCCTTTGAAGGGCCATTTGATGTTGGCGACTGCGGCCTTGCGGCCGATGGTGGCCATGTCGCCCTTGTCGAAGTAGTGGAAGGGCTCATTCAGTCCTGTGCCGTCGCTGCCCAGGTCGTGGGCGACGAGACGGCCGATCCGCCGTGCGGCGTAAGCTCCCATCTGCATGGCAGGCTGGGCGACGCCCGGAACCTGATGGCCGTTTTCTTCGACATGCGCCAGGTCGCCGCAGATGAAGATCTCCGGGTGGTCGGGCGGGTTGAGAAACTGATCGACGATGACGCAGCCGCGCCGGTCGAGGGGAACGCCCAGAAGCTTTCCGAGGGCAGAGGCCTGAACGCCGGCGGCCCAGAGGGTTACTGTGGCATCGATCCGTTCGTCGCCTACCATCACGTAGCCCGGCTGCACGTCGCTGACGTGGGCATTGGTGCGGATGGAGACGCCAAGGTGGGCTAGTTGTTCGATGGCGCTCTTCTGAAGATCGGGAGGATAGGCCGCCAGGATGTTAGGAGAACCTTCGAGGATCTGGACTTGGGCGCTTGCAGGGTCGATGTGGCGGAAGTCGCTCGCCATGTACAGGCGAGCGATGTCGCTGATGGCACCGGCAAGCTCGACCCCGGTGGGCCCGCCCCCGATGATGACGAATTTCAGAGGAGGATGAACGCCGGCTTCCTGCATCTGGCGCTCGGCCAGCTCGAAGGCAAGAAGAACGCGGCGCCGGATCTCGGTAGCGTCTTCCACGGTCTTGAGGCCGGGGGCGATTTTGGCCCAGTCGTCGCGCCCGAAATAGGAGTGCGTCGATCCGGTGGCAATGATCAGGTAGTCGTATTCAAGCAGGGCTCCGGTCTTAAGCTGTACCCGCTTTTCGGCAAGCTCGAAACCGACAGCCTCATCCATGAGGACCTCGATGTTCCTGTGATCGCGAAGGATAGAGCGGATGGGCTGTGCGATCTCGGCGGGGGAGAGAACAGCGAGAGCGACCTGGTACAGGAGAGGCTGAAAGGTGTGGTGATTTTTGCGGTCGACGAGGGTGATGTCGACGGGAAGCTTGGCCAACCCGATGGCGGCATTGATACCTGCGAAACCTCCACCGAGGATGACTACTCGTTTGCGTACAGTGTTGCCAGCCGCCATATCTTTGGCTCCTTTTGATTTATCTCTGGCTTTCAGTCATTAATTCTGATGCACGAGAGAGGCGGAAAGACGCGGGACGTGGAGACGAGGAGAT
This sequence comes from Edaphobacter sp. 12200R-103, assembly GCF_010093025.1. GTDB lineage: Bacteria > Acidobacteriota > Terriglobia > Terriglobales > Acidobacteriaceae > Edaphobacter. The sequence continues at coordinate 2,752,323 of NZ_CP048114.1, read as the reverse complement.
CAGGGCTGTTGGCTTAGGTTGAGCGCAAGAAAGCCTTGTTTGCCGCTGGTTGCAGCAAGATGTGTAGCGGCTGAACTTCCGGGCTCCTGCAGGGGAGAGGCACTCATCGTCCCGTCGAGGCTGGAGATCAGGGTGCTGGAGGCAGTCTGATAGACGGGAGCGATTGGGCAGCGGCCCCGGGGAGGACATCCGGGAAGAGATGGTCCGAGGGTCTGATGAATGGTGACCCGGGCTCCTGCGACGGGATGGCCATCCGGATCGGTGACGCGAAACACGACGGGAGAGTAGGTTGCGGAGGCTGGAATGGATTGAACGGATCCGTTGTCGACAACAAGCCGAAGCTGTGCGTCCGTGACGGACTTGACCGTAAAGCCGCTGCAGATTGCAGTCCATGCGCAGGCGGAGGCGGTGGCCTGCGTGTCGCTGAGGAACGGCCCGGCAGTGGCTGTGGTCTGAGCGATGGCCTGATCGTTGGCCAGGCTTTGCGTCGGATGGAAGGAGATGGGTCCGGAGAGGGCAGTCCACTGGACGGAAACTCCGGCGGTTGGGGTGCCGTTATCTGTAAGAGAGACCTGGGGATTCCAGGTAAGGACGGCTTTTTCAGAGAGGAAGATCCGAGGGCTTGCCGTTGTGACGGTCTGGATGTGAGGAATCGCAGTGAAGTTGGAGGTAACCGAGCCGATGCTGCTGGCCCCCGTGAAGGTGATGGGACCGGATGAGAGGGGAGTAACGGCAGTGCTGATGGTTCCTGCCGGGCCGGTGACGAGCGAGCAGGCTGTGCTGCCGCAGGCTTCAAAACGAAGCTGGCCGGAACCGGATGAAAGCACGACCGGGACTCCCGGCATGGGGCTGGTTCCATCGGCGGCTACTGCCTTGAGGATGAGCGGGGTGGAAGCTGTGACCTGCGCGACCACGAGCCCGGAGGGCGCAGAGAGCAGATCGAGCTCCGGCTGAGGCGCTTGATAGCTGAGAGCCGCAGTCATGGTGGTGGTGGCATTGGTTGCGAGATCACGGACTGTCACATCGGCGGCAGTGGCACCGCTAAGGTGGAGCGAAGGTGTGACTGCGGTGATGGCGTTTGCGGTGAGTCCTGTGATGGGGGCAGGAACGCCGTTGACCATGACGATGTCGCCGTTGCGGAAACCCATGCCGGAGATAGTGATGGCGGCTCCCTTGGCTGGGACTGTGGAGGGGCTGACGGAGTCTGCGTAGAGGATGTGAGCCCGGTAGTTGTAGTCAGGGCGCCCATCGCCGCGCTGGTCCATGATGGCGAGCCGTAGTTGCTGGTCCAGGGAACTCTGGATCGTGAGGCCGGTCATTCCGCTTACGGAGGAGTTGAAGGCTTCGGGGGTGTACGCGATGGAAGGTTTGCTTCCGAGGGTATCGGTGGCGTTCCATACCCCGATAACGGGTCGCATCCCGGTGGTGGTAAGTACAGAGTTTTCGTCGAGAGCGGAGACCTCGACGGTAAAGGAGCGGCCTGCGCGAATGGAGAGTGCGGACCACGCGGTATGCCCGTAGCTGCAGAGATTGCCGTTCCACCATCCGGTAGCGGGAACGGCAGCTGGAGCGGATTCGATACCGTCTCCGGAGGGGTGGCAGCCGGAGGCCGCGTCGGGGACGATGAAGTCCAGTCTGCCCTGGGAATAGGGAACATTGACCAGGCGACTCTGCTGCATGGAGCTTCCGGAGGGGGTGACGGTGCCAGTATCGTACGGGCCGACGGCGTAGGGACCGATGTAAAGCGGATTGATCGGCTGCGTGGTGAGAATGAGATTTTGCCAAGGTTCCCAGTCCTTGAGCGGAGTCCGGAAGATCTCGTAGGCTCCCTCCAGGCTGGACGCTGAGCTGCCCATGTTGGTGAGAGGTGAGGCGGCGATAGTGTTGATGGGGGTGGAACTGCGTCGGCGAAACAGCATTCCGGAGACACCGGAGGTATCCTCCCAGTCATCGGGAATGCTCCAGGAGGGCTCCAGGCGGTGGACGACGATGTTGACGCCCTGCATGCCCTGTCCGTTGGGAAAGGATATTGTTCCAAAGATACGGTTGGCTCGAATAAGCGTGTCGGTCTTGCCGGCAACGGAGGCAGCGGGATTTCCGACTGGATAGAGCAGGCCAAGTCCGGAGATGTCGTCATCGCGAAGCGTGAACGGCTGAGGCATGCACTGATAGGTATAGGGGCCGCAGAGAATGTCGATAGGATGCATGATGGGCCAGTGCAGAGCCTGCTGCAGGTTGGGAGTAGGTATCCCCGTGAAGACGTTGTCGTTGGTCTGCGACCAGCTTAGGCCGATAATGCGCCCGAAGGCCCGCATGAGCCGATACTGAAGCTGAAGCTGCTGTTCGGGAGCGGGGCCGGTGCAGCGTCCGTTGAGAATAAGGATGGCGTGCTGGATATATCCGGAGGGAGAGATGGAATCGACGCTCTCGGTCACGGCATTTTGACGGCAGCTTGAGGGAGAGCTTGCTCCAGCCCCGAGAAGAAGGTCGGTGATGGAGCCGTCATAGTCGTAGAGAATGGCGATCTGCCGGGTGAGATAACTGGTGCTCTGAATATCGGCGGGAAAGACGATGCCGGTACTGTCGGGATAGATGTTGGAGAGGCTGGCGTGCTCTGCAAGCGTTCCACCATAAATCAGATTGAAATTGGCGCTAGGAATGGTCCAGACATCAGCTGCCGCTTTGACGATGGTATTGGCCGCGTCATGGTTGACATACGGGCTGAGATCACCGGCATCGGTGAAGTATTGCGGGCTGGAGGTATACCAGACGATCGCCTTGCCCTGGGAGGTGTAGTAGGGAGCGCCGGTGGCCCATCGTGGTCCGCTGGCGAAGGCTGTTAACGGAAAGCAGCAGAGCAGGATCAGGAAAGCGTCCGCAAGTCGCGGGAGACGCATCATGGAATCACCTTCTGCCAGGAGCTGAGCATCTGGACTACGGAGGGGAGCGGCGTCTGCTGCACAGCCTGAAGCGTTGCAGTCGAAGGGGGATTGGGAGCGGACTGGGCCGTTACCTGAGCATCGGAGGCGGTATAGAGGGCGGGCCTCGCTATCTGTGCGGCGATCCACCTGAGATCGGCGTCCAGAGGCTGAGGAGCTGCATCGGCGCCTGCAAGCACCTGGGAACTCGAGGGAGCGGGAAGAACGGGAATAGCACCATTCATTCCATCGACCGGAGAAGAGATGCCGGAGGCGGTGGGAGAGTGGAGCATCATGAGCAGACGCTGCCCGATGCGGTAACGCTGATCGCCTGCCTCCCACAGGCCAGCCCATTCGCGCAGAGTATAGGTCGATCCGGCAGTGCAGCCTCGGACCGCCTGGTAAATGCGAAAATCGATCTCGACAAATCCGGAGGCCCCCTGCTGGCCGGGCTGTTCGCGAATGGAGGTGACCTCGCCGACGAAGATGATGCCGGCAAGATCTGACATCCGGTGCAGAGCTTCTTCGATGGTCTGGGGAGGAGGAGTCGGCGTCTGTGCCGGGATGATCGATGAGGAGAGTCCCAGGGAGATCCCGAGCAGGAGGGACAGGGGGCGGGATCTCTGCAGCAAGGGGCTCATCGGCATCCTCCGAAGTACCCTTACTTCTTCGTCCGAAGTGACCCGGATTGAGCCATGTGACCTGTTTTGCGACAGGCGGATTTAAGATGGATAAGGCTGCAGGGAGAGGGAGCGGGCGATCCTGGGGCGTCTTCTAAGTTTCTTCGCCGCAGTGAATGGAAATTCGTTAAATTTCGTGATTACCTTTTGCTATTCCGTGCATCCTACCCCAATACAATAGTGCGAACAGGAGACAAGTTAATGGCCATTGAGCCCATAACGACGGAAATCATCGAGTCAATTCGCCCCATTGATCTGAGCATGTTTGCTTCACTTGAACCGTTACCCTTCGAGGGGTTCGTCGTGGCCGCGCGCAGCGTGGACGATGACGACGAAGACTACGAAGATGAAGACGAGGAAGAAGAAGACGACGAGTACGAGGACGATGAAGACGAAGAAGATGAGGATGATGACGAAGAAGAGTATGAAGATGACGACGACGATGAAGATGTAGAGGACGAAGAAGACGAGGAAGAAGACGAAGGCTACTACGACGATGACGACGAGGAGGATGAAGACGAGGAAGAAGATGGCGAATACGACGAAGATCTTCCTCGTATGCCTCGTGTGCGCCGCATGTAGAAACTCCGGGCATACATAAACCGGAGCCTTCTATCGTTCAGTTCAGCTTTTAAGAGTTCAGGAGCCGCGCCGGGGAGACTTGGCGCGGCTCCTGCTTTGCCTTCAGTAGCCGGCGGAGGTAACGATGTTCTCGAGCGGTTCACCGGCGATATAGCGGCGCAGTTGCGCGGCGCCGAAGCGGAATGCGCGATGAATGAACTCCGGTGTGGAGCCGGCGACGTGCGGGGTAATAAGGCAGTTGGGTGCGGACCAGAGAGGATGATCAGGCGGCAGTGGTTCGGGATCGGTTACGTCGAGCGCTGCGCGGATTTTGTGCTGGTTGAGAGCGTCGAGCAGGGCGGCGGTATCGACGACGGGGCCACGAGCGGCGTTAACAAGCAGGGCCCCCGGCTTCATCAGGCCCAGCTCGCGCGCACCGAACAGCTTGTCCGTTTGTGGCGTAAAGGGCACGATGGCGACGACGATGTCTGACTGGGGCAGAAGTTCCTGGAGCTGTGAGACGGGATGAACCCGAGGATGCTGGCGCGCGCTGCGGGCGACGCGTGTGACGGAGACGCCGAAGGGGGCGAGGCGCGATTCGATGGCGCTGCCGATGGAGCCGTAACCGACAATGAGCACGGATTTTCCGGCGAGGTCTTCGCCGAGGATACGATATTGGCCGGTTTGTACTCCGCCTTCGCTGGCAAAGTCATCGCGTACGGAGGCCTGGCCTCGCCACTCGTGCTGGTTCTGCAGGTCGCGATAGGCGGGGATGCGTTTGAGCGATGCAAGGATGGCGGAGAGCACCCACTCGGAGGTGGAGATGTCGTGGATTCCGCGGCCGTCGCAGAGTGTGATGTCTTTCGGAAGCCAGGGAAGAATCCAGTCGACGCCTGCCATCATGGCCTGAACGACCTTTACGCCGTGCAGACGAGAGAAGGTCGCAGCGGCATCTTTGCGGGTAAAGGGCAGGATCCAGAAATCGACTTCGTGTTCCATGGTTGAGTTACGAGGGATGCGGACAATCTTTGCTTCGGGGGGAAAGTCGGCCAACAGCTCTGAGGAGAGATTTTCGTCAACGCCTACACGAACCATGCAACGAGTTTGCATCAATCAGAGTGAAAAAGGAAACGTGACCCCAGAGCCGATGCGGCGCTCGAACGCTGTTGTTTCCATCTGATTTACACTGATCTGGCCTTTTTGCAGGGTGTTTTCATCGTTGCGCAATGCGCAAATATCATTGCAGAAGTTGTTTCCAGAAGTGCGAAACGAAGGAGCCTGAGTATGCCAGGAGTGGAGATTTCACTGTCGGGGCTTTCCCTGGTGGGTGACGGTGCGGTGGTGCCCGGAACGACGACGTTCCATGGAGTAAATCCTGCGACCGGACAAGAGATGGAGCCGGCGTTTTATGCGGCGACCGGGAAGCAGATTGACGAGGCAGTAACGCTGGCGACTGCGGCATTTTTCCCTTATTCCAGCAGGCCGGCTAAGGAGCGTGCAGCGTTTCTTCGCAGCATTGCGGACGGGCTGGCGGGGCAGAAGGCGGCGATTGTGGAGCGGGCGAACCAGGAGACGGGTCTGCCTCTGCCTCGGCTTGAAGGGGAGCTGGCGAGGACGATGGGCCAGTTGAAGCTGTTCGCCGAGGTCATCGAAGAGGGATCGTGGGTCGATGCGCGGATCGACGAGGCTCTGCCGGAGCGGAAGCCGCTGCCGAGGTCGGATATTCGTTCGATGTTGAGGCCGCTGGGGCCCGTGGCAGTGTTTGGCGCGAGTAACTTTCCGTTGGCGTTCTCGGTTGCGGGCGGGGATACGGCATCCGCGCTGGCGGCGGGCTGCCCGGTCGTGGTGAAGGCGCATCCTGCGCATCCCGGGACGAGCGAGCTTGTGGGGCGGGCGATCCAGAATGCTGTGAAAGAGAGCGGGCTGCCTGCGGGAGTGTTTTCGCTGCTGTTCGACGCCGGGGTCGAGGTGGGTGTGGCGCTGGTGAAGCATCCCGGCATCAAGGCGGTTGCGTTTACGGGTTCGCAGAACGGAGGCAAGGCGCTGATGCGTCTGGCTGCAGAGCGCGACGAGCCGATTCCCTGCTATGCAGAGATGGGCAGCACCAATCCGTTGTTCATTCTGCCGGGCGCGATGAAGGAGCGTGGAGAGGCCCTGGCGAAGGGGCTGCAGGGATCGTTCACCCTGGGCTCAGGCCAGTTCTGCACGAAGCCGGGGCTGGTGTTCGGTCCGGCATCGGAGATGGCTATCTTCGGACAACAGCTTCGCGAAGGTGTGGATGCACTTGGCAACCAGGGGATGCTGACGCCGGGAATTGCAGCGAAATACAGCGGCGCTGTTGAAGAGCGTACGAAGCATGCCGAAGCGAAGCTGGTTGCCGGAGAAGGAAAGGCGGCCGATAAGCAGGCCGCTGCGGTTCCGGCGACGGTCTTTGAGGTGGCCCTGAAGGATTTTCTTGCGAGCAAGGCCCTGGAAGAGGAGATCTTCGGACCGACGACGTTGCTGATCGAATACGGAGAGAAGGACGACCTGGTAGCCGCGGCTGAGAGGCTGCACGGACATCTGACGGCCACGATTCACGGAACCGAAGAAGACCTTGCGGGCGCGGAAGAGTTGATTCGAGTTCTCGAGAGGAAGGTTGGCAGGGTATTGTTCAACGGATATCCGACAGGCGTTGAGGTTTGCCACGCGATGGTGCATGGTGGGCCATATCCTGCGACGTCGGACTCGCGCACGACCTCAGTGGGGACGAAGGCAATTGAAAGATTTGTGCGGCCGGTGTGCTATCAGGATTTTCCGGATGCGTTGTTACCGGTGGAACTGAGGCGGGGCAATTCGCTGGGAATTATGCGGCTGGTGAATGGAACCCTCACACGCTCCTAGGCGTGTGAGGGTTTTACCGTCTTAGGCGACGGGGTTCTCGAGGGTGCCGATTCCGTCAATCGTGATGCGAACAATATCTCCGCTGAGGAGCGTGAACTCATCGGCAGGAACGACGCCGGTGCCTGTCATAAGAAATGCTCCGTCGGGGAAGGTGTTGTCGCGGAAGAGATAGCTGACGAGGAGCTGGGGATCGCGCTTGAGTTCGGCCAGGGTCGTTTCGCCGGAGAAGGCAACGGAGCCATTGCGTTCGACCTGAAGCTGGATTGTGGTGGTGCGCGGCAGCGGCTCGGAGCTGAGCAGCAGAGCAGGACCGAGAGCGCAGCTTCCGTCATAGACCTTTGCCTGAGGAAGGTAGAGGGGGTTTTCGCCCTCGATATCGCGCGAGCTCATGTCGTTGCCGATGGTGTAGCCGGTAATGGTTCCGGTCGAGCTGATGAGCAGGGTAAGCTCTGGCTCGGGCACGGACCACTTGGCGTCGGAGCGAACGCGAACTGGCTGACCTGGGCCGACGACGCGGCGCGAGGTGGCCTTGAAGAAGAGCTCAGGGCGCTCCGCATGGTAGACGCGGTCGTAGAAGGTTCCGCCGCCTGCATCCTTTGACTCTTCCATGCGGGCGTCGCGGCTGCGGAAGTACGTTACGCCTGAGGCCCAGATCTCCTGGCTGCCTACGGGCGCGAGGAGGTCGGCCGGCTGCGGTGCGGGAGCAGGCTTGTCCGAAAGAGCGGCTTTAACACGCTGATAGATGTCAGGACTGGCGATGAGTTCGTCCCAGTTGGACGTTTCGACAGAGTAGAAGGAGCCACCTTCTTCAGCATAAAAACCGGTCTTTGTGCGATAGAGCTTCATCTTGCTTCCTTAAGGGTTGGAGTGGAGTTTCGATTCTTTTTCGTGGAGTTATTCTCCAGGCGTTGAAGGATGGCGTCGGTGTCATAGACGCAGCCGCCCCAGATGCCGCCGCTGGCGTGGGTGAGAGCGGCCCAGAGGCGTGTCTCAGTTGGCAGCATGGGGTGGGGCGCGAGATCGCTGCGTGGAACGCGTGACTCGAGACGGCGCTGTCCTTCTTCTGCGGAGAAGCGCTCGTCTCCACTGCCTACGAGGTTGACGGTGCCGTGCAGGGCTTCGCGGTCGATGACAATCTCGACGATGTCGTCATCCTGGATGCGACCGATGGGACCGTCCGCCAGAGCTTCGGGGGAGATGTGACCGATGCAAGCGCCGGTGGAGACTCCGCTGAAGCGGGCGTCGGTGAGGACGGCGACGTGCTTGCAGTCTGGAAGATTTTTGAGGGCAGAGGTGATCTGGTAGACCTCCTGCATGCCAGCACCTGCGGGGCCGCCGCAGATGAGGACGATGACGTGGCCTTTGCCGATACGGCCATCCTTGATGGCGGCGATCGCAGCTTCCTCTGTCGTGAAGACGCGAGCCGGACCCACGTGGCAATAGCAATTCTTTTCGTCGATCAGGGATGGATCGATGGACGTGCTCTTGATGACAGAGCCTTCGGGTGCGAGATTGCCGACGGGGAAACAGACCGTTGGGGTGAGACCACGGGCACGGGCGCGGTCCGGGGAGAAGATAACCTCGTCGGGATCGACACCATCGAGGGTGCGAAGTGTCTGCTTGAGTGCGCGGCGGCGCTCGCTCTGCTCCCACCAGTTGAGATTCTCGTCGAGGGTTTCGCCGGTCACGGTGCGCACGGAGGTGTCGAGCAGGCCGGCGTGGCGGAGGTGAAGCATCACTTCCGGAACTCCTCCGGCGAGAAAGACCTGCACCGTGGCGAAGTTCTGCGGGCCGTTGGGCAGGGCGTCGACCAGGCGCGGGATGTGGCGGTTGATCTCGGTCCAGTCTTCGCGCGTGGGGCGGCGGCGGCCAGCGGCGTGTGCGATTGCCGGGATGTGAAGCAGGAGGTTGGTGGAGCCTCCGAAGGCGGCATGAACCACCATGGAGTTGCGGACGGACGCATCGGTGATGACGTGGTTCGTCTCGATGCCCATGTGTGTCATACGGAGTATAGCGCGTGCGGACCGTACGGCGCTGTCGAGCCAGATGGGCTGGCCTGAAGGTGCAAGCGCGGAGTGCGGGAGGGCGAGACCGAGGGCTTCGCCGACGACCTGCGAGGTGGCGGCGGTTCCGAGGAACTGACATCCTCCTCCGGGGGTGGCGCAGGCGCGGCAGCCCATCTCGGCGGCGTACTCGAGCGTGATCTGGTGCTTGGCATAACGGGCGCCGATAGTCTGGACCTTGCCTGCGTCTTCACCTTCTTCGGCCAGCAGCGTGACCCCTCCGGGAACGAGGATGCTGGGATAGGCGCCGCAACCGGCAAGCGCCATCATCATGGCGGGCAGGCCCTTGTCACAGGTGGCGATGCCGACCACGCCCTTGCGGGTAGGAAGCGAACGGATCAGGCGCGAAAGGACGACGGCGGCGTCGTTGCGGTAGGGCAGCGAGTCCATCATGCCGGGCGTTCCCTGGGTGCGGCCGTCGCAGGGATCGGTGCAGGCACCGGCGAAGGGGATGGCGTGGAGGTTGCGGAACTCGCGAGCGGCCTCGGCGACGAGCAGGCCGACTTCCCAGTGGCCTGTGTGAAAGCCGAGCGCGATGGGGGTTCCGTCCTGCGCGCGAAGGCCGCCGTGTGTGCTGAGAATGAGGAATTCGGGGTCGAGGAGACGTGCAGGGTCCCAGCCCATACCTGCGTCCTGACTGAGGCCGAAGAGATTTCCGGAAGGCTGGGTGAGCAGCATCTCGGGCGTGATGGGAAGAGATCCCTGCGGGCCCGGAGCGTGGGTCTTCAGCGTGTCGAAGAGTCCGGAGGGAGTCTCAAGAACGCTGGAGGCGGAGATAGAAGAGTGCTTCATATCAGTTTTGTCCTGCGGTCTGTTGCGCTGTGCGAGGCAGCGCGAGGGTGAGCAAAGCAGATGCGATCAGAGAGAGCGACATCAGCAGGAAGCCCGGGCGCGAGCTATGCGTCACAGCTTCGAGCAGGCCGACGAGATAGCTTCCGACGAAGGCTCCGAGGGCGCCTGAGCTGTTTACCAGCGCGAGCACTTCTGCGGTAACGTTGCTTGGCAGGCGTTCGGGAATGATGGCGAAGAATGGACCGTAGGGAGCATACATGCCTCCTCCGGCGACGATCAGGCAGAGGAATGCGGCGGTGAAGCTGATGTCGGCCAGGAAAAATGAGCCGAGCATGCCGAACCCTGCCAGGAGGAGAAACGGCCAGACCAGCTTCTGGCGGTTCAGGCTCTTGTCCGACAGATGCGAGACGACGACCATGAGGATAATCGCGGCCAGATAAGGGATGGCAGACAGGAGGCCGGTCTGCCCCATGGAGAGAGAAGCGCCGTGGCGAATGATGGTCGGGAGCCAGAGGACGAAGCCGTAGACGCCAATGCTCCAGGCGAAGTATTGCACTGAGAGGAGGAGGACATCCTTGCGCATTAGTGCCTGGCGAACGGACTTGACCGGCTCGATGGTGACCTGTTCTTCGTTCAGACGCTGCTCCAGCACCTCGGCTGCCTCATGGCCGAGCCAGCCAGCCTGCGAGGGATGGTCATGGATGATGAAGATCCAGACGATCGCCCATAGGACGGATGGAATGCCTTCGATGATGAAGGTCTTCTGCCAGCCGAAGACCTGGATGAGATAGCCGGTGATGGCGGACATCCAGAGGACCGTGACAGGATTGCCGAGAATCAGCAGGGCGTTGGCTCGGGAGCGCTCGCTGCGCGTGAACCAGCGAGTGAGCAGAAGCATCATCGACGGCAGGATGACGCTTTCGGCGATGCCGAGTAGGAAGCGGTCGATGGCGAGCAGCCAGAAGTGGCGGATGACGCCTGTGAGCGCGGCTAGGGTACCCCAGACAATCAGGGCGGCGAAGACCAGCCAGCGCGCGCTGCGCTTTCTGGCGAAGGTCGCGCCCGGGATCTGGAAGATGAAGTAGCCGAGGAAGAAGAGCGCTCCCAGGAGCGAGGTCTGCGCCTCCGTGATGTGGAGAGTCTCAGCCAATCCGGCGGCGGCTCCGAAGCCATAGTTGGCGCGGTCGAGATAGGCGAGGCTATAGGTGACAAAGGCCGCGGGAAGGACGTAGATCCAGCGGCGTTTGAGGCAGGCGGCAGCCCTGGTGTCTGCCTCGATCGTGCCTGGTTTGAGCGCGTCTGGTTTTAGCGACACAGGTGCCTCGGGGATGGAGTCCGGGTTCGGAGAAGATTGAATCACGTTTCCAGATGTTCTTTCAGGGGTGCAGATCAGCTCATGTACCAGCCGCCATTCAGGTTGATGGTCTGGCCGGTGATGTAGCTGATCGTGGCAAGGAAGGTGACGGCGGCGGCTACTTCTTCAGCATGGCCGAAGCGGCCAACCGGTATAAGGTCGGGGCGAATCTTTCTGTTGTTGCGGATCATCTCTGTTTCAACCAGCGCGGGCGCGATCGCGTTCGAGGTGATGCCCTCTTTGGCGAGAAGGTTGGCGTAGCTGTGCATCAGGCCGTGCATCCCGGCTTTGCTGGCGGCGTAGTGCGGGCCAACGACTCCTCCTGTCTGTGCGGCGACCGAGGAGATGAAGATGAGTCGGCCCCACTGGCGGTTTCGCATCGCGGGCAGGACTGCCTGCGAGACGAGGAATGCCGAGGTAAGGTTGGTCGCAAGGGTATGGTTCCAGTCCGCGAGATCGAGCTCCAGAAACGGCTTCGTAGGATTGATTCCTGCATTGTTGACCAGAATATGGACCTCGCCCAGCCCGGCATGAATCGTCTTCATCATGCGCTCGACATCGGTAGGTGCGGAGACATCCGCCTGAACAGCGAGAGCGCGACGCCCGAGCTGTTCGATGGAGCGAACGACGGCGAGAGCTTCCTGTTGCGATCGGACGTAGTTTACGGCAACGTCGCATCCGGCGCGTGCGAGCGAGAGGGCCGCAGCGCTTCCGATGCCTCGCGAGGCCCCGGTTACGAGAGCGGTCTTTCCGATGAGTGGCAGTGCTGAAGATTCCATTTCGTAGTCAGAGTGTGAAGCAGACCTCTCGCTGAAGCGTTTCACAAGGCTAACGCGGGCGAAACTGCTGGACAAGTCTCCAAAACATAGTGCTATGATGATGCACCATCGCGCAACCGCACGTGCACGATAAGCAACGCGTTTCCTGCCCGGTGCGCGAGAAGCAAAAGGTCCGGAATATCCATGACTTCAAAATGGAAGTCGAAGCTCAAGCCGCTTGTGTGGGTGGGCCTGGTCGTGTTCTCTGCCGTGGTTGTTGCGGTTTTCTGGATCAGGAGGACTCCGGCCCATTCTTCCACTCCGGCGACTCGAACCGCATCGGCCGAATCGAAGAACGGATATGTGGACCCGCAGGTCTGCGCCACCTGTCATGGGCAGATTGCCAGAACCTATCAGAAGGTGGGGATGGCGCGGTCTTTCTATCGCCCAACATCTTCGAACATAATCGAGGACTACACGAAGAAGAACACCTTCGTACATCAGCCTTCCGGCCTGCACTACAGAATGATCGAGCGGGATGGAAAGTTCTTTCAGAGACGGTTCACGGTGGGGCCGGGCGGGCGCGAGGAGAATGTGCGCGAAGAGACGGTCGATTACATCCTCGGGTCCGGGAATCATGCGCGGACCTACCTGCACCGCACGGGGCAGGGCAGACTGGTGGAGCTGCCGGTGAGCTGGTATGTCGAGAACTCGGGCTCGTGGAACATGAGTCCGGGATTCGACAAGGTGGACCAGCAGGACATGCAGGGAGCGATCGGATCGGAGTGCATGTCCTGTCATAACGGATATCCGGAGATTACGGATGCAGTCGCGGCGACCCAGGACGATTCGATCTTTCCAGCAAAGATGCCGGAGGGAATCGGCTGCCAACGATGCCACGGCCCGGGCGCGGCGCATGTTTCGGCGGCCATGGGAGGGAAGGCGAGTGTTGAAGAGATTCGCAGCAGGATCGTGAATCCGGCAAAGCTGCCGCGCGACCGCCAGATGGAGGTCTGCATGCAATGCCATATGGAGACCAGCGCGCTCCATGTGCCGAGCGCGATACGCAACTACGATCGCGAGCAGTATTCATTCCATCCGGGAGAGAAGCTGGGCGACTATAAGACATACTTTGAGCGCCCGAAAGACCCGAAGGCAGACGACTTCGAGGTGGCGCACGCAGGCTACCAGCTGCTACGGTCGGCATGTTTCCGCAACAGCCAGATGACCTGCCTGACGTGCCACAATCCTCACGATGTTCCGCACGGCGATGGAGCGAAGAAGCAATACATCGCGACCTGCGAACAGTGCCACCAGAAGGTGGACCATAAGAATGTCGTGATGAAGCAGGGAAGCGACTGCCTGAGCTGTCACATGCCGAAACGACGGACCGAGGGGTCGGTCCATATCGTACTCACGGACCATTACATTCAGCGCATTCGTCCCTCGCGCGATCTTCGCGCTCCTTTCCCGGAGCCGCATCCGGCTGAGGACCACACGCCGGTCAGGATCTTCTATCCGGAGTCGCAGCCAACGGCTCGGGAGGAGCTGCTGCTCGCCGTGGCCAGGGTGAACGATGTCGGGATTGACGGCATAGGACAATTACGCTCACAGATCGACCGGCAGCATCCACGATGGCCGGAGCCTTACGTCGCCCTGGGCAAGGCTTATGCGCGTGTGGGAAAGACCGAAGACGCGGTGCGGTCTTTCAACGAGGCCCTGAAGCTTCGCCCTGACGATCGGGCGGCCCTGCACGAGCTGGCATCCGCTTTGCTGAACAGCGGCCAGAGGGATCGTGCCGTGGAGGTTCTGAAGCGAGGTGCAGACCGGTTTCCACAGGACGATGGATTCCTGGCAAACCTGGCGAATACCTACTTCCATGAAGGCAGACAGGCCGAGGCTCAGGATGCGGCTACGCGCGCCCTGGCAGTCAATCCGGATCGGCCGGATGTACATGACCTGAGTGGCCTGCTGGCTGTTTCGCGAGGAGACAGAGGTGCCGGAGAACAGGAGTTCCGTGAGGCAATCCGACTGCGGCCGAACCTGCCGGAGCCGCACAACAACCTGGCCAATCTGCTGGTTGGAGAGAAGAGGCTCGATGAGGCGGAAGCCAATTTCAAGAGGGCGATCGAGCTGAAGCCGGATTATGGAGATGCACATCACGGACTGGGCCTGCTGATGATCCTGACAGGTAGAAATGCTGACGCGGAGCGGGAGCTGCGGGAAGGAGCCCGGCTGTTGCCGTCGGATGCGGGCATCCATTCGGACCTTGGGGATCTTCTGGGGGCGGAGGGCCGGTTTGCCGATGCAGCGGCCGAGTATCGCCGTGCACTGGCAGTGAATGCAGCCAATCCGGAGGTGAGCCTGAGTCTGGCCCTTGTTCTTCTGCAGCAGGGACAGAGAGACGAGGCACTGAACTATCTGCAGATGGCCGCGCGGGGAAGTAATCCCGAGGTGAGCCAGCACGCGCAGGCCTTGCTGGCACAGATCTTCCGCTGATACAGAAAATTATGTTTTCTTGACGATGCTCGTCTGGCGTTGTTACTATTCTGCTCCGTAATGCGCAAATGATATTGCGTATTACGAAATAAATTCAGGGTGGACTTTGCAAGGGGGGCCGTCGTTGAAGGAGACCTTCACGCTTTCTCGGCGTCGCGTGCTGGCAGGGGCGGCGGCCTTCGGTGGATTCAATGCGATGCGAGCGATGGGGATGGGGGTCCCTAAAGCTCCGTCGTGGCTGGACCGGATGAACATCGCCTTTATCGGGATTGGGAACTACGGGGCAACCAACCTGAGAGAACTCGCCGGGGAAAATATTGTGGCAGTCTGTGACGTGGACTGGCGCACGAGGGCGCAGCTTCCTGACAGAGTGCTTCCTGCGAGCGAAGTGGTTGCGGAGCATCCGGCAGCGAAGCGCTTCGACGATTGGCGACGCATGCTGGAGGAGATGGACAGGCAGATTGACGCGGTGGTGGTCTGCACCGCCGATCACGTTCACGCCCAGGCCGCGCTGACCGCGATGAAGATGGGCAAGCACGTGTACTGCGAAAAACCTCTGGCGGCCACGATCCATGAAGTGCGGGCCATGATGGATTCGGCGCGACGGCATCCGAAGCAGGCGACGCAGACGGGCATCGTGGGGCATGCCTCGGAAGATGTTCGTCTGATCGTGGAGTGGATTCGCGCGGGCGCCATCGGTGAGGTGACGCGGGCTGACGTATTCCAGACGGACTGGGCAGCGGGGAAGCGGTACATCAATCCCTACTCCGATGTGGAGCAGGTCCATCGCGAGATTCCGACTCCGGATGAGGTGAAGTGGGATCTCTTTGTGGGCCCGGCGCCCATGCGGCCCTATAACCCGATGTATCTTCCGCTGCGCTGGCGCAATTGGGAGGACTTCGGAACGGGAATTCTGGGCGATCACGGGCCGCACTTTCTCGATCCTCTGGTGTGGGCGCTGGAGCTGGACTATCCGGAGACGATTGAGGGAGATGCCGATGCGGGATATTCAGGCGCGATTGCGAAGGAGATGTTTGCGCGTGTGTCGCATGTGAATTATCGATTCCCGGCAAAGGGGAGCCGCGGGCCAGTGTCGATCAAGTGGTGGGGGTACGACACGCCGCCGGCCCCTCCGGGATGGAAGAAGGATGAGCCTCTGCCGACGGGCGGGGGAATTATTTATGGCAGCAAGGGTGTGCTGGTCTATGGGCCGGTGTACAGCAGTAAACCGGGGGCGCAGAAGCAGGTCTGGCTGTTTCCAGAGGATCTGGATCGGACCTTCAGGCGGCCAGCGAAGACGATTGAGCGCCCGGTGAGTCATTGGACAGAGTGGGTGGACGCAGCCCGCCAGGGCAAACAGCCTTCATGCAGCTGGGCCTATGGCGGGCACATTACAGAGTTATGTCTGCTGGGAAACATTGCCATCGCGCACCACGGCACGGTGCTTCACTTCAACGGCAAGCAGAGAAGGTTTTTGAATTCCGAGAGTGCGAACGCGTTGTTCGCAAGACCCCGTCGCAAGGGATGGGAGCTACCAGTCTAAAGAGCCGCGCGATCCTAAGGAACCGATGGATCGAATCGGAGCTGTCGCATAAGACCACGGGCAAGAGGCAGGCATGATGCAACGAATTTCATGGAAGATGCAAGCGGGAACGTGGGTTCTCGTGGTTGGGGCGGCTGCGGCATTGTATGTTCGGCATCCCTTGCAGACGGTCGATGCGGCGACTGCTGCTACAAGAGCTTCGAATGTGTCGTGGACGACCTACGGCGGCTCGAACAGCGACGATCAGTACTCTGCGCTGAAGCAGATCAATCGCACAAATGCAAAGGACCTGAAGCAGGTCTGGTTTTACCCCGCGGGCAACAACGGCTTTCGCTACGGATCGAATCCGCTTGTCATCGACGGTGTGATGTATGTCTATGGCAAGAACAATACGGTGGTCGCGCTGGACGCAACAACCGGAAAAGAGATCTGGACCTATGACACGCATAATCCACGGCTGATCTCACACCGCGGAATGACGTATTGGGAGAGCAGGGACCGGTCGGACCGGCGCATTCTGTTTTCGATGAATAACTTTCTTCATGCGATCGATGCGCGTACGGGAAAGGACATTCAGAGCTTCGGGAAGGATGGAGCGGTCGACCTGAGGCAGGGATTGGGACGCGAGCCATCGACGATGCGGCAGATTCAGTCTAATACTCCGGGCCGCGTGTTCGAAAACCTGTACATCACAGGAGCCGCTACAGGCGAAGAGTATGAATCGCCTCCAGGAGACCTTCGCGCCTTCGATGTCGTGACAGGAAAGCTGGTCTGGCAGTTTCACACTATCCCGCACCCTGGAGAGATGGGTTATGACACATGGCCCAAAGATGCCTACAAGTATGTAGGCGGAACGAACAACTGGGGTGAGTTCTCCATCGACGAGAAGAGGGGGATTGTCTACTTCCCGCTCGGTTCGCCGACCTATGATTTTTATGGCGCGGACCGGCACGGGATGAATCTCTTTTCGGACTGTCTGCTGGCCCTCGATGCGCGTACAGGAAAGTACATCTGGCATTTCCAGACGACTCATCACGATCTTTGGGACTACGACCTGATGACGGGTCCGAAGCTGATGACCATCAAGCACGACGGGAAGATGGTCGATGTCGTTGTACAGGCGGGCAAGAATGGCTTTGTCTACGTCTTCGATCGGACGAACGGAAAACCGATCTGGCCGATTGAAGAGCGGCCCGTCCCGAAGTCTGACGTGCCTGGCGAACAGAGCTGGCCCACGCAGCCGTTCCCGATCCACATCCCGCCCTTTGCGCGTCAGAAGTTCACCCCTGATATGGTGAATCCCTATATCTCCGATCCCAAGGAGCGTGAGGAGATCCGGGAGCAGATAAAGGCTGCGAGACAGGAAGGGATCTTTACCCCGCCGAGCCTGGCGACCACGATGGAGACGCCGGGGAACAATGGTGGGGCAAACTGGGGATCGGCTTCGATCGATCCTGCCACCAATACCTATTATGTTGTCTCTAAAGATGCGCCTTCACTCCTCCATCTTGCGCCTAAGCCGCCGAAGCGCGAGATCCCAGGCTCTCCGGAGACGAAGGGGATGGTGGTCTATCTCCAGAACTGTCAGACCTGCCACGGGGCGGATCGCAAGGGCCAGCCACCGGCGATTCCATCACTTCAGGGAGTGATGGATCGTGTAGGAGGAGATCGTGTTCGCAATGCCGTACAGAACGGTATGGCGCCGATGCCGGCATTCCCTGATCTGGATAATGCCGATATCGATCATCTGCTGGCCTATCTGAAGTCTCCAGAAAAGGCGAATCTTCCGGCGGATGTCCTGGCGCGAATCATGGCTCCTCCAAAGGAGGCGGCAGAGAAGCTGGGGCCTGGCGGAACGCGGTATTGGACAGGATACGGGTACATGAACTCAAAGGAGGGACTCTCAGCCATTAGTCCTCCATGGTCGACCCTGACCGCCTATGACATGAACAAAGGCGAGATCAAGTGGCAGATTCCTCTGGGAGAAGTTACGGAACTGGCCGAGAAAGGCATTCGGAATACCGGAAGCTATTGGCCACGTGGAGGTGCTGTCGTCACTGCGGGCGGGCTCATTATTGTGGGGACCCGGTCCGATTCCAAGATACACATCTACGACAAAGACACGGGCAAGCAGATCACCGAGCTCAAGGTGGCCGGCGGACCTGAGGGGATTCCAACCCTCTATGAGGTAAACGGCAGACAGTACATTGCGATGAGTGCGCGTGCGAATTCCGACAGGAGAGTTGGCGATCAGCCGACTGCAAACGCGAAATCAGGAGATCCGGCAGATCAGAAGCAGGGATATTATGTCTTCGCACTGCCGGAGCGGGATGTGGCAAAGAAATAGCTTTCCGATATCAGAGAAGCAAAAGAAGAGGGCGCCGAGGCGCCCTTTCTTCTTTCGAAGGGGCAAGGACTACTTGCCCACCCACCCACCATCGACATACAGAGCCTGGCCAGTTACGTAGGCTGCCTCATCGGAGGCGAGGAATGCCGCTACCGATCCGATCTCGCAGGGAAGGCCAGGGCGTCCAAGCGAGATCTGCGCTACAACATGAGGAAGAATATCGGGGCTTTCAAGCACCCACCGGATCATGGGGGTTTCGATCAGGCCGGGATGAATGCAGTTGACGCGGATGCCATAGGAGCCAACTTCAGCGGAGATGTTACGGGTCATCGCCTCGATGGCAAGCTTGCTGGGAGCGTAATGGGTGCGGCCGGGCAGTACGCGGGCTGCCTGGATGGATCCGATGTTGACGATGGCGCCTTTGCGCCCTTCCGCGATGAGACGCTTGCAGAAGGCCTGCGAACACATCCACTCGCTCTTCAGATTGGTGTTGGTTACGTCTTCCCACTGCTTGTCCGTAAGCTCGATGAAGGGAACGATGGTTTCGATGCCGGCATTATTGACGAGGATATCGACAGGGCCGAGGGCATCCCATGCCTGATCAAAGAGACGTTCCACGTCTTCGCGCAACGAGACGTTGCCTCCGATAACGACAGCACGCCGGCCTTTGCTCTGAATATTTTTAAGGACTTCATCCGTACGGGAATCAACCGTGAGGTCATTGATGACGACATCGGCTCCCTGGTCGGCGAAGGCTTCAGCGATGCCGCGGCCTATCCCCTGGCCGGCACCTGTAACAACTGCGACTTTTCCCTTCAGCTTCATTCTTGTTGTGTCCTTTGGTTATTGCTTCAGCGAAAGATACGTTGCATCGCAGCGAGACTCTTTGGATGCGTCGATGAGTACAGTGCTTAGTGAATCGTCCAACCGCCATCCACCATCAGGGTATGTCCGACGATCATGTCGGCAAAGTTGCTGGAAAGAAAAAGGACAGCGCCGACCAGATCTTCCGGCTGATTCC